>NZ_JBHVPG010000036.1:25899-91404 GCF_042887545.1 Streptomyces sp. NPDC057939
CCGCGCGCCACCCCTCACTCCTCACGCCGCCCCGGCGCCGCCCGGCGGCCCGGGCGCGGGGGGCCGGGCGCGCGGCGCGCCCGGCGGCCCCGCCCCCGACCGTGCCGGTCAGGCCCCGCTGCGGCTACGGCGCATCCACCAGAAGGTGCCGGCGCCGACGAGCACGAGCGCGGCCGCGACCACGCCGACCACGGTCCCGGTACTGCTGCCCGCCTCCTCCGCGCCCGTGGCCCGCCCGCTCGGGGACGCGACGGGAGCCGACGGGGCGGTCGCCGACGGCTGGGGCGACGGCGGGGCGCTCGGGGTCGGCGACGCCGAGGGGCTCGGGGCGATCGGCTTGGCTCCGGGGGCAGCCGCCTTCAACTCCAGTACGGGAGCGGGGTTGTCGACCTTCTCGCCGTTGCCGGGCACCTCGATCCAGCGGGAGATCTTTCCGTCGCCGTACGTCTCCAGGGTCTTGAAGGCCAGGGACTTCGCATCGGGCAGTTGGCGGACGGTGATGCTGTACTCGGCGTCGGTGCCGGTGGCCAGAGCCGGGCCACCGATCGCGTACCCGTCCGGGGTGGCGGTCAACTTCCAGTCCTTGGGCGCCTCCTTGAGCGTCACGGCGTCCGGAGCGATGCCCGTCGGGAGCACGACGCGCAACTCCGCGATGCCCGCGGTGTCGGACTCGGCCTCGGATTCGAAGGTCAGCGTGACGTTCTCGGCGAGCGCGCGCGGGTCGGAGGCGGTGACCCCGGCGTGGGCGGCGGCCGGTCCGGCAGCCAGACCCAGGAGCACCAGGGCGCCGACAGCCCCGAGGGCGGGACGGTGGAGCCGGCGGCGGGTGTGTGACCTGTTCATGATGGAGGAACCCTCTCGGTACGCGGGACGGGCCTCGCCTTGCAGGTGAGGAGCCCGCCAGGATCAGGGGAACGTCTCCTGCACCTCCGGCAGGAGGCCCCCGACGCACCACCGCGTGACCGAGCATCGTCGTCACCGTCGGCCGTACGGAGGGCCCGTCGAGCGCGACGAGCACGGTCCGCGGGCAGAGCCGGACACCTGGCCGTCGGCAGACGTCGAAAGCCGCGACGGCAGCCGCGACCGCCCCCTGCGCCCAGCGACCCAACGTCCCCGGCAGCCGGCTCAGTGCCCGGTCGGCGCGGTGCATGAGCAGCGCCATCACGCACGCGGCAACGCAGTGGGCCGCGGTCATGGCCCACACCGCCTGCCGCGCCGCACGTCCCGCTTCCGGCACGCCGGTGTGCGCCTCGGCGTGTTGGTGGGCCCCTCCGTGCCCCGCGGACAGCGCCCGGTGCACCAGGAGTTGGGCCAGGCCGGTCGCCGCGAGCACGTGCGGCCCGGGTCGGGCCGGTCGGGCCGCGAGCGACGACAGGGCGAAGAGGACGACGGCCCCGACCGCGAGCCCCGGCCGGGACACCGGCTCCCCCGAGGCCAGGTGATGGCCCACGACTGCCAACGCCGTGCTGATCAGGGTGAACGCGGCAGCTCGCAGCGCCCGTCCGCCCTGCCACGCAGACCGCGGACGCGAGCGCGTCCGTGCACGGGCTCCGGCCATATCGGGGTCATCATCCACCGCACCCCGTGGCGTCGGACCCCAACTGTCAATTGCGGAGCACATTTTCCGGATTCCGAGTGCTCGGGCCCGATCGTCCCGCGGCCTTCCGCTGCTACGGCGTACGGGGCGGTGGCCGCCGGGGCCGTGCCGTGGGCGCGGTGGCGGTCGAGGAGAACGCGGCGGGCCGGCCGGACGCGGAGGCACCGCGCCCGACCGGCCCGTGACCCCGGGGCGGGGCGACGTCAGCCCTGCGTGAGGGCCTTGAGCGCGGTGTTGAGTTCGAGGACGTTCACCCGGGGTTCGCCCATGAAGCCGAGGGTGCGGCCCTCGGTGTGTTCGGCGACGAGCTTCTCGACCCGCTCGACGTCGAGCTTGTTCCGTTCGGCGACGCGGTGGACCTGGAGCTCGGCGTAGGCGGGGGAGATGTGCGGGTCGAGGCCCGAGCCGGAGGAGGTGACGGCGTCGGCCGGCACGTCCCCGGGCTCGATCTTGTAGGAGGTCGTGGAGTTGTCCGCGATCACGGCGTCCTTGGCGGCGACGACCTGGGCACACAGGGTGCCCTCCTCCGCGCCCGCCGTGCAGAGACCGCCCACGGCGCCGTTGTCCGCCGACCGGTTGGTGGCACCCGAGAGGATCAGCGAGTACTGGGTGTTGACGCTGTTGGAGCCCAGCCCGTTGGAAGGGCGCGGCTGGAACCACTTGAGGTCCGGCTTCACGGCCTCCTCGGCGTCGTCGGGGTTCTGCTTGGGCAGGTCGTAGCTCTGCCCGATGAGGGAGGAGCCGACGACGGCGCCGCTCCTGTCCTTGATCTCGGAGCCGTTGGCCTTGTCGTCGAACAGGGCCTGGGCGATCCCGGTGACGGCCAGCGGGTAGAGGACGCCGCACAGGACCGTCAGGACGAGCAGGGCCCTCAGGCCCGCGCCGATCAGGCGCGCGGTGTTGCCCACAGAGTTGTTCATCGCAGATCAGCCGATTCCGGGGATGAGGGAGATGAGGAGGTCGATGATTTTGATGCCGATGAACGGGGCGATCAGACCGCCCACCCCGTACAGGCCGAGGTTGCGACGGAGCATCCTGTCGGCGCTGGTGGGCCGGTACCGCACGCCCTTGAGGGCGAGCGGGACCAGGGCGACGATGATCAGCGCGTTGAAGATGACGGCGGACAGGATCGCCGACTCGGGTGAGTGCAGGCCCATGACGTTGAGCTTGTCGAGGCCCGGGTAGGCGACGGCGAACATGGCCGGGATGATCGCGAAGTACTTGGCGACGTCGTTGGCGATGGAGAACGTGGTCAGCGCGCCTCGTGTGATCAGCAACTGCTTGCCGATCTCGACGATCTCGATGAGCTTGGTGGGGTTGGAGTCCAGGTCCACCATGTTCCCGGCCTCCTTGGCGGCCGAGGTGCCGGTGTTCATCGCGACGCCGACGTCGGCCTGGGCGAGGGCCGGGGCGTCGTTGGTGCCGTCTCCGGTCATCGCGACGAGTTTGCCGCCCGCCTGTTCCCGCTTGATGAGGGCCATCTTGTCCTCGGGCGTGGCCTCGGCGAGGAAGTCGTCCACGCCCGCCTCCTCCGCGATGGCCTTCGCGGTCAGCGGGTTGTCGCCGGTGATCATGACGGTTTTGATGCCCATGCGGCGCAGCTCGTCGAAGCGTTCGCGCATGCCCTCCTTGACGACGTCCTTGAGGTGGATGACGCCGAGGACGCGGGCGCCCTTCTCGTCCTCCACCGCCACCAGGAGCGGGGTGCCACCGGCCTCGGAGATGCGGTTGGCGAGGAGGTCGGCGTCGTCGGAGACCCGACCGCCGCGCTCCTTCACCCAGGCGATGACGGAGCCGGCGGCGCCCTTGCGGGTCTTCCTGCCGTCCACGTCGACACCGGACATGCGGGTCTGGGCGGTGAAGGCGATCCACTCGGCGCCGGCGAGTTCGCCCTGGTGGCGCTCGCGCAGGCGGTACTTCTCCTTCGCCAGGACCACGATCGAGCGGCCCTCGGGCGTCTCGTCCGCGAGGGAGGACAGCTGTGCGGCGTCGGCGAGTTCCGCCTCGGTGGTGCCCTTGACGGGTACGAACTCGGACGCCTGCCGGTTGCCCAGGGTGATCGTGCCGGTCTTGTCGAGGAGCAGGGTCGACACGTCGCCCGCGGCCTCGACCGCGCGGCCCGACATGGCGAGGACGTTGCGCTGGACGAGGCGGTCCATGCCCGCGATGCCGATCGCGGAGAGCAGCGCGCCGATCGTCGTCGGGATGAGGCAGACCAGGAGGGCGGTGAGGACGATCATCGACTGCTCGGCGCCCGCGTGGATCGCGAACGGCTGGAGGGTGACGACCGCGAGCAGGAAGACGATGGTGAGGGACGCCAGCAGGATGTTGAGGGCGATCTCGTTGGGCGTCTTCTGCCGGGCCGCGCCCTCGACCAGGGCGATCATCCGGTCGATGAAGGTCTCGCCGGGCTTCGTCGTGATCTTGACGACGATCCGGTCGGACAGCACCTTGGTGCCACCGGTGACGGCCGAGCGGTCGCCGCCCGACTCCCGGATGACGGGAGCGGACTCTCCGGTGATGGCCGACTCGTCGACGGAGGCGACGCCCTCGACGACGTCACCGTCGCCGGGGATGATGTCGCCGGCCTCGCACACGACCAGGTCACCGATGCGGAGCTCCGTGCCGGGGACCTGGTCCTCCGCCGAACCGTCGAGGCGGCGGGCGACGGTGTCGGTCTTGGCCTTGCGCAGGGTGTCGGCCTGGGCCTTGCCGCGGCCCTCGGCGACGGCTTCCGCGAGGTTGGCGAAGATCGTGGTCAGCCACAGCCAGACGGTGATCGCCCAGCCGAACCAGTCCGTCGGGTCCTTGATCGCGAGGGCGGTCGTGACGACCGAGCCGATCAGGACCACGAACATGACGGGAGACTTGATCATGATCCGGGGGTCGAGCTTGCGCACCGCGTCCGGGAAGGACTTCAGGAGCGCCTTGGGATCGAACAATCCCCCGCCGACGCGGCCCGTCGTGGGCCCGTGGCCGGTGGGGATGTCCTCGTGCGGAGCACGGGTGGGGGTGATGGTGCTCATGAGGCGAGCCCTTCGGCGAGCGGCCCCAGCGCGAGGGCGGGGAAGTAGGTGAGTCCGGTGATGATGAGGATCGTGCCGACGAGCAGGCCCGCGTAGAGCGGCTTGTCGGTGCGCAGGGTGCCCGCGGTCTCGGGGACGGGCTTCTGCTCGGCGAGCGAGCCGGCCAGTGCGAGGACGAACACCATGGGCAGGAAGCGGCCCAGCAGCATGGCGATGCCGATGGTGCTGTTGAACCACTGGGTGTCGGCGTTCAGGCCGGCGAAGGCGGAGCCGTTGTTGTTGGCGCCCGAGGTGTAGGCGTAGAGGATCTCGGAGAAGCCGTGGGCGCCGGCGTTCGTCATCGAGTTGCCCGGGGTGGGCAGTGCCATCGCCGCCGCGGTGAAGCCGAGGACCAGGGCGGGGGTGATCAGGATGTAGCAGGCGGCGAGCTTGATCTCGCGGGTGCCGATCTTCTTGCCCAGGTACTCGGGGGTGCGGCCGACCATCAGGCCGGCGATGAACACGGCGATGATCGCCATGATCAGCATGCCGTAGAGGCCCGAGCCGACACCGCCGGGCGCGATCTCGCCGAGTTGCATGCCCAGCATGGTGATGCCGCCGCCGAGGCCCGTGTACGAGGAGTGGAAGGAGTTGACCGCGCCGGTCGAGGTCAGTGTCGTGGCGACGGCGAAGATCGAGGAGCCGCCGATCCCGAAGCGGGTCTCCTTGCCCTCCATCGCCCCGCCGGCGGCCTGGAGCGCCGGGCCGTGGTGGGCGAACTCGGTCCACATCATCAGGGCGGTGAACGCGATCCAGATGATGCCCATGGTGGCGAGGATCGCGTAGCCCTGGCGCAGGTTGCCGACCATCCGGCCGAAGGTGCGGGTCATCGCGAAGGGGATGAGCAGGATCAGGAAGATCTCGAACAGGTTCGAGAACGGGGTGGGGTTCTCGAAGGGGTGGGCGGAGTTGGCGTTGAAGTAGCCGCCGCCGTTCGTGCCCAGTTCCTTGATGACCTCCTGGGAGGCGACCGCGCCGCCGTTCCACTGCTGGGTCCCGCCCATGAACCGGCCGACCTCGTGAATGCCCGCGAAGTTCTGGATGACCCCGCAGGCGACCAGGACGATCGCGCCGATCACGGAGATCGGCAGCAGGATGCGGACGGTGCCGCGCACCAGGTCGGACCAGAAGTTGCCGAGCTCACCCGTACGCGACCGGGAGAATCCCCGGACGAGGGCCACTGCGACGGCCATGCCGACGGCGGCGGAGACGAAGTTCTGCACCGCGAGGCCGCCGGTTTGTACGACGTGGCCCATGGCCTGCTCGCCGTAGTACGACTGCCAGTTGGTGTTGGCCACGAAGGAGGCGGCGGTGTTGAAGGCCTGGTCGGGGTCGATCGACACGAAGCCGAGCGAGCCGGGCAGGCTGCCTTGCAGGCGCTGGAGTCCGTAGAGGAACAGGACGCTCACCGCGGAGAAGGCGAGGACGGCGCGCAGGTAGGCGGGCCAGCGCATTTCGGCGTTCGGGTTGGCTCCGATCGCCTTGTAGATCCACTTCTCCGGTTTCCAGTGCTTCTCGGAGGAGTAGACGCGGGCCATGTGGTCGCCCAGCGGACGGTAGGCCAGCGCGAGCGCGGCTATCAGCGCGAGCAGCTGGAGCACACCAGCGGTTACGGGGCTCATGTCGTGCTCAGAACCTCTCCGGGTACACGAGGGCGAGGACGAGGTATCCGAGCAGGGAGACGGCCACGACGAGGCCGACGACGTTCTCGACGGTCACAGCTTGGTCACCCCCCGGGCGATGAGAGCCACCAGCGCGAATACCGCGACCGTGGTGACGACGAAGGCCAGATCGGCCATCGCGAGCTCCTGAGTGAAGTGGGAAAGGACGAATCAGCCAGTTGGCTGATGACGACATAACCGCGTCCCGATCCGGGTGTTAAGCCACTTTGACGTGCTCCATACGGGCACCCGGGAACCCTTAACGCCGCCCTGATGCTCGTGCCGCGCGCAGCACCTCCTCACGGCCTCCGGAACGGCTCCCATCTGCGCGTATGTGGCGCGCGGAGCACGGCGCCGTCAGTCGGCGACGGCTTGGTGGACGGTGGTCCAGAAGTCGTGGATGAGCCGGGGCGAATCGAGCGTGGACATCCCGACCTGGGTGAGCAGGATCGCGGTGAGCCCACTGCCGGGATCGGCGTGGACGGTGGTGCCGGTGCCGCCGTCCCAGCCGAACTGGCCGATGGGCGCGTGGCCGCTGCGGTGGGTGCGTACGGCCATTCCGAAGCCCCAGCCGCCGTGCAACCCCTGTCCGGCCGTGAGGTGGGCGATGCTCCGGTACATGGTGTCCCGGGCGGACCCCTGCTCGGGCGTGAGCCGGTTGGTGGTCATCAGCTCGACGGCGGCCCGGGACAGGATGCGCTCGCCGTCGTGCACACCGTGGTTCAGCAGCATCCGGAAGTAGGCGTGGTAGTCGTCGACGGTGGAGACCAGCCCGCCGCCCGCGCCCTGGAACGCCGGGGGCCGGCCGGCCCTTCCGCCCTCCGCCTCGTCCCAGACGAGGAACTCCCCGCTCTGCGGATCGGGCCCGTACAGGGGCGGCAGCCGGTCGATCCTGTCGGCGGGCACGTGGAAGGCGGTGTCCCTCATCCCCAGCGGATCGAGGACGCGTTCGCGCAGGAACGATTCCAACGACCGGCCCGCGACCCTGGCGACCAGCACACCGAGCACCTCGCTGCTGAGGTCGTACTGCCACCGTTCGCCGGGCTGGTACGACAGCGGCAGTTCGCCGAGGCGGCGCATCCACTCGTCCGGGTCGGGTGCCGGCCCGGACGCCACGCTGTAGTCGAGACGCTCGAAGGTCGCGGCCCTGATCGGGGAGGCCATCAACCCGAAATCCACTCCGAGCCCGAACGTGGAGGTCAGCAAGTCCCTCACGGTGATCGGCCGCCGGGCCGGCACGGTGTCCTCCAGCGGGCCGTCGGGCCGCGTCAGCACCCGCCGGTCGGCGAGCTCCGGCAACCACGGGTCCACCGGGTCGTCCAACCGCAGCCTGCACTCGTCGAGCAGGACCATCGCCGCCGCCGTCGTGACCGGCTTGGACGTGGACGCCATCCGGAAGATCGTGTCCTGGCGCATCGGAGGGCCACCGTCGTGACGCATCGTCCCCATCGCTTCGACGTGCGTCCGGTCGCCGCGGCTCACCAGGGCGACGAGTCCGGGAATCCTCTTGGACCCGACATGTCGTGCCAGCACCTCGTGCAGCCTGCCCAGGCCCGCTTCGCAGAGCCCGCCGCTGTTCGTACCCATCATGAATCCCCTCGTCCACCGTGCTCGATCCGGCGGCAGGCCCGGTGCGGCCGCCCGGCCCCTTCCAGGCGGCCGTGCGACGACGATGGACCCTGACCCAAGGTCAAGGTCAACACCCTTCGTGAACAAGGACGGACGGCCACCGCTACCCTCGCCCTGTGATCGTTCCCCACCCGTACCCCGAGACGAGCTGAGCCGATGGCGAACGGGCTCACGATCGGTCGGGCGGCGGCGTTCGTCGGCGTCACGATCAAAACGGTGCGGCACTACCACCGGCTCGGTCTGCTCGCCGAGCCGGCACGGGACGGCTCCGGCTACCGGCGCTACGGTTCGGCCGACCTGCTGCGGATGGTCCAGGTCCGGACCCTGGCCGGGGCCGGTGTGCCACTGGCCGAGATCGGTGGCCTGCTCGACGCCGGGCCCGAGCGGTTCGCCGCCGCCCTGGACGACGTCCACCGTCGGCTCACCGAACGGATCGAGGACCTGACCGAACGCCGCGACACGCTGCACCGACTCGCCCAGGGCGACCGGGCCCTGCTGCCCGACCGGGCCTGCCGGGTCCTGGACCGGCTCGCCGAACTCGGCTTCGGCCCCGACTACGTGGCCGGTCAGCGCGAGGCCCTGGTACTGGCACGGGCGCTGGTTCCGGAGATCTTCGAAAGCTTCCTGACCCGACTCGAAGGCTCGCTCGCCGATCCCGAGTCCGTCGAACCGACCCGCCGCGCCTGGGCCGCGAGGTCCTGGCATCCGGACGACCCCCGGATCGAGGAACTGGCCTCCACGCTCGCCGACCAACTACTGGCCGACCGAACCCTGTTGGAGATGCCGACCGGCTTTCGCAGGACGTCCGACGCCGCCTCCCGGTACGGAGTGGTCAACCACCACCGGGAGGACGGGTCGCCGTCCATCGCCCGCCTGAACGCCCTGGTCGAGGCGAAGCTCCGCGAGGCCGGCATCGACGTCCCGCACCGGTGACGGCCGCGCGGCGCACGTCGAGGGTTCGCGGGTCGGGCGAGACCTTCAGAACACGGCCTAGCAGCCGATGTCCCGGCTCCGGAAGTCGTCCAGCGTCTCGCGCCTGAGCAGGATCCGGGCCGCGCCCTCGTGGACGGCGATCACCGGGGGCCGCCCGACCATGTTGTATCCGGAGGCCATGGACAGCTGGTAGGCGCCCGCCACGGGGACGGCGAGCAGGTCCCCGGGGTGGACGTCCCCCGGCAGCTCGACGTCGGAGGCGAGGACGTCACCGGCCTCGCAGTGGCGCCCGACGACGGTGGCCCGGCACGGCGCGGCCGCGGAGCGCCGGCCGACGAGCAGCGGGGCGTACCGCACCCCGTACAGGGCGGGCCGGGGGTTGTCGCTCATGCCGCCGTCCACGGCGACGAAGACGGCCTTGCCGGTGCGCTTGACGGCCAGCACCCGGTACAGCGCCACACCTGCCGGCCCGGACACCGCACGCCCCGGCTCGATGGCGAGCCGCGGCACGGGCAGTCCGGCCGCGGCGCAGCCCTCCACCAACTCGGTTCGGAGCTCCCGGGCGAGCGCGGTGAGGTCGAGGGCGGCCTCACCGGGCCGGTACGCGACGCCGTGGCCGCCGCCCATGTCCAGCTCGGACAGGACCGGGCCGTGCTCGTCACGGATGCGGGCCATCAGCTCCACCATGCGGCGCAGCGCCACGAGATAAGGCTCCACGGTGGTGATCTGGGAGCCGATGTGGCAGTGCAGGCCCGTGAGTTCGAGCTGGGGCTGGCCCAGGATCCTGGCAACGGCGTGCTGCGCCGAGCCGTCGGTGGGGGAGAGGCCGAACTTCTGGTCGTCCGTACCGGTGCGGATCTTCTCGTGACCGCCGGCCGAGACGCCCGGCACGACGCGCACCATCACCTTCTGGTGCCCGCCGGTGCCGACGGCGGCCGCGATCCGCGCTATCTCGGACGGGCTGTCGATCACGATCCGCCCCGCCCCGAGCCGCAGCGCGGTGGCGATGTCCCGGGGGGACTTGGCGTTGCCGTGCAGCACGATCCGCTCCGGTGGGAAGCCCGCTGTCACGGCGAGTTCCAATTCCCCGGCCGAGCAGACGTCCAGGCCCAGGCCCTCCTCCCGGACCCAGCGCACCATCGCGCGGGAGAGGAACGCCTTGGCCGCGTACAGGACATCGGCCTCGGGGAATGCGTCGCGGTAGGTGCGGCAGCGGGTCCGGACCTCACCCTCGTCCAGGACGTACACGGGGGTGTCGAACCGCTCGGCCAGGTCCGCCAGCGACACTCCGCCGACGGACAGACCGCCGTGCGGGAGCCGGGTCGTGGACGCGGGCCATATCGAGAGGTCGTCGTGGCCCGGAGAGGGCGCGACCTCGGGGAGGGCGGCGATCGTCATGGTGCGATTCCCTTCAGGCGTTCCGGGCCGCGGTCTCGGGCGCCTGCCGAACCGGGGCGCCGACCGGTCCGGGACCCGTCGCCGCGGCGACCGCGGGGGCGGTGAGGGTCGGATCGACCGTCAGCGACGACGCCCCGAGCGGTCCGGCCAGCGCGCGGAGGGCGGACTCGGACAGCCGGATCCAGGGCTGCTCCGGTCCGAGGGTGGCGGCCAGCCGCTCCGCCGTGGTGAAGCCGACGGCGGTACGGGCACCCAACGGGGTGCGGAACAGGCGTACCACCGCGCGGCCGGGCCCCGGCCGGGCCGGGACGAACAGGGGCCCGGCCGGGACCCGTTCCTCGGGCTCGGGGTCGTCGTCGTACTGGAACAAACACATGGGGCCCTCCCGGAGGAACCACGAGTGACGGATGGGGCCCCGGATGCGGGGAGGCAGCCGGGGCGCGACACCGAAGCTATCCCCGTGACCGCACCCCCG
This sequence comes from Streptomyces sp. NPDC057939, assembly GCF_042887545.1. Classification (NCBI taxonomy): domain Bacteria; kingdom Bacillati; phylum Actinomycetota; class Actinomycetes; order Kitasatosporales; family Streptomycetaceae; genus Streptomyces; species Streptomyces sp. NPDC057939. The sequence goes on from NZ_JBHVPG010000036.1 coordinate 36,658, forward strand.
CGGGCACCCCATGACGGGACCTTGACGGCGACGGCCCGACTCCATACGCCTCACTGACAGCGGGGACCCTGTGCCGTCAGGAACACGTCATGAGTTCCGGCAGGCGCGTCAGGAGGGCGTCAGTGGGCCGCCGCACACGCCGCCCCGGCCCTTTCATGGTGCCGTGGGAACACGTACGGACCACCGGGAGAGGAACAAGGGCGTGCGCAGGATCGTGGTGGGCGTGAGCGGAACCCCGGGCAGCCTGTCCGCATTGCACCGGGCCGTCGCGGAAGCCCGGGTGCGGGAGGCCGAACTGTGGGTCGTCATGGCCTGGCAGGCTCCCGGAGGCGCACTCGCGAGCCGCAGCGCCTGCGACGTCCCGGCCCTGACCGACTGCCGCGCCGCCGTCGTGGAACGGCTGCGCGAGGTGCTCGACGGCGCCTTCGGCGCCACGAAGCCCGGCGTCACCCTCGCCGGCCTCACCGTGCGGGCCACGCCCGGCGCGGCCCTCGTGGACACCGCCCGCGGCCCCGAAGACCTCCTGGTGGTGGGCAGCGGCTCCCGCAACGCGCTGCGCCGCCTCGTCCGCCCCTCGGTGGCGCGCTACTGCCTCGCCCACGCCGCCTGCCCCGTCCTGACCGTCCCGCCGTCACCGCTCCAGGCCGACCTCGACGAGGTGCAGCGCCGCAACTTCTGGCGGATGTCCCTGGACGCGCGGGAACTCGCCCCCTGAGCGACGTCACCCACAGGCGGCGGTCAGCGCGGCGGTGAACTCCCCGGCCAGTTCGGCGATCACCGGCAGGTCGAAGGCCAGCGCGTTGTACTGGAGCCAGCACCGCATGCCGCCGTCAGGCTGCTCGACCACGGTCAGCTCGGGCACGCCCCGGTCGCCGCCCGGCAGCGGCCACGGCACGGTGCTCCCGCGCGGCAACTCCCAGGGCTCGCAGGCCAGGCCGGGCAGCTGGGCGGGCGCGGCCCAGGCCTCGTAGCGGAGCCAGGCCGCGAAGGGCACGGACGGACTGAACTCGGCGAACGGGTGGAGCTGGTGGTCCAGGGCCTCGCTGTGGACCACTCTCAGCCGGTCCAGCAGTTCGGCGAAACCCGGCCCCCCGCTCGCGTCCACCCGCAGCAGCAACGACTGCACGAAGCAGCCGACCGTCCGCTCGGCGTCCGGACGCGGGCGACCGGGCACCGGGGTCATCACCACCAGGTCGGGCGTACCGCCGCGGCGCGCCAGCAGGCCGGTCCAGGCCGCGGTGACGGCCAGGAAGGGCGTGGCGCCCAGCTCGGCCGCCCGGGCCCGCAGGGCCTCGGCCAACGGCGCCGGCACCTCGAACTCGTGCGCCTTGGTGAGCACCTCGTCCACCGACCGACGGCCCGCGAACCGCTCGACGGCCTCCGGCGCTCCGGCCAGCGCGGCCCCGAAGTGGGCCCGGGAGGCCGGCCAGTGCGCGTTGGCCCAGTCCACCAACTCCGCGTAGCCCGGGCCCGAGCGTGCCGGTGGGGCGGAGCGGCCGCGCCGCAGTGCGGAGTACAGCACCCCGAGGTCGGCCAGCAGCACTCCCACCGACCAACCGTCGGCGACCATGTGGTGCATCGCGACCAGTACCACGTGGTCGGTCTCCGACCTGCTGACCACCAGCAGGCGTGCCATCGGGTCACGGGCCAGGTCGGTGAGCCGGTCGCGTTCGGCCAGCAGCAGGGCGTCCACCTCCGCGTCGGAGGCCCCGGGGGCCCGGGTCAGCGTGATCCGTACCCGGGGCTCCTCGTCCAGTACCGTCCGCACGACGCCCTCGCCCACCGCCTCGAACCGGGTCCGCAGCGCCGGATGGCGTCGGACCGCCTCGGTGAGCGCCAGGCCGAGGGTCTCCGGTTCCAGCCGATCGGCCACCTTGAACAGGGCCGTCACCGCTCCTGCGTCCCGCCCGGGCGCCTCGGCCATCCAGCGGAAGAAGTTCTCCTGCTGGGAGGTGAGGGCCACGGCGTGCGGCTGCGCACGGAGCGCTGCCAGGTAGGGCGTCACGGTCCCCGTCCCGGCGGGCGCCGCGCCCGCCACGGGGCGCCGCCGGTCGGGGTGGTCCACCCAGGCCGCCTGAGAGCGCAGCGAGGGACGTTCGAAGATCACGGCGGTGCCCGCGCGGACCCCGAACTCCTCACTGATGGCGGTGGCGAGCTGGACCGCCCGGAAGGAGTCGCCGCCGAGCGCGAAGAACTCGGCGGCCACATCGGTGACCGGTCGGCCCAGCAGCCGCCGCCAGAGCCCGGCAAGCCGCAGTTCCGTCGGGCCGGTGGGGGCGAGCACAGGAGCGGTGGACTCCACGGGTGCGTCGAACAGCGGGCGGAGCAGGTGCTTGACCACCTTTCCGCTCGGGTTCCTGGGCAGGTCCTCGACGAGCAGGATCCGGACCGGCAGTTCGGGCCGGCCCAACCGGGAGCTCAGGAACAGCCGGAGCCCGTCGAGGTCCGGACCCCCGGGCCCGGCCACCACGACCGCCACCGGGACGGCGCCCATCACGGGGTGCGGCAGGCCGAGCACGGCGGCGTCGGCGACCGCGGGGTGTTCGTGCAGTGCCTCCTCGATCCGCAGCGTCGAGACCTTCAGCGCCCCGCTCTTGATGACGTCGCTCTCCCGGTCGACCAGGTACAGGTAGCCGTCCGGGTCGAGGCGACCGACATCGCCCATCCGCACCCAGCCGTCCCGGAACACCCGGTCGCCCCGTCCGTCGCCGCCCAGGTAGGCGCGCGGGGGTCCGGGCTGGCGCAGCCAGACCTCGCCGACCTGCCCGGCGGGCAACGGCAGTCCGTCCGCGCCGAGGATCCGCAGGTCAGCGGGGTCCGCCGGGCGGCCCAGCGAGCCGGGGCGGCGGGTGTCGACCACGGTGGAGATCTGCGCGGGCGAGGCCTCGGCGGAGGTGTACGTGTTGACCAGCGTCGCACCCGGCAGCGCCGCGGCCAGCGCGGCGGCCACCGGCACGGGCAGTGCGGCGGCGGAGGAGTTGACCAGGCGCAGGCTGCTCAGGTCGTAGCGCCCGGCGGTGCCCGCGTTGACCAACTCGATGGCCATCGAGGGCACGAGGAAGGCGGTGCCGATCCCGAACTCCTCGACCGCGGCCCCGAACGCGTCCGCGTCGAAGCGCGGAAGGCTGAGCGTGGTGGGCGCGGCCGTCAGCGCGCCCAGCAACATCACCTGGCCCGCGTTGGTCCCGATCGGGAAGGCGTGCAGGGCGTGCCGGGAGTGCGCGTAGGCGCGGCGGCGGGGGTGGGTGGACAGGCCGGCGGTCAGGTTGCCGTGCGCGGCGAGCACGCCCTTGGGCGCGCCGGTGGTGCCGGAGGTGCCGATCACCTGGGCCGGGTCGGCCGGGCCGACCCGGTGCGGCGGGCCGGCCGGCGGCTCGGGGTGCGCCGCCAGCAGGACGTCCAGACGCAGGTCCGCCGGTCCCGGGAGGGCGGTCCGCCCGCCCTCCCGCAGGACCGTGCCAGCTTCGGCCAGCGCGGCCAGGGCGGCGGCATCGACCTCGGAGAGGTCCTCGCGGACCGGGACGGGCACCCCGCCCGCGTACTGGACGGCGAGGAATCCGACGGCGTACCGGTCCCAGCGCGCGTTGGAGAACCGCAGCACCACCCGGTCTCCCGGCCCGACCCCGGCCGCGGCCAGTGCGACCGCGACCCGAAGCGCCTCCTCGCGCCAACGGCGGTAGGTGAGTTGCCCGCCGCCGACGACCCGCAGCGCGACGTGGTCAGGGTGCTCGGTGGCCCGCGCGTCGAGGAGCTCCGGGACGGTCGTCGCGGCGGGCGGCACGGTGATGGCGATGGCGTTCTCCGATGTGGTGCGGTGGGTGAGGGTACGGGGTGGGGCGGGTGGGGTCAGGTGAGCCGGTCGACGGCCTCCTCCTCGCTGAGGGCGTCGATCTCCGCGATCAGCAGGGCCTCGATCCGGGCCGCCAGGGCCGCCGGTGTCGGGCTCTCGAAGACGTCGCGGATCGACACGTCGAGGCCGACGCCCGCCCGGATCCGGGCGGCGACCCGGGTGACCAGGAGCGAGTCCCCGCCGAGGGCGAGGAAGTCGTCCAGTACGCCGACCCTCGGCAGGCCGAGCACCTCCTGCCACAGGTCGACCACCAGGGCCTCGGCGTCGGTGCGGGGTGCCAGGTATCCGGCGGCGGCCCCCGCCGGGTCCGGATCGGGCAGGGTCGCGGTGTCGAGCTTGCCGTTGGCGGTGAGCGGGAGCGTGTCGAGCAGCACCACGGCCTCCGGCACCATGAAGGCCGGCAGCCGCAGAGCCAGGTGCTCGCGCAGTTCACCCGCCCCCGGCGCGGCCCCGGACCGCTGCCCGTCGGTCGGTCGCAGGACGGCGTAGGCGATCAGCCGGCGCCCGTCGCGGACCAGCACGGCCGCCCGGCCGACGCCCGGATGGGCGGTGAGGGCCGCCTCGATCTCGGCGGGCTCGATCCGGTACCCGCGGATCTTCACCTGGTCGTCGGCGCGGCCGAGGAACTCCAACTGCCCGTCGGCGCGCCACCGGGCGCGGTCGCCGGTGCGGTACATCCGACCGTCCGGGGCGTCGGCGAACGGATCCGGGAGGAAGGCCCGCGCGGTCAGCTCGGGCCGGGCCGCGTAGCCGCGCGCGAGGCCGCTGCCGCCGATGTACAGCTCGCCCTCGGAGCCGGCGGGCAGCAGGCCGCCGCGCTCGTCCAGGACGTAGAGCCGCACCCCCGGCAGCGGACGGCCGAGCGGCGGGCGCCGATCGACGGCGGGCCCGCGGCCGGCGCCGGCCCGTCCGCCGGCGAGGTCGCCCGCGGTGACGATGACGGTGGCCTCGGTCGGGCCGTAGGTGTTGACCAGCCGGACGGTGTCGCCGTGCCGCTCCCGCCACTGGGCGAGGGTGACGGAGCGAGCCTCGGAACCGCCCAGGACCACCAGGCGCAGCGCGGGCGGCCACGGGGTCCGCTCTCCGAGGGACACCAGTTCCTGCCAGTACTCGGTCGGCAGGTCGAGGACGGTCACGGACCGCCCGGCCTCGGTGCGCAGCAGGTCGGGCAGCATCCGGCCGCCGCCGGGCAGCAGGACGACGCAGGCGCCCGCGGTGAGGGCCGGCCAGATCTCCTCGGCATGGGTGTCGAAGCCGATGGAGGCGAACTGGACGATCCGGTCGCCCGGCCGGAGCCCGTACCCCTGGGGCCCGGCCATCCACCGCACGCGCTCGGCCAGGGCGGCGTGCTCGACGGCGACGCCCTTGGGCGCGCCGGTGGAGCCCGAGGTGTACAGGACGTACGCGAGGCCGCCCGGGTCGGTCCCCGGCGGCGCGGCCCGCGTGGGCTCCGCGCTCACGGACTCGACGCCGGTGGCCCCGGACCCGGTGCCCGGATCGGCCACGACCAGCACCGGGACCCCCAGGTCCGGACGCTCGCCCCGGGTGAGCAGCAGGGCGGCGTCCGCCTCGCCGAGCATCAGCCGCCGGCGCTCGGCCGGGTGCGCGGGGTCGAGCGGCAGGTAGCCGGCGCCCGCCTTCCAGATCGCCAGCAGGGCGGTGACCAGTTCGAAGGACGGCTCGATCCGCACGCCCACCACGCGGCCCGCCACCGGGCCCAGCCGACGGGCCAACTCCTCCGATGCCCGGTCGAGTTCCGCGTAGGTACGGACGTCGCCCGCACACTCGACGGCCGGCGCGTCGGGACGGGCGGCCACCTGGTCGGCGAAGCGCCGCAGGATCGGCTGCGCGTCCTCGGTTGCGACCGGCCCCGCGCCGAGGACGAGCAGCGCGGCCCGCTCCTCGCCCGTCAGCAGCCAGTCACCGTGCAGCGGGACCTCCACGTCCACGACGGCCCGGGCGAGCAGGTCGCGGATCCGGCCCGCCAGGGCCTCGACCGTGGCACGCTCGAAGAGCTCCCGGTCGAAGCAGAACGACAGCGTCATCCCGCCGTCCGGGGTCCGCCAACTGTCCAGCAGCAGATCGGTCTTGGCCCGGTCGAAGCCCGAGTCCATGCTCGTCGTCCGGACGTTCGCGGGCAGCGCGGTCAGCTCGTCCGCGCCGGCCGGGTCGTACTGGCTCTGGTGGACGAACACCGCCTGGTGCAGCGGGCCGACACCGGGCAGTACGGGAAGCCCCAGTTCGGCGGCCACCCGTTCGACCGGGACGTCCTGATGGTTCAGCGCGGCCATCGTGGCAGAACGCACCCGACGCAGCACGGTGCGGAAGTCGGGCTCCCCGGTGAGGTCCGCACGGATCACCCCGGTACGGGAGAAGTAGCCCAGCAGGGCCTCGTGGGCGGTCTCGTTGCGGCCGGCCAGGGGGGTGCCGACGGCGAAGTCGAGGCTGCCGCACCAGCGGGCCAACACGCACTGATAGGCGGCGAGCAGCACCATGAACGGGGTGCAGCGCTGCTCGCGGGCCAGGGAGTCGAGCCGGGAGACGAGGTCGCGGCCGAGGGCGAGGTCGGCGAAGCCGGCCGGGTGGGTGGGTTCGGCCGGCCTGGGGCGGTCCAGCGGCATCCGCAGGGCCCCGATGCCCGCCAGTCGCCCGCTCCAGTACCGGACCGCCTCCTCGGCGGCGCCGCCGTCCAGCCTCGCCCGCTCGGCGAGCGCGAAGTCCGCGAACCGCGTCTTCAGCTCGGGCAGTTCGGACGACCCCTCGCCGATCTCCTCGCGGTACAGCGCGAGCAGTTCGCGCCACAGCACGGTGAACGACCAGCCGTCGGAGACGATGTGGTGGACCACCACGCTCAGGGCGTGCTCGTGCTCCCCGGCGCTGACCAGGACGGCCCGCAGCGGCGGTTGTCCGCCCAGGTCGAAGGGGGCGTTGACGTGGGGGGCGCAGGCCGCGGTGAAGGACTCCTCCGCGGCGTCGGGTATCGCGATCAGGGTGAGCTCGACGTCCCGTACGGGCTCGACGAGTTGGACGGGCTGCTCGCCGTCCAGGGCGAAGCGGGTGCGCAGCACGTCGTGGCGCGCGGTGAGCCGGGTGAGCGCCGCTCCCAGGGCCCGCGGGTCGATCGGGCCGCTCCAGCGACGGTTCAGGTACATGTTGAACCCGGAGTCCCGCGGATCCAGTTGCTGGAGGAACCAGAGGCGGCGCTGCTCGTCGGTCAGCGGATACCGGGCGGCCGGGGCCGAGGTGGGAGTGGTGGCGGTCGCGGTGGGGAATGTCATGCGCTCATCTCGCTTTTCGCACGGGCCCGCAGGGTCTCCAGGCCGATCAGGTCGTCGGACTCGGCGTCCGGGACTTCCCGGTCGAAGCGGGCCAGGACGGGAATGCAGAGGCTGATCAGGACCAGTACGGCCATGGCGAGGCCGAACACCAGGTAGAGCAGGCCGATGCCGCGCCCGTCACCGGTACCGATCAGCGCGCCGACGGTGGAGGCCAGCGCGCCGCCCTCGTCCATCAACGGTTGGAGCAGCTCGGGGCCGGCCGGCGCGACCAGGGCGAAGCCGATCGGCAGGGTGGACCAGGCGACCATGGTGTTCACCGCGATCACCCGGCCGTGGAAGCGCATCGGCACCTTGGTCTGGACGACCGTCGCGTAGATGCCGTTGAGCAGCGCCAGCCCGTAGGTCATGCCGAACGCGCCGACGGCGACCACGGTCACCGAGGGCCGCAGCCCGGTGACGACGCAGGCGGCGGCGAGGCCGAGGGTGGCCAGCAGGACTCCGCGCAGGCGCATCCTGCGCGGGCCGCCCCAGACCAGCAGGGTGAGGCCGCCGAGGACGGCGCCCATCCCGGCCGCGGTGGACACCCAGCCGGCCGCCGCCGTCGAGGAGAAGGAGAGCACCAGCGGGGTGACGAGCAGGAAGAGCGGGGAGAGGAAGACGTTCAGGGCGGCGAACCAGAACAGCATGGCCCTGAAGTGGCGGTTGCCGAGGGCCCGTCGGAAACCCGCCCGGATCTCGGCGGCGACGCTCTCGCGGCGGGTGGCGGCCATCGCGTCGGGGAAGCGCACCGCCAGGGTGACGCCGGTGGCGATCAGGTAGCTGACGACGTCGAAGACCAGGATGCCGCCGAGCCCGATCACGTGCAGGATGCCGACCGCGATCAGCGGAACGAGGAACTGGGCCAGACCGAAGGCCATCTGGACCACTCCGTTGGCGCGGCCCAGGAAGCGCTTGGGCACCAGCTGCGGCACCGCGGAGCCCCAGGCGACGCGCTGGAAGGCGAGCGCGGCGGAAAGCAGCGAGATCATCACGTAGCAGTGCCAGGTCTCCAGCGAACCGCTGAGGTGGAGCACCAGCAACGCCGCCTGGGTCAGCCCGGCCGCGACGTCGCCCCACAGCATCACCCTGCGGCGGTCGCCGCGGTCGACGATGGCGCCGGCCAACGGGGCGACCACGATCCCGGGCACCAGGCCGAAGGCGGCGAGCAGGCCGAGCTGGAACAGCGAGCCGGTTTGCAGGTACACCCAGATCGGCAGGGCGAACTCGGTGAGCGCCGAGCCGATCATCGAGAGCTGCTGGCCGGTGGCGACGGCCAGGAAGCGGCCCATCGTCGGGCGGACGGGGCCGTGCCCGCGGCCCTTGCGGGCCTTCCCCGGCGTCCCGGCCCGCCCCGATCCCTCCGGCCGTGCGCTCTCCGTTCCGGGGTCCGGCCCGAAGCCCGGTTCCGTCCCGGCGGCGTCGCGGGACAGGCCGGCCAACCACCAGGTGGCGTCGACGGTGCGCCCGTGGCGCGCCTCCTCACCGGCGGCGATCGAACGGTGCACCCCGGTCAGGATGTCGGCCAGCTCCGCCGCGCGGTACTTGAGGTAGAAGTGCCCGGCCTCGTCCAGGACCACCACGGCGGCGGTCCCGGTGATCCGGTGCCACTCGCGGAACCGTTCCTCGTAGAACTCGGTCGCCGGGTCGCGGTCGCCGCAGACGGCGATCACCGGGGCCGTGATGCGGCCTCCGTCGGTCTCGTACAGCTCGCCGAAGTAGCGCTCGGCGCCCTTGGTGCCGACCCGGCGGTTGTGCACGATCAGCCGCAGCTGCTCCTCGTCGACCTCGTCCACGTCCAGGCCCGCCGCGGCCAGGGCGTTGATCATGCCCTGGTCGCTGCGCAGCCGGGCGGACAGCTCGGCGAAGCGCTCGGCCAGCGCGGCGCCGCGGCCCTTCGGGCGGGCGAACGGGAAGATGCCCCCGAGGTGGACGGCGTCGATCTTGCGGCCGGCGGCCTCCACCCGGCGGGCGATCTCCACGGTCAACCGGACACCGACCCCGCAGTGCCCGTAGAGCACCAGCCGTCCGGGGACGTGGGCGACGATCTCCTCGGCGCAGAGCCGGGCGACCTCGTCGATGTCCAGCGCCTCCTCGCCCAGCTCGTGGCCCGGAACGGCGATGGAATGCAGCGCCCAGTCCGCCGGCATGGCGTCGGCGAGCGGCTTGTAGATCAGCGCGCTGCCGCCGCCGTACGGGGCGCAGACCACACTGGCGGCCGGTTCGCGGCGTCCGGGGGTGAGCAGGTGCAGCAACCGGCGCGGACCGCGGTCGGCCTCGGGGGTCGCCACCAGCTCGGCGAGCCGACGGACCGTCGGGTGCTTGAACAGGTCCATCACGCCGACCGGGGTGGCCAGATCGGGGAAGGCCCGGCGCATCCGGGCGACCACCTGGGTGGCGAGCAGGGAATGGCCGCCGAGCTCGAAGAAGTCGTCCAGGGCGCCGACCCGGGGGAGGTCCAGCAGGTCCGCCCACATGGCGGCGATCACCTCTTCGGTGCCGCCCTCCGGTTCGACGTGGGCGCCGGTGGCCGGGCCCTCCGCGGGCGCGGGCAACGCCTTGCGGTCGACCTTGCCGTGGGGGAGCAGCGGCAGCCGGTCCAGCACCACCCAACGGGCCGGAACCATGTAGTCCGGCAGGACCTCGCCCAGGGCGGCGCGCAGTTCGCCGGCGGTCGGCGGTGTGCCGCCGGCGGGGCGCTCCAGGTAGCCGACGAGGGTCTGCTTGACGCCCTCGCCGCGGGCCAGGACCACCGCCTGGGTGATGCCGGGCAGGGCGGTCAGCGCGGCCTCGATCTCGCCGGGCTCGACCCGGTGACCGCGGACCTTGATCTGGTCGTCGGCCCGGCCGAGGTAGTCCAGGGAGCCGTCGGCGCGCCAGCGCGCGAGGTCGCCGGTGCGGTACATGCGCGGGCCGCCGGTCCACGGGGCGCCCGGGTCGGTGCCGGACGGGCCGGTGTCGCCGGGGCCGGTGTCGCCCGGTTCGGTGTGGCCCGGTTCGGTCGCGGACGACCGCGAACCGTCCGGGTCGGCGTACGGATCGTGCAGGAACCGTTCCGCGGTCAGGTCCGGCCGTCCGAGGTAGCCCCTCGCCAGCCTGTCCCCGCCCACGTACAACTCCCCGGTGACGCCCTGGGGAACGGGCCTGCGGGCCTCGTCCAACACGTAGCAGCGCCCGCCGGCCAGCGGCCTGCCGATCGGGGTGTTGCCCGGCGCGCCCACGCCGTCGGCGGTGACCTCGTGGACGGTGATCCCCACCGTCGCCTCGGTCGGCCCGTAGTGGTTGAACACCGCGCACCTGCCCAGTGCGGCGATGCCCGCCGCCCAGGACCAGCCGGAGGCCTCGCCACCGAGGACCAGCGCACGGCGCGGCAACAGCTGCTCGACGGGCGCGTCGGCGGTCAGCGCCGCCAGGTGGGAGGGCGTCATCTTCAGGTAGTCGATGCCGGCCCGCGCGATCTCCGCCGCCAGCTCCACGCCCGCGATCCGGCGCGGCAGCAGGTGTACCCGGCCACCGGTCGTGAGGGCCAGGTAGAGCATGGTGATGCTGAAGTCGAAGGAGAGGGACTGCAGCAGGCCGAAGGACGAGCCGGGTTCGATCCGCAGCCGCTCGCCCGCCCCCGCCAGGTAGTTGAGGACCTGGCGGTGCTGCACGGCGACGCCCTTGGGGGTACCGGTGGAGCCCGAGGTGTAGATCACGTACGCCAGGTGGTCGGGGCCGGAGACCTCCTCCAGCGGAGCCCCGTCGTCCTCGGTCGCATCGCCCCCCGCGTCGGCCGGCAGGTCGATCGCCGGGTGGTCACCGAACCTCGGTCGCAGCACGCTGTCGGTGATCAGCACCTTGGCCCCGGCGTCGGCGACCAGGTGGGCGAGCCGGGCGGGGGGCTGTTCGGGGTCGAGCGGAAGGTAGCCCCCGCCCGCCTTGAGGACGGCCACCAGGGCGACGGCCAGCTCGGCCGACTGCTCCAGGCAGACGGCCACCCGGTCGTCCGCGCCCACGCCCAGTTCCCGCAGCCGCCGGGCCATGGCGTTGGCACGCCGGTCGAGGTCGCCGTACGTCAGGGTGCGGCCCTCGAAGACCAGCGCCGGCGCCCCGGGCGTCCGGGCCGCCGCACGGGCCAGCGCCCCGGTGAGCGTGGCGGGACCGCCCTCGGGCAGCGCGGGGCCGACGGCCCAGGTCTCCAGCACGGCCGTCCGCTCGACCTCGTCGAGCATCGGGAGTCGGTCGACCGCCAGCGAGGGGTCGGCGACGCCGGCCGCGGTCAGCAACCGGAACCGCTCGGCGAGGCGCTCGACGGTGCCCGCGTCGAACAGGTCGGTCCGGTAGGTGAACAGGCCGTAGAGGCCGCCGTCCGCTTCCTCGCGCATGTAGAGGGCGAGGTCGGCGTGGGTGGTGGTGGCCTCGTAGCCGAAGCCCTCGGAGTCGCGGCCCGCGGTGGGGGCGGAGGCCGGGTCGCCGTAGTTCTGGAAGGCGAAGGTGGTCTGGAAGACGGCGGCGCGGCTGACGTCGCGTTCCACCGCGAGATCGTTGACCATCTGCTCGAACGGGACCTCCTGGTGCGCGTACGCGTCGAGCGTGGTTCCACGGACCCGGCTGATGAGCTGACCGAAGTCGAGGTCGGCGGACAGCCGGGCGCGGATCGGCAGCATGTTCACGAACGCGCCGACGACGCCTTCGAGTTCGTGGTGGAGACGGCCGGCGACGGCGGAGCCGACGGCGAAGTCCCGCCGGCCGGCGTGTCGGCCCAGCGTGGCCTGGAACGCGGCCATCAACACCATGTACGTGGAGGCGCCGTAGGCCCGCGCCACCTCACCCACCCGCCGGGAGAGGTCGGCGCTCCAGCGGAACTCGACCGCTGCCCCGTCGAAGGTGAACACCGGCGGACGGGGCCGGTCGGAGGGCAGCTCCAGGGCCGGTACGCCGTCGAGCTCGGTGCGCCAGTACTCGCGCGAGGCGGCGAGTCCACCGTTCTCCAGACGGTCCCGCTGCCAGTGCGCGTAGTCCCCGAACTGAACCGGAAGGGATGGGAGTTCGCCGGGGGCTCCGTGCGCGTGGTGGGCGTGGAGGACGTCGAGCTCGCGGTTGAGGACGTCGATCGACCAGCCGTCGCAGATGATGTGGTGCATCACCAGGGCGAGTACGTGATCGTCCTCGGCGATCCGGACGACGAGGGCGCGCAGCAGCGGGCCGACCTGGAGGTCGAAGGGTTCGGCGATAAGCGCGCCGAGCTCGGTGGCGGCGCGCGCCCGCGGGTCCGGGTCCGTGCCGACGTCCAGGTACCGGGCGGCGAACGGCGCGGGCTCGGCGATCCGGACCTCGGCGGTGCCGGCATCCGTGGTGCGGAAGGTCATCCGCAGGCTCTCGTGCCGGGCGACCAGATCGGTCAGCGCGGCGTCCAGCGCGGCGCGGTCGAAGGGCCCGCGGAACCGGCGGGCCGGCGCGAGCGTGTAGGCCGTCGAGCCGGGAGCGAGCTGGTCCATGAACCAGAGCCGCTCCTGGCCGCTGGACAGGGGCGGCGCGGTGTCGGCGGGGCGGGGCTCCACCACCCTGGCGGGAGCCGCGGCGCCGCGCAGCCGCCGGCTGAGCAGGGCACGCTTGGCTGCGGACCAGTCGGTGGGCAGGTCCTGGGTATCCGTCATCGGGTTCCTGTTCGGGCGTTCGGCGGGGGAGTCGGAGGGTGCGGGCGCGGCGGGGCCGGGCGCGGCCGGGCGGGCCGCGCCCGGTGGACCGGGCGCAGGGCCTACTGGCGCTCGCGGACGGCGGCGCCGATGCCCGCCGGGGTCGGGACGTCGAAGAAGACGTCGAAGTCCAGTTCCACGCCGAACGCTTCGCGGATCCGGGCGGCGATCCGGATCACGGTCAGCGAATGCCCGCCGAGGTCGAACAGGTCGTCCTCGGGGCCGACATCGGGCAGGTCCAGCACCTCGGCCCAGATCCGGCGGATCGTCCCGGTCGTCTCGTCGCCCGCATCCGATGCCGGCGGCGTCGGGGCCTCGCGCGGCGGTACCGGCAGGGCCCGCCGGTCCAGCTTGCCGTTCGGGGTGAGGGGCAGGCGTTCCAGGGTGAGCCAGCGCTGCGGCGCCATCGCGGCCGGCAGCGTGCGCAGCAGGTGGTCGCGCAGGTCGGCGGGGGCGGGCGGCCGGGCGCCGGTGGTCGGGACCAGGTAGCCGGCCAGGAAGGGCTCGCCGCCCTCGTCGGTGTGGACGGCGACGGCGGCCCGGGCGAGCGCCGGGTGCTCCAAGAGGGCGGACTCGATCTCGCCCAGTTCGATCCGGTGGCCGCGGATCTTGACCTGGTCGTCGATCCGGCCGAGGAAGTCGAGTTCGCCGTCGGGCGTACGGACGGCGCGGTCCCCGGTCCGGTAGAGCCGGGCGCCGGGCGGGCCGAACGGGTCCGGTACGAAGCGTTCGGCGGTGAGCTCGGGGCGGCCGAGGTAGCCGTGGGCGACGCCGTCCCCACCGATCAGCAGTTCTCCGGGGATGCCCAGCGGGGCGGGGCTCAGCCGCTCGTCGACGACGTACGTCCGGGTGTTGGCGATCGGGCGGCCGATCCCGACCTGCCGGGGTTCGGCGGGGATCTCGGCGCAGGTGGACCAGATGGTGGTCTCGGTGGGCCCGTACACATTGAACAACCGGGCCGTGCGCGAACGCAGTTCGCGGGCGAGCGGCAGCGGCAGGGCCTCGCCGCCGACCAGGCCGGTGACGTCCGCCAGCGCGCCCCCGCCGTTCCCGGTCGTGAGCATCACCCGCCATCCGGACGGGGTGGCCTGGACGTGGGTGACGCCCTCGGCGCCGATCAGCGCGAGCAGCCCGGGGCCGTCCACCGCGAGGCCGTCCGGGGCCAGGACCAGGCGGCCACCGGTGATCAGCGGCAGGTAGAGCTCCAGCGCGGAGATGTCGAACGAGAGCGAGGTCAGGCCGAGCCAGGCGTGCCGGGGGCCGGAGTCGAGCCGGTCGGCGAAGGACGTGAGGAGGTTGACCAACGCCCGGTGGCCGACGGCCACGCCCTTGGGGCGACCCGTCGAGCCGGAGGTGTACAGGACGTACGCGACGTCGTCCGGACCGGGGGCGGCGTCGGGGATCGCCGCGGGGGCGGCCCCGGCCGGGGTCCGGTCGACCGCGGACGGCGCCGGGAGCCGTAGGACCGCGGGGGCCGCGGCGGCGACGGCGGGCGCGGGCTCGCGGTCGGCGAGCACCAGAGCGGCCCCGGAGTCGCGCAGGACGAGGGCGAGGCGCTCGGCGGGATAGCCGGGGTCCAGCGGCAGGTACGCCGCGCCGGTGGCCAGGACGGCGAGCAGTGCGGCGGGCAGGTCGGCGGTGCGGTCCAGGTGGAGGGCGACCAGGTCACCGGGCCGGACGCCGCGGGCACGCAGGGCGTCGGCCAACTGGTCCGCACGGATGCTCAGTTCCCGGTAGTCGAGGTCGCGGCCGCCGGTGCTGACGGCGATGGCCCCGGGGGTGGCCGCGGCCTGGGCGCGGAACAGGTCGAGCACGGTCCGGTCGGCCGGGTAGGGCCGGGTGGTGGCGTTCGGCGCGGTGGTGACGGCGCGGAGCTCGGCGGCGTCCAGCAGCGGCAGGTCCAGCAGCCGGGTACCGGGCGCGGCGACCGCGGCGGCGAGCAGGGTCCTGTAGTGGCCGGCGATCCGGCGGGCGGTGTCCGGGGCGAGCGCGGCCGGGTCGAACTGGAGGCCGAGGTCGAGGCCGCCGCCCGGGGCGCCGGGGGCGTCGGGGCCTTCGACGATCTGCAGGTGAAGGGTGTTGCGGGCGGTACGGTTGGGCACCGCCCAGGCCACCCGGGCACCGGCGCCTGCGAAGTCCGGGTCCGGGCCGCGCCGACGGTAGCCGAGCGAGACCGGGGTCAGCCCGACGCGGGGTCCCAGTCCGGCGACGGCGGTGCCGAAGGGCACGCGGCGGTACGGGTAGCCGCCCCGCAGCTCGGCCCGGACCGCGGTTGCGAAGGCGGCGAAGGTCTGCGACGCGTCGGCCGCAGGCGCGTGGACGGGCAGCTCGTTGACGAACAGGCCGATTTCCCCGGCGAGTTCGGGCGTCCGCGTGGAGAGCGGGACGGACACCGGGACCGCTTCGCCGCCGTAGCGGCGCAGCAGTCCGTGCAGGGCCGCCAGCAGGAACTCGAAGACGGTGGTGCCGGTGAGGGCGGCCGCGGCGGTCAACCGGGCCCACTCGGGGCCGTCGAGGCGCCACTCGATCGCCTCACCGGCCGCGGCGACGGTCGAGGTGCGGGGGGCGCCCGGCAGTACCGGTTCGCCGGCGGCGGCCCAACGCGGGCCGTACCACTCGGCGGCCTTCCGTACGGTGTCGGCGTCCGGCTCCGGGACCGGGGCGGTGATCACGGCCGGGGACGGGGGCGTCGAGCCGTACGCGGCCGCGAGGTCCCGGGTCAGGATGTCCTTGGAGTTGCCGTCGAAGACGCAGTGGTGGGCGGTGACCAGCAGTTCGGCGCTGCCGTCGGCGCGCCGGAGCAGGGTGAAGCGGCTGAGCGGGCCGGTCTCCAGGTCGAAGGGGCGAGCGGCCTCCTCCTCCAGCCGCTTCTCCAGGTCCGCCTCGTCCGGGGGTGCTTCGAGCTGCTCCAGTTCGGGCCGCCGTTCCGCGGGTTCCTGATGGATGCGGCCGTCGCGCTCCACCAGCCGGGCGGCCAGGGCCGGATGGCGCCCGGTCACGGTGGCCACCGCGCGGACCAGTGCCGCCGCGTCGATCCGATCGAAGGAGATCCGTACCGGCATGTGGAACGCCTCGCGGGCCAGTCCCAGTCGATCGGTGAGCCAGACGCCCTGCTGGGCCGGTGAGGCCGGGGTGCGGTCGGGTGGCGGGAGTACTTCGGACATCGGCGGCTCACTTAGGACGTCGGAGCGGAGCGGAGGAGCAGCACGGTGAACGTGCGGACGCGGCATTCGGCGCGGGCTGCCGCACGTCGGGTCTCGGACGCCAACGGCAGGCTGCGGCGGACGGTTTCGGTGACGGTTTCGGCCATCGTCCGGCGTCCGGTCCACCCCCGGGGACCGGCCGTCGGCCGTGAGCGTTCGGGGCCGCCGGGCATACCGGTTTCCCGAGGTGTTCGGTGGCCCAAGCCCCCGACCAATAAGGAGAATTGGTCCAGACCTGTCGAGAGATTCGCACAACACCCACACACCGTCAAGGGTTGACCATGGCCCGGAATCGACCGTCATGTGTGCGCCGAGTTGTCCGGACACCGGCCCGAACGTCCCCAGTGGTGAACGGGACATGACGTTTCGTCAGTCCAGGGTCATCCGGAGGGCGATCGGCCGGATTTCGGACCGGGAGCGAACGGCTTCGCTGTCGCACATCCGCAGCCGCCACGGACCCCGTACACGTGTCACTCCGGATCGTTCCGGATGCCCCGACGCCGACTGCCCGCCCTACCTTGTCGACGGCGCCCGCCAGACCGACCGACCTGTCCGGAGCCCGGGGAGCAGCGATGCCGACGACGGCCACCACCGACCACCAGATCGCGGCCACCACCGACCACCGGACCGCGGCCCCGCTCGGGCACCGGGAGCGCGAGGTGCTCGCCGCGGTCGGCTGCGGCATGCGGGACGACGAGATCGCCGCCGAGCTCGCCATCACCGAGGAGTCCGTGGCCCAACACCTCGCGCGGATCATGGCGAGGCTCGACCTGCGCGACCGGGCCGCGGCGATCGTCCACGCCTTCGACCGCGGGTTGGCCGTCCCCGGGCGCGGCCCGCGCCCGAGGCCGGTGCGGACCACGGCCGGTCGGGCGCCCGGGCCGACCGTACGGATCTCCGTACTCGGTCCGCTGCAGGCGTGGCGGGACGGGCGGACGCTGGACCTGGGGCACCTGCGGCAGCAGGCCGTACTGGCGGCGCTGGCGCTGTGTGCGGGACGTCCGCTGAGCCGGCAGGAACTGCTCGACGACGTATGGGGTTTGGAGCCGCCCGTCGCGAACGTGGTGCCGGTGTACATCTACCGGTTGCGCAAGGCCCTGCACACGGGGGACGGTCCGGACTCGGTCATCGGGCCCGCCCGGCGCGGCTACCGGCTGGTGCCCGGCGCGGTCGACCTGGACGTGGCGCGCCTGGCGGAACTCGTCGCCGAGATCGGGACGGCCGAACGGGCGGGGGAGCCGGCCGAGGCGGTCCGCCTGTGCTCCCGGGCGCTGGGGATGTTCCGCGGGGAGCTGCTGGCCGGCCTGCCCGGGCCGCTCGCCGAACTGGAGCGGCTGCGACTCACCGAGCGCAGGATCGCCCTCGTACAGCGGAAGTTGGATTGGCAGCTGCGACTGGGACAGGATGCGGAGGCCATCGCCGAGCTGTTCGCCCTGTCCGTGGCGCACCCCCTGAACGAGCCGTTGGCAGCGATGCTGATGCGGGCCCTGTACCGCAACGGCCGGCAGGCGGACGCGCTGACGGTCTTCGACGGCGCCCGCCGTCGGCTGTCCGAGGACCTCGGGGTGGCTCCGAGTCCGATGCTGCGCAGGACCCACAGGATGATCCTGCGGGGTGACGAGGCCGGACTCGGCCTCGCCCCCTCGGCAGGATCCACCCGTCAATGATTACGCGGGATACCAGGCGCCGTTGTACCACTGCTCGTTGGCGCTGTCGTTGTGGTGATCCATGTTGAAGTCGTTGGGGTAGTTGTTCACGTGGTTGCCCGGGTACGTCCAAATGCCGGCGGATTCGTCGCAGACGTAGTCCCAGTGGCAGATCGTCTTGACCGGCACGTTGCCGAAGTAGCGATCGGCTCCCGCGAGGGGGAAGCCCACGAAACCGCCGAAGGGCACGGCTCCGCCATTGGCGCCGGGGCCGCCCTGCCGCTTCGGGTCCGAGACGAGGACGGCGTTGACGTTGCCGAACGTCTGCCAGTTCTCGGTGACCCAGATGTGCACCACCGCGGCGCCCAGGGAGTACCCGCCCATTTTGACGTGTTGGTTCGGACACGCGGCGCGCTGGTCACGGACCAGCCGGTTCAGCTCGTTCACACCGGCCCGGGCACTCGCGCCGTTGGGAATCTGCGTGGGGTATCCGACGTGCTGCTGGATGTTGCCCGTGAAGCCGTCGTTGTGCCACGAGCTGCCCGTGCCACCCACGACGATGGTGTAGGTGCCCTCGCAGGAAGCCGTCGTCGCGGCCTGCGCCGTGGACCCCTGTGCCAGTGAGATCCCGGCCGTCAGCAGCAGTCCGGCCATGGCGGCGCCGATCCTTCTTGCCCGCATTCGTTCCTCCCGTGTGGTCGTTACCGCACGACAGTGGCACCCGTCGATGACATTTCGATGAAACAGCCCGATTCCATTGGTATTTCATTGTCGCCCCCTACTGTCACCGCCGACCGAATTCCGCGGACTCGATTTCGCGACGGGAAGGCGATCCATGGCAAGAAGCGGCATATTGCGCGTGCTCACCGGACTGGCTTTCGTGGCCGGCATATGGGTGTTGGTCGTCGGGATGACCGCCTCGGTCGCCCTCGCCGGGAACGGGCCCGTTCCTGCCCAGGGCGACGAACGGTACGGCTTCTCCCGGTACTTCATCGGCCCCCGAGGACTGGCCATCCCGACCGCGCCCTGTGATCCGGCCGGCCCGTCGGCCACCGACGGCGTCATGGCCGCGCAGCTCAACCCGCAGCTGAACGCGAAGATGGCCGGCCACCTCGACGCCTACAGGGTGTCCTGCGCGCGGATGGTCGCGCAGGCTGTGAAGGAGCGGGGGCTCAACCGGAGGGCCGCGGCGATCGCCATCGCAACGATCATCGTCGAGGCCGGCATGAACAACTACTCCCAGGCCGTCGACCACACCAGCCTGGGGCTGTTCCAACAGCAGGACTGGTGGGGCAGCCGGGAGCAACGACTGAACCCCGCCCACGCCACCAACGCCTTCCTCGACGCGATGGAGCAGCAGTTCGGGGGCGGGTCGTGGAACGACGAGGCGATCGGCGAGGTGTGTTGGCGCGTCCAGCGACCGCGGGAGGACCTCAACCACCTGTACGGGCTGCAGGCCGCCGACGCGGTGTTGATCGCCGACGCGCTGTGGTCCGGCATGGGCGGCGGCCCCGAGCACCCGACCGCCCCGGGCCGGGTGGTGTCCGGGAGGTCCGCCGACGGGCGCCTCGAAGCCTTCGCCGCCGGCGCCGACGGTGTCCACCACGCCTGGCAGACCGCGGTGAACGGCAGCTGGTCGCCATGGAGGTTCGAGGGCGGTCCGCGCAACGCGCAGCTCGCCGTGGCCACCAACGCGGACGGTCGGTTGGAGCTGTTCGCGCTGTCGGACAGCACCTTCGACCACATGTGGCAGAGCGCTCCCAACGGTGGGTGGTCCACGTGGGCGAACTTCGGCACCGGCGGCCACCGCCTGGCGGCCGGCAGCAACGCCGACGGCCGCATCGAGGTGTTCGCGTCGAACGCCGACGGCGTGTTCCACCGCTGGCAGACCGCGCCCAGCGGCAGCTGGGCGGACTGGGACGGCACCGGCGGCGGCCCGGCCGACGCGCGCCTCGCCATGGAGAGGGCCCCCGACGGGCGCCTTGAGGTGTTCGCACTGTCGGGCTCGACGTTCGGACACCTCTACCAGTCCGCTGTCAACGGCGGCTGGGCCGGCTGGGAGGACTTCGGGGGAGGCGGACGCGGTCTCGCCGTCAGCCACAACCAGGACGGCAGGCTGGAGGTGTTCGCCTCAAATCCCGACGGCGTGTTCCACCGCTGGCAGACCGGCCCGACCTCGTGGTCGGCATGGGCGGGCACCGGCGGCGGACCCTCCGACGCCGAACTGGCCGCGGCACGGTCCGTCGACGGCAGGGTCGAGGTCTTCGCGATCAACGGCGCGACGGCGAGCCACACCTGGCAGACCGGCCCGAACGCCTCGTACGCACCGTGGGAGACCTTCGGCACCGGAGGCACCGCGATCGGCGCCGGCAACAACGCCGACGGCCGCATCGAGGTCTTCGGCACCGGCCGCCTCGGCGTCTACCACCGGTGGCAGACCGGGTTCGCCACCTGGTCGGATCAATGGACCTGGCTGAACGACGCGGGCCCCGCGATCACCTAGCCCGTCCCACGAAGGACGCCCGCCGTCGCCCCGTCGACCATGCCGGCGGCGGGCCGGACCACGGCGGACGGGACGACGGCGGACGGGACGACGGCTCGCGGACCACGTCGGCGGACCGTGGCGGGCGCTCGGGCCCGCCGGTGTCGGGTCAGGAGGCGAAGGCGCGTTCCAGCCTGGGAATCAGGTCCCGGAGGTCCTGTTCCCAGCATCCGGAGTTGTGGCCGCCGTCGCAGTGGGCGCCCCAGGAGGAGCCGTCCCCGTAGTTGACGTAGTGGTACGGCATGCCCAGGGCGTCCATCCGGGCCTTGACGTTCTGGGCCGCGCCCTGGATCCAGAACTCCGGTTGCAGCGGCGAGCCGCCTCCGTTGCCCGTGTAGATGGAGACCCCGATCCCGGCGAGCCGGTCCATGTGCTGCGACGGGTCGACCTCGTTCCACCGTCGGTCGAGATTGAACACCGGGTACGGCGAGCCGAACGCCGCGTCACTGTCCACGGCGGGCTTGTAGGGGGAGTCGGCGGGGTCGCAGGCTCCGGAGGCGGAGCCGCAGAGCGCGCCCGCCGCGTCGATGAGGGAGGCGACGACCGCCAGCCGCAGGTCCATGGACCGGGCCGACAGGTCGATGTCGCCGGACAGGGACGCGGTCTGGCTGAACAGGTCGGGACGGGCCTGGGCGTAGTGGAAGGCGCCGAACCCGCCCATGGAGATGCCGGCGACGGCCCGGGCCTTCTTCGTGGCGATGGTCCGCAGGTTCGCGTCGATGTACGGGATCACCTGCTTGAGGTGGAAGTTCTCCCAGTTCTGCGCACCGGCCGCGGTCCTTTGGTTGAGCCAGTTGGCGTACCAGCCCCGGGCGCCGCCGTCCGGGATGACGGTGATCATGGAGTCCGACATGGACAGCGCCGGATAGTTCTGCTGGGTCGGGTCGTCGGGCGAGCCGTGCAGGAAGTACATCACCGGATAGCGCCTGCCCGGGTCGTCGTAGTAGCCGCTCGGCAGGATGATCTTGATGTGTTGTTCTCCCGCGACCTCGGGCGTGGTCACGGTCAGGTGGAAGTTGGTGGCGGTGCCTGCCGCCGGGGCGACCTGGGTCAGGCCGAAGCCGTTGCCCATCGGCGGCGGCGCGGCGCCGTCGGAGGCCTGCGCCGAACCTGCCGGCGCGACGACGGCCGCGGCGGCGACCATCCATGCCACCGCCGTGCGCCACCAATGCGATGTTCTCTTCACCGTGTTTCCCCTCGTGAGCCGGATCGATGCGCTGCGCGGAACGTGTCGGGAGGCGGACTCAGTCCAGGACCACCACCCGCAGGGCGGGCGAGGCCGCGATCAGGTCCTCGGTGAACCGCTCGGTCACCCACCCGCCGGCCGAGAACAACTTGGTCTGATCGCAGTGGTGCGGGGAGCTCGGGTCGGCCGACTGGGAGTAGGCCAGGACGGAGAGCGCCTGTGGCGGGCCGTCGGCCGTGAACCGCACCTGCTGGACGAAGCTGGACCCGAAGACGACGTCCGGCTTTCCGTCGACCTGGCCCGGGGTGATCACGTTGAGCACGCCGAGTTGGCCGATGGAGCCGTGGATCGGGATCTGCTCGCCGCCGCGGGTGACCTTCTGGACGTCCGACAGCGGGGCGTTCAGGGCGATGCCCGCCTTGCGCATCGCGAAGACGGCCCGGCCGAACGCGTCGCGGACCGAGGAGTGATCGGGATCGAGCGAGTTGGGCGTGTGCACCGGGTCCTTGGGATCGAAGGGGACCCGCCACGGCAGTTTCTCGATCCCCTGCCCGCCCAGCAGGAAGTACCAGTAGTTCGCGAACAGCAGGGAGCCCCGACTGCTCGACGTGTAGTCGTGGTCCGTCCAGGCCGCCAGGATCGGGCACGCCTCGCTCACGTTCACCAGGTTGCCGTCCACCAGGATGAGCCCGAAGGGCCGGCTCCGGCACATCGCGACGGTGGCGTTGAGGGCCAGGTCGGCGGCCCTGCTGTTGTCGGCGAACAGCAACCGTCCCATGGTCTCCGGGGTGAAGCCCCGGCCCGGCAGGCCGTCGGTGCCGTTGATCCGGTTCTGCGCGGTCAGGATCAGCTCCTGGGTGCGCAGCGATCGGGGCGCCCCCGTGTCCCCCATCACCCTGGGAAAGGACAACGGCTGCTCGGGATTGGCCAGCCACGCACTGTCGTTGGCGTTGCCCACGAAGTCCGACCTGATCAGGCGCGGCTGCTTGCGCGGATCCAGCAGCCCGGGCGCGACCGCGTTCGGGTCGTCGGGCCAGTCGCACTCGCTGCGCTTGCCGTCGAATATGGAGATCGGGGGCACGTTGGGCAGCCGTAGCGACTGGTTGAACAGCAGCTGACCGGTCAGGGTGAGGCACGACCGGGCGTGCTCGTCGGTGATGTTGGGGGTCGCCTGGATGTCGGCGTAGAGGGCCTTGCCCCCTCGGTCGGAGGCGACGGTGTTGAAGAAGGGGACGCCCTGCGTGGTCTCCAGGGCGCTCACCACCTCGTCGACGTCCTTGGCCTGGTCGAGACGGAACCAGGTGTTGAGCGCCCGCAGGTTGTCCATGTTCACGTCGCGCACCGCGTGCGCGCTGACCACCCAGGGCAGCGGCTGACCCTGCATCGACGTGGTGATCGGGCCGTACCGGGTGGACCACAGGGTCCTGGTGACCCTGCCGAGGGATCCGTCCGCGTTCCGCACGTCGACACCGACCTGCTGCGAGGTCATCCGTTCCCAGGCGCCGTCGACCAGGTACTTGGTCGGGTCGAACGGATCCACCTGAACGTCGAACAGCCCGAACGGGGCGACCGTGGCGACGGTGTGGCTCCAGGCGACGTCGTTGTTGTATCCGATGTTCACCGCGGGAAGTCCGAGCAGGCTCGCCCCGGAGACGTTGAGCTTCCCCGGGATCGTCAGGTGGCTCTGCCACATCCGGTTCTTGCCCTGCCACGGGAAGTGCGGGTTGGCGAGCATCATGCTGGTGCCGCCCGACACGCCCTGCGACCCGACCGCCAACGCGTTGCTGCCCATGCTCTGTTCCCGACTCACCGCCATGGCCTCGCGGATCCTCGCCGCGGTCTCCTCGGGCGAGGGCGACGGTTCCGGTGCGGACGTGGGTGCGGGCGCGGACCCCGGCCGCGCGGCGGACGCCGACGCCCCCGGGGGAGCCGCGTTCACCTGGCCGTCCAGCAGCGGGTCGGCGCTGCCCATGATGATCTCGGCGTGCGCGTGCCGGTAGACGTCGAGCTCCGTGATCGGCCGCACCCAGGCCGCGCCGCGGCAGGCCGGGTCGGTGATGCCGTTCGCTCCCGTCTCGGCCAGGTACCTGTTGTAGCCCTGGACGTAGCCGCGGATGGCCTCCTTGACCTCCGGTTCCGGCCCGTTCGGGGCCGGCTGGTCGAGCAGTCGCTCCACCACCCGGTTGTCCTTGATCCGCTGGAAGTACAGGTCGCTGTTGAGGTTGCTCGTACCGTTCTGGCTCTGGCCGGGGCTCGCCCTGCCGTCGGGCCCCAGATACCGGGACCTCTGGGCATCGACCATCAGGTAGGTGTCGGCCAGGGTGCAGATGTTGTCCTTGGCCGCCGCGTATCCGTAGCCCGTTCCCAGCCCCTCCCAGTTCGAGGCGATGATGTGCGGGATCCCGTACTCCGTGTACCGGATCGTCGGCTTGTCGGGACCCCGTCCGTCGGCGGCCGGCCCCGTGGCGGGCGAACCGGTGGCCGCCATCGTGCTCATCACCGCGACCGCGGCCGCCACCACCACCGGCAGCCTCGCTCCGCGTCTCCTCCGCGCCATCGAGCCGTCCTTCCCCTGGGTACGCGCCTCGGTCCGAACACGGCCACGGTGGCGACGACCGATGAAATCCCGATGACGCCACCTCACCCCGACAGGCCCTAGCCGACCGGCCCCCGTCCGTCAGTCCGTAACCTTCCGGGGTCCCCCGGGGCGGTGGTGTTGCTACCTTCCGGATCGACGACCGCGCGGCGCGACCGGCGCGCCGTCATCGCGCGTCCGTCCCACCCACACCAGGACTCCCCAGGGGAGGAGCGTCACGTGCTTCCTGGAGCTTCCCGCCGGGCACTGGCCCTCGTGATCACGGCGGCGGCAGCCCTGCTGTTGACGACGCCGGCGTCCCCGGTGTCGGCCGCCGCGGACCGGACCGCCGATGTCGCGGCGGCCTGCCCGGCCGCCGGGATGGTGTCCCAACACCACCACGGCGGCCACAACGGCGTGGACATCGCCAACGACGTGGGGACGCCGATCCACGCCGTGGACGACGGCGAGGTGACCATCTCCGGGTACGAGCCCGGCTACGGTCAGTGGATCCGCATCCAGCACCCCGACGGACGGATCTCCGAGTACGGGCACATGAGCCGGCGGGACGTCATCGTCGGCGACCACGTCGTGGCCGGCCGGCAGATCGCCCTGATGGGCTCCGAGGGGAACTCCACCGGCCCCCACCTCCACCTGCGGATCTGGGGCGACCGCACCGCCTCCTGGGGCATCGACCCCGAGACCCACCTGGCCGAGCGCGGCGTGGTGCTGCCCTGTACCCCGGGCCCCGGCCCGCGACCCCGGCCGCAGGTCCATCCGTCGGAGTCGGGCCGGGTCGTGGCGGCGCGGTCCGCGGACGGCCGGCTGGAGGTGTTCGCCGCCGGGAACGACGGCATCCACCACGCCTGGCAACAGGAGGTCAACGGCAACTGGTCGGCCTGGGAGCCCCTCGGCGGCCCCGCCGACGCCGAACTCGCCATTGCCCCCAACGCCGACGGCCGACTGGAACTGTTCGCCCTGAACGGGAGCACCCTCCGGCACCGGTGGCAACTGACCCCGTCCGGCGGCTGGTCGAACTGGGAGGGTTTCGGCGAAGGAGGCCGGGACATCGCGGCCGGCGTCAACGCCGACGGCCGCATCGAGGTCCACGCGTCGGGCCCCGTCGGCCTCTTCCACCGGTACCAGGACACCCCGAACGGCGGCTGGTCGAACTGGCAGTCCACGGGCGGCGGCCCGGCCGACGGCCGCGTGGAAATGGAGAAGTCGCCCGACGGCCGCCTGGAGGTCTTCGCCCTCAACGGCGCCACCTTCCAACACCGGTACCAGACCGCCCCCAACGGCGGCTGGTCCCCTTGGGACACCTTCGGCGTCGGCGGCCACGACCTGACCGTCGACCACAACGCCGACGGCCGCCTGGAAGTCTTCGCCTCCGGCCCGGTCGGCGTGTTCCACCGCTATCAGACCGGGCCGGCCGGCTGGTCCGGCTGGGAACCCACCGGCGGCCCCGCGGACTCCCAACTCACCAGTGAACGGACCCCCGACGGTCGCGTCGAGGTCTTCGCGATGAACGGCGCCACCGCCGCGCACAGCTGGCAGACCGCCGCCGACGCACCCTTCGGCGACTGGACACCCTTCGGCACCGGCGGCACGGAGGTCACCGCCGCCGCCAACGCGGACGGCCGCATCGAGGTCTTCGGCACGAACGACACCGGCACCTTCCACAGGTGGCAGACCGGCTTCGCCACCTGGTCCGAATGGACCTGGCTCAACCACACCCCCGGCCCCACCCGGAAGTGACCCGGCCGAGCGCCGCGGTGGCGGGCGCGGGCGGCTCCCGGCGCTCGTCCGGTCGGGCCCCCTCGTGCCGGGCCGCCCCGTTCCCCCGACGGAAGGTGCGGATCTCGCCACACGCAGGGGGCGATCGGCGCTCCGCTCGCGTCGCGAACGTCCCCCGACCCGGGTTCCGGCCGTCCACCGCAGTGACCTTCCCCACCTTGAGCGACCGGAAGGGGGCATCCGCACCTCCCGCAGCCGGGTCGGCTCCCGAGCCCCGACCCGACCGTTCCGGCCGAACGGCCGGGCCCGGCCCGGCACCGACCCCGGATCGCCGCTCCCGGCACCGGGGCGACCCGGCCCGGCCCGGGAGGCCCCCGCGCGCCGTCCGACGAAGTGGCCAAAGTACGCGGGTGAACTCCCCTGATCGGCCAGTATCGTTCCGCTCGTCCGGCAATCGCGACGGGTGGAACGGGGGGAGCGGTGAGCGGCGTGGTCGTCCATCTGCCGCGGGGAAGCGGTGGCGCCGGCGACGGCGAACCACACGCCGACGCGGTCACGTTACGGCTCGGCCCCGGCGAGGTCGCCCGCTTCGGCCGGGGCTCCGCGGCGGTCCCCGTCGAGCTGCGCCTCGCCGATCCCGCGATCTCCCGGCTCGCCGGGGAGATCCGGGTGACCGACGACCACTGGCAGCTGACGAACCACAGCACCACACACAGCTACCTCGTCGAGAACCCGGAGGGAGCGGGGGAGTACCTGAGGGTTCCACCGCGCAGGGTCGGGGCACCCATCCCGTTCGAGTTCTCCCGCGTGGTGCTGCCCACCCGCGGTGACGTCACCGTGTCCTTCCAGGTGTTCGCCCCCGACCACATCTACCTGGACCCGGACGCCATGGGCGTCCCCTGGGGCAACCGCACGGTCACCGCGTACTCCCTGGACGAGACGGCCACGTACTTCCTGGTCCTCGTCGCGCTGTGCGAGCCGCGCCTGCGCGACCAGTCCCGCGTGGCGGTCCCCACCACTCCCGCGATCGTCGAGCGGCTCAGGGGGCACGCCGGCTGCGCGGCGCTGACCGCGCGGGCGGTCAGCTCGCACATCGACTACCTCGCCGAGGAGAAACTGCGCATCAGCCTCCCCGACGCCCACGAGCCCGGCAAGGGCGACCGCCGCAACGGAAAACGGGAGGAGATCGTCGGGCTCGCGCTGCGGTTCGGACTGGTGCGGGAGGACCACCTCGCGCTGCTGCCGCCCCTGACCGGGTCGGGTGGTCGCGAGCGGCAGGCCGCGCGATGACGTTGCGGCCCGGCCTGGAGGGCACCGCGGAATGCGACCGGATCGACCTGATCGCGCCCGGCCACCGGCTGGGCGACTGGGTGATCACCCGGCTGATCGGCTCCGGAGGCTGGTCCACGGTCTACGCGGCGCGTCCGGCCGACCGGCACCCGGGCGGCACCGCCGCCGCGGGCCGGCCGCCGGGCCCCACCGAAGTCGCGCTCAAGATCATGCCGACCGCCGGGCTCGCGCCGCGGCAGGCGCGCAGGATCGTTGAGTCCGCCCGCCGCGAGGTCGAGCTCGGGCGCGGGGCCGGACATCCGAGGCTGATCGGCCTCCTGGAGTCGTTCGTCGTCGCCGCACCCGACCTGCCCGCCCTGGAAGGCGCGATCGTCCTCGTCATGGAACGGGCTGCCGGCAGTCTGCGGGAACTCATCGACGCCGGGCTGCCCGCAGTCGATCGCGGGCGGCTGATCGAGGGAATCTGCGAGGGCCTCGCCCATCTCCACCGGTCGGGCTGGGTCCACGCGGACCTCAAACCGGAGAACGTGCTCCTGGGCGAGGACCGCTCCGTGAAGCTCTCGGACTTCGGTCTCGCCACCGAACTGACGGGAACCCACGGATACGCGCCGCCCATGGGCACCCTGGACTACCTCCCGCCCGAGCGCTGGCGGGCGCCGCTCGGGGAACTCGGCGTACGGGTCCGACCGAGCGCCGACATCTGGGCCCTGGGCATCGTCATCCACGAGGTGTTCGCGGCGGGCGGCTCGCCGTTCCCCGGGGCCACGCCCATGGCGCGGGGCGCCGCGGTCCAGGAGTACGGAGAGGGGCGGGCCCCGCTGCGCATGGACCACTCCGTGCCCCCGTTCTGGCGCGCGCTGGCCGCAGACTGCCTCGCTCCGACCCACGCGGCCCGCGCCCCGCACACCGCCGAGAGCCTGCTCGCCCGCATGGCCGCCCGTCGGGAAACGCCCGGGGCGGGGGCGGGACGGCTGCGCGGCCGGGCCCGCGCCGCGGTCCTCGCCACCGCGCTGTGCGGGATGGCCGGCGCGACCCTGTGCTCGGACGCCGTACGGGCCGCACCGCCCGGCCCCGCGGGCCCGGCGGCCGGCACCGTCCGGATCTTCAACGCGGAGCGCGGCTGCCGGGAGCCGGCCGATCGTGAACCGCGGTGCAGCCTGGGCCTGGCGATCGATCCCCTGCGGCCCTACACCGCGGACAACGTCGTACCGACCAGGGTCTGGCACGGCGACGTCCTCGCCGCCGACTGCCACGTGACCGACGGCCGGCCCATCATCGACGAGGAGGACCAGCAGTCCACCCGCTGGTTCCGCGTGCGCCTCCCACCCGGCTCCGCGCCTTCCGCGGCGTGGCTGCCCGCCGTACGCACCAAGGACCGACCGGCGTTGCCGACGTGCCCGCACCACGCGACCGCCCGCTGACGCGGGGCGCCCCGGTCCGGGGCCGGACCGGGCGGCGGAAGGGCATCACTCGCCGATCTCGAACTCGGGCGGCCGGAGGTCCTTCAGGCACGCGGTGTCCGGCGCGGCCGGGTCGTCGAAGAACGAGACGGCGATCCGCTGGGCGCACTTCGAGGTGGCGAACACGACGTGCGGCTCGTACGGGACCGTGACGACCTTCGCGTTGGGCAGCGTACGGGCCACGTACGGCCCGTTGTCCGCTCCGGTCTGTGAGTCGAACCCGCCCGACAGGGCGAGCGTCGGGATGTCGCCCCGCGTGACGTCCCGGATCGACGGCGGAGCCGCGGGGACGTTCCAGACGTCGCAGTCCGGACGGAGGAACGTGAGCTGCGGGGCCTGCGCCTGCACCGAGCGGGGGAACGACGGGAACGCCTCCTGGCCGCCGCGCAACGCCTGCGCCTGGCTCTCGTACGGGGTCCACTCGCTGCAGAAGACGCCGTACACGAGACCGTGCGCGACCCTCCCCACGGCCTGGGGGCTGAGCTTGCCGCCCGCCCACTGCGTGGCGATCCGCTTCGGGTTGCCGTTGGACAGCTCGTCGAGGGCGGCGGGTACCTGCGACGCGACGTGCGTCGCCGACGTCATCCAGTTCACCAGGGCTCCGCCGTCCAGTACGACCTTGACCGGCTTGTCGCTGCCGGGCAGTTCGACGGTGGTGGTGACCGGCTTCGCTTCGAGTTCCCGGACGAGCCGGTCGAAGGTGGCCGACAGGTTCGGGTAGCGCTTGTTGCAGGCGGGCTGCTCCGCGCAGGCCTTGAACAGGCCGTCGAAGCCCTGCCGGGCGCTGTTCCAGGTGCCGACCGAACCCGACCTGGACGGCGGCAGGATGCCGTCGATGCCCACCGAGCGAAGCCCCTCGGGATGCAGGCGCATGTACGTCAGCGCCAGGTGCGTGCCGTAGGAGATCCCGTACAGGTTCCACCGCTCGATGCCCAGCGCGGCGCGCAGGTCGTCGTAGTCGGCGGCGCTCTCGATGTCGTTGTAGGCACCGAGGTCGATCCCACGGCCGGCCAGTCGGTCACGACAGGCCTTCGTGGCCTCGACGTGCAGCCGTTCGGTGGACGGTGCGTCGTACACCAGGCCGACCGACCGGGCGTTGAACTCGTCGATGTTGGGGCACAGCAGCGTCGGGTCGGCCGAGTAGGTGCCGCGTTGGGACATGAAGATCACGTCACGGTCGCGGTTCAGACCGCCGTCGATCGCCATCTTCGCCTCACCCACGGCGTCGTCGCCGGGCCCGCCCGCCAGCCACACGATGGGGTCCGGTTTCGGTGCGTCGGCCGCGGCGGGCACGATCGCGACACCGAGTTCGATCGTTCGACCGCCGGCCTTCGCGCGGTTCTCGGGCACGGTGAGCGTTCCGCAGCGGGCCCCTTCCAACGCCTCGACCGGCTCCGGCGTCCTCGGGCAGGGCCCGGGCTCGAAGCGCGCGTCACCCACCGTCCGCGCGACCGTGCCGACGGGCGGTCGCAGGGTGGGCGTGGCGTCGGTGCGGGACTGCCCCCGGGCGGGCACGGCGAGGAGTCCGGTGACGAGGAGACCGGTCGCCAGGGCGGCCGATGCGACGTGCGGGCGTCGTGCGGAGCGGGGGTGACGGGGCGCGTGGTGGCGTGACATCCGGACTCCCTGTCATCTCGGGACGATCGTGAACGGTGCGGGTTGGAGACCGTCCACGCACGAGGTGTCGGGATCGGTCGGGTGGGCGAAGAACGACGCCAGCACGCGCTGCGCGCACGGCGACTGCGGGACCACCCAGTGGCCGATTCCGGGGATCCGCACGGAGGTCGAGCGGGACAGGTCGCGGGCCACGTCCTCGGCCCAACTCGGCCCGGTCTTCACGTCGAACGTGCCGGAGATGACGAGCGCCGGAACGGAGCTGACCGTGGCCACCCGCTGGGCGGACGCGCGGTCCGCGACGTTCCAGATCCGGCACGCCTCGTACTGGAAGGGCAGCTGCGGCACCTGGGCCGACACGGTGTCCGGCCATCCGGGGAAGACCTTCCGCCCCGCCTTCAGCACGTCGGCCTCCGAGTGGCCCGGCGCCCACTCGGCGCACACGATCGAGTTGGTCAGGCCGTGCGCGAACTCGCCGACCTTCTGGACGGAGCCGCCCGCGCGGGCCTGCGCGAAGCGCTCCGGGTCACCGCGGGAAAGTTCGTCGAGCGCCGCCGGGATGTCCTTGGGCCGGGGGGAGGAGGCGACGATCAGGTTCAGCAGCGCGCCCCCGTCGAGGACGGTCCGTACCGGCTCACCACCGTCCCGCGGCGTGACGTTCAAGGTCAGCGGGTGCGCCTCCAGCTCGCGGACCTGCTCCGTCAACAGACGACGGAGGTCCGGGTAGCGGCTCTTGCAGGCGGGCTGCGCCGCGCACGCCGCGATGATGTTGTCGATGCCCTCGGCCGTGCTGCCCCATGCCCACGGCAGGGTCACGAACCGGGGAGGCGTGATCGAGTCGATCGCGAACGCGCGGATCCCCTCGGGGTGCAGGCGCAGGTACGTCAGGGCCAGGTTGCTGCCGTAGGAGTACCCGTAGACGTTCCACCGGGGGATGCGCAGTGCCTTGCGCAGGTCGGCGAAGTCGGCGGCGTTCTCCGTGGTGTTGTACGCGCTCAGGTCGATGCCTTCGGCCGTCAGGCGGCCCCGGCAGTCCTTGACCGCCTTCAGGAAGAGCTGCTGCGCCTGCTGCGAGTCGTAGCCCAGGCCGACGGCCCGGGCGTTGAAGCGGTCGATCTCCGGGCAGGCGAGGTTCGGCCGGTCGTGGAGGTTGCCGCGCTGGGCCATCACGATCAGTTCGCGGTCCTTGTTCAGTCCCGACTCGACGAGGAACGGGATGTCGTCGAACGTGTCGGCGCCGGGACCGCCCGCCATGAACACCACCGGGTCCGCCGCCGGCTTCGCGGAAGTGGCCGGAATGCGGGCGACGGCCAGCTCGATGGTGCGGCCGCCGGGCCGGTCGCGGTTCTCGGGGACCTTCAGGAACCCGCAGCGGGCGTCGGCCAGTGCTTCGACGGGCTCGGGCGTCTTCGGACAGGGACCGGGTACGAACCGGACCGGGTCCACCGGGGCGGGCTCGGCGGCGGTCTCGGTGGCGGTCTCGGCGGCGGGCCGAACCGGCGGGGGAGGGGCGCCCGCGCCCGCGGGGCCGAACGCCGTCAGACAGACCAGACAGACCGCGACGGTCGTCACCGCGGGGATGCTGTGCTTCGGCATGTGGCCTCGTTCCCCTGCCGACATCGGCGGCGGCCGTGCCGTGCCGGGCCCGCAGTGTTCTGGGCGGAACGCACCCCTTCCGACGCTACCGGTCGGCCGCCCGCCGTGCACCCCGGGCCCGGCGGGCACGGGGCGCACGGCGGGCGGTCGGCTCCCGCGGGCGGTCAGGCCCGGTCGGTCGGGAGCGGGCGGGACGCGAAGCGGATCGGTGCCTGGAAGCGGGCCTTGCGGGCGGCGCGGCGGAACACCGTGAGTACGGCCGGGCCGGCCAGGCAGACGCACACGAAGTTGGTGACGGCGCGGCCGGTGTCCCAGCCGAGGGAGGTGGCCAGGTCGAAGGCCAGGTAGCGCTGGAACTGCTCGGTGAAGGGGAGGCCGGGGAGATAGGCGATGGAACTGTTCGGATCCAGGGAGAACGGCCAGAAGGACAGGTTGAGCAGGAACCCGAAGAGATATCCGGACACGGAACCGTAGACGGCCAGCAGGGCGACCTCCCGACGGCCGCCCGCCCTGGGCAGGAAGCCCGCGAGCATGCCCACGAAGGCGCAGCCGAACATCTGGTACGGCATCCAGGGCCCGACCCCGCCCGTGATCAGGGCGGACGCGAAGAGCGAGGTGCAGCCGAGGGTGAAACCGAAGCCCGGTCCGAAGACCCGACCGGCCAGGACCAGGATGAAGAAGACCGTCTCGATGCCGGCGGTGCCGGCGCCGAGCGGACGAATGGCCGCGTTGACGGCGGAGAGGACACCCAGCATGGCCAGGGCCTTGGAATTGATGCCGCCCTCGGCGATCTCCGAGATCACCACGCACAGCACGATGACGAGCAGGACACCGAAGATCAGTGGCGGGGCGTAGTTCGAACCGAACTTGCCCGGCGCCACGAGGAACGGCCAGAAGAACGCGACGATGCCGAGGAACGCCGCCATGGCGATGACGATCCCGGTGCGCGTGTTGATGCGGATGGCGGCGGTGCGTGCGGTGGCGCTCATGAGTCGGTGTCCGTCCCGTCATCGGGCAGTTCCGCGGTCACCTGGGTGACGGTGAGGTAGGGCAGCGGCGCGAGGATCTTCGCCGTCTGGGGTGCGAAGACGGGCGAGGCGACGATGACTTCGGGCGTGGGGCCGTCGGCGACGATGTCGCCCTCGGCCATGACCACGACCCGATCGGCCGCACGGGCGACGAACTCGACGTCGTGGGTGGAGATCACGACGGCCCGGCCCTGCGCGGCGAGCCCGTCGACGATGCGGACCAGCTCGCTCTTGGCACGGTAGTCGAGCCCGCGCGTGGGTTCGTCGAGGAGCAGCACGCGCGGTGCCGCGGCCAACTGGATCGCGAGCACGAGAGCGAGTTTCTGGCCCTCGGAGAGGTCCCGGGGATGGGTGCTGTCGGCGATGCCGGGGGTGAGCCGGTCGAGAATGGCGCGCGCACCGCCGCCGGTCACCTCGGACTCGGTGTCGGCCTGGTCGAGTTCCTGCTTGACCGATTCGAGGTAGAGCAGGTCGGTGGGGGTCTGCGGGACCAGGCCCACCAGACGGCGCGCCCCGGCCGCCGACAGCTTCTTCGGGTCCAGGGGCCGCGCCCCGCTGTCGGGCCCGACCACGGCCACGCTGCCCGCCTTGCGGGGCCCCGAGCCCTGGAGGGCCCAGAGCAGGGAGGACTTGCCGGATCCGTTGCGACCCATGAGGGCGGTGACCTCGCCGCCCCGCAGTTCGAGGTCGACCTCCCGAACGGCCGGGACGCCGTGGTACGTCACGGTGACCCCGCGGGCGGCGAGCAACCGCGTACGGTCGGCCGTCGACGCGGTTCGTACCGGCGGGGGAGTCCGGCCCGCCAGCCGGGTGCGCAGGGGGGAGGCGGCGCGGCGGGCGTCGCGGATGGACAGCGGCAGGGGAGACCAGCCGGCGGCCCGGCCCAGTTCGACGATGGGGGGTGCGATGGACGACGTACGGAAGACGTCCGCCGGCGGGCCGGAGACGACACGGCCGTCCCCGGGAAGGTGGATGACGCGGTCGGCGTACTGGACGACGCGCTCCAGGCGGTGTTCCGCGAGGAGGACGGTGACGCCGAGGTCGTGCACGAGCCGGGTGACGGCGGCCAGGACCTCCTCCGCCGCGGTCGGGTCGAGGGCGGACGTGGGCTCGTCCAGCACGAGGACCCGCGGGTGGGCGGTGAGGACGGAGCCGATGGCGACGCGCTGCTGCTGGCCGCCGGACAGTTCGTGCAGCGCCCGATGACGCAGGTCGGCGAGCCCGAGCAGGTCGAGCGTCTCCTCGACGCGTTTGCGCATGGTGGCCGGCGGGACCGCCAACTGCTCCATCGCGTAGGCGAGTTCCTCCTCGACCGTGTCGGTGACGAACCCGTCGAGCGGATCCTGGCCCACCACGCCCACGACGTCGGCGAGTTCACGGGGCGGGTGGTCGCGGGTGTCACGGCCGTCGACGGTGACGCGGCCGAAGAGGGTGCCGCCCGTGAAGTGCGGGACGAGGCCGTTCACGGCGCCCAGGAGCGTGGACTTGCCGACGCCGGTGTGGCCGACGACGAGGCAGAGTTCGCCCTCCTCGACGGTGAGGTCCACGTCGCGCAGGACCGGTTCGGCCGTGTCCTCGTACTGGACGGTGACCTGGTCGAAGGTGATCACTTGGGTTCCTCGGTGCGCGGTACGGGGACGGTCGGCCGGACGGGTGGGGACGGCGGCGGCGCCAGGAACCCGGCGGTGCCCGCCAGGAGGATGGCCGCGGCGGGGACCGGTGGCAGGGTGGGCCAACTCAGCGGGTAGATGGACGGGTTGAGCTCGGCGGCGTTGAACCCGACGTTGGCGAAGAGCAGCACGGCCGACAGCACACCGCAGCCCGCAACGGCCCATTCCGCGAAGCGCCAGGGATCGGGCCGGTAGGTGGTGCGGCTGACGCGGCGACCACCGAGCCGCAGACCCGCGAAGCACAGGAGCGCCCCCGCCCCCATCGCGGGCAGACCCAGGAGCTTCGGGGCGGTGGCGTCGAGGAGTCCGTAGGCCCCCGCGCACAGGCCGCACATGCCCAGGAGCATCAGGGCGCCGGTGGCGCGACGGGAGCCACGGGTGGCGGTGCCGGCGCGGCCGTAGCCGCGCGAGTCCATGGCGGAGGCCAGCCGCAGCGAACGCTCCAGGGCGTCTTCGAGTACGGGGACGACGATGCCGCGCAGGGCCCGGAGGCCCTTGGCGCGACCGGCCCGCAGCCGCTTGGCCCGGTGCACGCGCTGCACGCTCTGCACGAGTTGGGGGGCCACGCTGATGGAGACCGTGACGGCGACGCCGAGTTCGTGGAGGGCGCCGGGCAGCACGCGCAGGGCGCGTTTGGGGTTGGCGAGGGTGTTCGCGGCGCCGATGCAGCAGAGCATGCAGGCAAGCCGGAGTCCGTCGGTGGCGGCGGAGAGGAGCGCCTCCAGGGATACGGGGCCGCCCAGTTGGATGCCCGCGTACCAGTCGGGCGTGGGGATGTGGGGAAGGGAGAAGAGGAAGTGGTCGCGGGGGGTGATGCCGGTGGCGAAGACCGCGCGGAAGACCACGCGGATCGCGACGACGGTCAACGCGAGGTACAGGTAGTACTTGAACCCCCGGGCCCAGGGGGCCTCGGTGCGGCGCATGGTGATGACGTAACCGAGGACGGCCAGGACGAGGAAGAGCAGCAGCGGGTTGTTGGTGCGGCTGACGGCGGTGGCCAGGGCGAGCGCCCAGACCCACCACGCGACGGGATGCAGGGTGCGGGGCAGCCGGCGGCCGCCCGGGTCCGGCACGGGGCCGGACACGGGCGGCTTCGCCGCGGCCGCGGTGGCGGTGCGGGACACGCGGCTACTCCGTACGACGGCGGCGTTTGGCCGCGTACACGGCGGCCGCGCCGATCAGCAGCACCAGCGCCCCGGTGGCGACGGCCGGCAGGTACGAGCCCGCGTCGTGCTCCGCGTCGGCGGCGGGTGCCGCGTCGACGACCTGGGGGCCGGACGCGGGCGCGGCCACGGCCGCGGGGGTCGTCGCCGAGGGGGACGGCGACCCGGAGGGCGATGCCGTACCGGTGTCGGCGGCGGAGGGGGACGGGCTCGCGCTCGCGGTGTCCGTGGGGGAGGGACCCCCTGCCGACGGCTGCGAAGGAACCTGCGGCTGCACGGGACCCGGCTGCGCGGGCACCACCGGGTCCGCCGGACGCGGTGCCGCCGGGGGCGGGTTCTCGGGCTTCGGCCCCGTGTTGACGTTCGGCGGCAGTGGCGCCGCCGTGCGGGTGTCCTGCGGGACGGGTTTGCCGCCGCCCGTCGGCCGGGCGTTCTTGGCGCGCAGTTGATCGGGGGTGACGGTGGGGCGCCCCTGGGTGCCCTCGATGTTCGTCGCCCCGAAGATCCACAGGTCGACGCTGCCGGGCTTGGGCTTGTAGAGCATGGCGCCGAGCTGGCTGTACTCCCAGGTGTTCTGGCCGGGGTTGGCGTGCCAGTACGACCAGTACGCGGAGGCGGGCGGGGTCAGGACGCAGTCGTCCTGCTCCGGGGTCGGGTACTGCCTGCCGCCCTGGTGTCCGCTGTACCCGATGCGGCAGATGAAGGCCGGGCCGTCGTGGCCGGTGCCGGTGGTGGCCCAGCCGCCCTGGTTGAGGAGTTCGTAGCCGGTGGTGGGCGTCGTACCGCAGGAGCGGTAGACGGGTCCGCCCCAGCGGCTGAAGTCCACGGCGAGGACGACGCCGGAGGATGTGGTGCACTGGCTCATCGGCTGGGGGGCCGCCCCGGCCGGGGCGGCGGTGGCGGCGAAGGCCGCCACCGTCAGCCCCAGCGCGGTGGCCGCACGGGCCGCGGCGCGCAGCAGGCGGTGGGTGCTCATGCTCGGCCTCCGGTCGTCTCGCGACGGCGCTTCGCGGCACGGATGGTGCCCCAGCCGCCGAGGGTCAGGATCACGGCCGCGGCCGCGAGGCCGCCGACCTGGGCACCTGTCGATGCGAGGTGACCGGTCGGGGCCGGGCTGTTGCCCGCTCCACCGGACGTGGCGGTTCCGCCGGAGGAGTTCGCGCCGCCGGAGCTGCTCGTGCCACCGGAGGTACTGGTTCCGCCGGAGGTGTTGGCGCCGGAGGTACCGGCTCCGCCGGATGAGCCCGTGCCGCCCGCGTCCTCGCCAGGCGTCACGATCACGGGCCCGGACGAAGATCCGGTCGACGAGCCGCCGGTCGTGCCGCCGTTGGCCCCGCCGGTGGTGCCCCCCGTCGTACCGCCGGTGGTGCCCCCGGTGGTGCCTCCCGTCGTACCGCCCGTGGTGCCGCCGGTGGTCCCGCCGTTGGTGCCTCCGGTCGTACCCCCGGTCGTGCTTCCGGTGGTGCCTCCCGTCGTACCCCCGGTCGTGGTGGGGATGGGCTCCGGGGTGGTGCCGTCCAGGTTCCGCGACAGCGTGCCGAAGGAGATGCCGGTGGCACCGCCGACCGCCTGCGCGGAGGCGCGGACGTCCGAACCCGGCTGGGAGCCCTTGGCGATGTTGAAGCCGCCGTCGGCGTTCTGCTGCGACTTGAGGAACGCGCGGGCCTTGGCGATGGGGCCCGCGTACTTCTCCCCGTTCAGGGACAGTCCCTGGACGGCGAGGGCGGCCGAGTTGACGGAGTTGCCGGAGGCGCCGGGGAAGCCGCCGTCGTCCTTCTGCTGCGTCGCCAGCCAGGCGACCGCCTTGTCCACGGCCGCCTGCGAGGCGGCGTCCGGGAGCAGGTCGAGGGCCATGGCGGCCATCGTGGTGGAGTCGACCTCGGCCTGGCTGGCCTCGCCGATCAGGCTCGGCCAGGCACCCGAGGGCTCCTGGAGGCTCTTGAGGTAGGCGACGGGGTCGGCCGCGGCGGCCGTCTCACCCGCGCGGACCTGGGCCATGATGCCGAGGGACTGGGAGAAGACGGAGGTGGCGTTGGTGTAGTTGCCCTTGGCGGCGCACCGGACCGGAGCGGGGGACGCGCCGGGGCAGACCGCCTTGGACAGTGCGGCGAGCAGGTCCTGACCGCCGAAGCTGCGGGGGTCGCGGCCCACGGACTCCGCGAGGAGGGCCGTCTTGCCGATGGATCCGCCGCCGGCGTACTTGGTGCCGATCAGGGTCCAGTCGTGGACGCCGCGTCCCTTGCCGTCCTTGCCGCCCTTGTCGAGGAAGTCGACGATGTTGCGCAGGGTGGCGTTGTCCTGGCCGGTCGCGGCCAGCGCGTAGGCGCCGTCGATGGTCAGGCCGTAGTCGGCGAAGCCGGTACCGGGCATGCTCTCGTAGAAGCGGCCCTGGACCAGACGGCTCCGGTCGCCGAGGTACGCGGTCCCCTTCTTCAGGTCGGGTCCGTCGCCGGCCGGGGTCGTCGGCCCGGTGTCGGTCGGAGTGGGCTTCGGGGTCGGCGTCGGGGTCGGCGTCGGGGTCGGTGTGGGAGTCGGCGTCGGTGTCGGTGTCGGTGTGGGAGTCGGCGTGGGCGTCGGTGTGGGAGTGGGCGTCGGGGTCGGCGTCGGCCCGGTCCGTCCCGTGGTCAGCGTGACCAGGTCGCTCTTCGCGCTCGCGATGGTGACGGGCGCGGTGGCGAACAGCCGCGACTCGGTGTCGTCCTCCTCGAACCCGAAGCCGCCCGCGGGGAACTGGTGCCGGGAGAGCCACGAGATGCCCGCGTCCGCGAAGGCCGCGTCGCCGAGCGCGCGCAGGGCCTGCGCGGCCCAACCGGTGGAGGCCGGGCTGCCCGTGGTCATGTAGCCGGCGGACGGCCAGGCGCCGGTCGCCAACTGGGACTTCTTCAGGTGGTCGCGCGCCTTCTGCACGGTCGCGTCGTGTCCGCCGGCGCGGTGGAGCGCCAGCGTGATCAGCCCGGTGGAGTTCGCGTCGCTGTCACACCATCCCCCCGAGCGGATCAGGATGGAGGTGAATCCGCCGTCCTCGCACTGGAGGCCGGTCAGCCGGTTCACCGCGTCGGCGGGCGGCGTCACACCGCCGTTCAACAGGGCGATGACGGCCATGGCCTGCGCGTCGGACTGGCCGGTGGTACGGAAGTCGCCCTTGGTCAGGCAGCCTTCCACCGTCTCCCCGTCGCCGATGTCGCGCGGGCAGACGTACTTCACCAGATCGCCGAGGAGGTCGTGCCCGCCGAAGGCGCGGGGGTCCTTCCCGGTGGCCTCGGCGACGAGTGCGAGCCGGGCGGCGGCGGTGGCGTCGGGGATCCCGTCCCTGCCGGCCGGATAGGCGTAGGCGTCGGTCTGCTCGGGCGCCGAGAGGAAGTCGGCGGCCTTCTTAGCCACCGGGCTCCCGGGGTCGGCCGCCACGAGGGCGAACACGGCCTCGGTGGTCAGGAAGTGGTTCGCGGTGGTGGACCCCTCGTCGACGACGCGTTCCCCGTCCGTCAGCCGGTCGGTGATCCAGCGGGTGGCGGCCGGTACGTCGACCGCTCCCGCGGGCACCTGCGGCGGGGCGGTGGGGACGCTCGGGTCGGGCGTGGTGCCGCCGGCCGCCCGGACGTCGTCGGGGGAGAACGTCGGCTTGCCGGAGGTGCCGCCGATGTCCGTGCCGCCGAACACCCAGGCGTCCACGTCACCGGGCTTCGGCGTGCGGGCCATCGCGCCGAGCGGGCTGTAGGTCCAGTTCTTCTGGCCGGGCGAGGCGATCCAGTACGACCAGTAGGCGGTGGCCTGGGGGGTGAGGACGCAGTCCTCCTTGTCCGGCGTGGGGTACTGCGTGCCGGTTCCCTTGCCGATGCGGCAGATGAAGCCGTCCCCGTCGTGGACGGTGCCGGTGGTGGTGAAGTCGCCCGAGTGCAGCAGCTCGTACCCGGTCGTCGGAGTGGTGTCGCAGCCGCGCTCGACCTTGCCGCCGAACGGGCCGAAGTCCACGGCTACGATCGCGCCGGTGGTGGCCGTGCACTGCTCGATCGGATCGGCCGAGGCGGGGATCGTCCCGCCCACGAACACCACGCTCGCGGCGAAGGTCAGCAGCGCCGCCGAAACGAGCGACAGCAACCCCTTGCTGCCCATGCGTTGCTCTGATTGCTCTGCGGTCCCCACCACGGCCCCTCGTGTCGGCCGGGCGGACCAGTGCGTGGCAAAAGGGCTTCCACGGCCCACGGGGCCCAGGGAAGCCATTCGAACCACGCCGTAGTCCGCGACGGCGCTTCTCGCTGCAAAACCTGGCTCCAGGCATTCCGACTCGCCCGGACGGTGCCGGGCCTACGGTTGCGGGTCAGCGCCGGAATTCGACCGGCTTCCCCTGGAGCTGAGTGCTTATCAGTCGGAGTGGAACACGCGGATAAAGACAGCGTCAAGGTGGTCTGCGTCTCACGGCGGCGGGCTCGACCACCGCGCCGGCGACGCCGTCCGCGGTGGCTGGCGGACCCTTGATCACTCGGGTAGCGTCCTGGGCTGCCACGTGGGGGAAGCCGGTGCGAATCCGGGGCTGACGCGCAGCGGTGTGGGACGGCAGGGGGCCGTTTCCGAGCCCGAATGCCCGTGTGGCGAGGCATTGCACAAGCCGTACCACGCGTTCGGACGGCCGCCACCGCGCTCCGGGCTGCCCGCCCGCACGAGCCCCGGTCAGGTCGGCGTCCCTCATTCCAGGAGCAGGCCATGTCCCGTCCCCGTACCTCCCGCCGCCTCACGCTCGCGGTGCCCGCCGCGCTCGGCGCCCTCGTCCTCACCGCGCTGCCCGCCTTCGCCACCTCGTCGCCCGCGCAGATCGCCACGTCCAGGACGAACGGTGTGACGTACCTCAAGTCCCTCCAGGCGGCCGATGGTTCGTACGCGGGCGCCGGCCTGTCCAACGAGTGGGCGTTCAGCGCGTTCGCGGCCACCGGTACGGCCGTGGTCGACGTCCACCCGGGGGGCGACACGACGAAGAACGCCCGGACCGTCTACCGCAACCTCCTGTCGACGGCGGGCTGGCCGCAGGCCTCCCCGGTCGTCACGGACTACGAGCGCGGCACCCTCAACGCCTACGCCGCCGGCATCGACCCGGCCCGCGTCTCGGCCTCCCGCAACCTCGTCGCGAACATCTACTCCTACTGGCAGACGGCGGAGCCGGGCTACTTCGGTCCGTCGGGGAACTTCAACGGCACGGTCTTCGCCGCGCTCTCGCTGCGGGGGGCCAAGACCCAGGGCGGCGCGAACCGGATTCCGCAGGCGCTGACGGACTCCCTCGTCACCCGCATCCGCGCCAACCAGCACGTGGACGGCGGCTGGACCTACCAGAAGGGCGAGGGCAACCCCACCGTCCTGAACTCCGCGAGCGACGTCGACATGACCGGCGCCGCCATGGCCGCCCTGTGCGTCTCCGGAGTCCCGAACACCGACACGGACGTCGTCCGGGCGAAGAACTTCCTCAAGGGCACCCTGGTTCCCGGCAGCGGCGCGTTCAACTCGCTCTACGGAGTCAACACCAGCTCCAACGGCTGGGGCGTCGCCGGGTTGAACGCCTGCGGTTTCAACCCGCAGACGGGCGACTTCCTCACCGGCAGCGGCAAGACGCCGATCGACTTCCTGATCGCCAACCAGTACAACCCGGCGGGCGGCTTCAAGTACAAGCCCGCGGACACCAGCCCCACGGCCTACGCCTCCATCGACGCGCTGCGCGCGGTCGCGGGCGGCGGTTTCACCACGGCTCCGCCGGTGCCGGTGACCCCCGGTGCTCCGCAGTGGGTCGCCCAGTCCACCTTCACCGCCGGTACGGCGACGAAGTTGGCGCTGACCGTCGACGACGGCGCCGGCAACCTCAAGGTCTGCTCCGTCGCGTTCACCCCGACCGGCGCGACCACCACCCTCGGGGACGTCCTGGCGGCCGCCGTGGGCGGCGCCACCCCGTCTGGTTGCGTCACGGGGGTGACCCCCTCCTCCGGGACCGGGACCATCACCACGGTCAACGGCAAGGCCAACAGCGGCTCGAACACGTGGAAGGTCGGCGTCGACGGTTCCTCCTTCGCCGGGGCGCTGCGCGAGAAGGTCATCAACGTGGGCGACACCATCGCGCTGCGGTGGGGCGTCTGACGGTCCGCCGCAGGTGAGGGCCGCGAGCCACGGGGCTCGCGGCCCTCACCGCCGTGTGTCGGGTGATCGCGATCGGGTCAGAAGGACGTCCAAGTGAAGGCCACCTGGTCACCCGCGCTGATCTTGAACTGGCAGCCGCCGATCGGCGTCGGAGTGCCGTTGACGGAGATGCTCCAGTAGGCGGTGCCGCCGCCGCTGACGTTCTTTATGGTGTCGACGGAGAAGTCGTCGAAGGACGAGTACCAGGTCCCGTCCCAGGTGAAGCCCTTCTTGTGGGCGGCGTCGTCGAGGGCGGCGGTCGGCGTGGGGACCTTGGACGGGTTGGCGCCGCCGTTGGTGCCGTCGCACTTGTGGGTGCCACCGGTGGCGGTGGTGACGTCGTGGCCCTTGGTCTTGATCCTGCCCTTGAACAGCAGCCCGTTCGGGCCCTGGACCGTGAGCTCGACCTTGACGGCCGCGTTCGTGTTCGGCTTCGGGGCGGCCTGCGCCGCGGCCGGGGCGCAGGCGAGGGCGAGACCGAGGGCGACCGTGGTGATCACGGAGCGGCGGGCGAGGGTCGGGCGCATGGAATGCCTTCTTCCAGGAAGGGATGACGGTCCGCGCCGACGATCCCTCCGACCCACGCGCCCACCCCCGACCGCCTCCCTCGGGAAACGGCCGGGGGTGCCGGCCCGGGCTGGGGGCTTCGCGCTGCAGACCATGACAGTGGGAAGCAGTTCACATCGCACCCCGGGTACTCCGACTCACGGCGCACGAGGCCCCGTTCACGGTTGCAGGTCAGCGCCGGATTCCCACCGGCTTCCCCCAGGCATGCGTGCATTCGGTTGTGGGCTCCGCCGAACGGGCCGGAGCAGAACGCATCGTACGGTGTCGTGGGCGCG
This sequence comes from Streptomyces sp. NPDC057939, assembly GCF_042887545.1. Lineage (NCBI taxonomy): Bacteria > Bacillati > Actinomycetota > Actinomycetes > Kitasatosporales > Streptomycetaceae > Streptomyces > Streptomyces sp. NPDC057939. The sequence continues at coordinate 79,202 of NZ_JBHVPG010000036.1, forward strand.
CGCCGTAAGTGGATCCCGGGAACGCGGCGGAGCGGGGCGTGACGACACCACTCGTCGCGCCCCGCTCCTTCCTCAGCTGCCGGGGCACCCTCAGAGCCCGGGCGGCGCGCCGGGACCCTCAGTCCCGGCCGTACGTGTGGAACCCGCGGCCGGTCTTGCGGCCGAGCAGCCCCGCTTGGACCATCCGCCGCAGGAGCGGGGGCGGGGCGTAGAGGGGTTCCTTGAACTCGTCGTACAGGGATCCGGCGATGGCGGCGACGGTGTCGAGGCCGATGAGGTCGGCCAGCTTGAGCGGGCCCATCGGATGGGCGCAGCCCAGGACCATGCCGTTGTCGATGTCGGAGGCGCTCGCGAACCCCGACTCGGCCATGCGGACGGCGGCGAGCAGATAGGGGATCAGCAGGGCGTTGACGACGAAGCCGGCCCGGTCCCGGGAGCGGATCGCGGTCTTGCCCAGGCCCTCGCCGACGAAGGCCTCGACGGTGTCGGACACGTGCGCGGCGGTGTGCAGGGAGGAGACGATCTCGACCAACGGCATCACCGGTACCGGGTTGAAGAAGTGCAGGCCCACCACGTGGTCCGCGCGACCGGTCGCCATGCCGAGCCGCATGACGGGGATGGCGGAGGTGTTGGTGGCGAGGATCGCCTCCGGGTCCTTCACGATCTTGTCGAGGGCGGTGAAGACCTCGATCTTGGCGTCGGCGCTCTCCGTGACGGCCTCGACGACCAACTGGCGGTCCGCCAGGTCGTCGAGGTCGCTGGTGAACAGCAGCCGGGCCAGGGCGTCCTCGGCGGAGATCCGGTCGAGCTTGCCGCGCTGGACGGCGCGTTCCAGGGAGACGGCCATCCGCTCCCGGGCGGCGCGGGCGGCGCCCGCGTCGGCTTCGGCGACGACGGTGTCCAGGCCGGCCCGGGCGCACACCTCCGCGATGCCCGCACCCATCTGTCCGCCACCGACGATCCCGACCCGGCGGATCCCGTTCGACGGCCGTACGGGGGCGTTCACGCGGTCACCGGCGCGGTGGCGCGGCGGACGAGGTGACGGGTGTACGTCTCGGGGGTGAAGAAGGCGGGGAGCCGCCCGGACAGCGCGCCGTCCACGAAGACCTCGCGGGCGTCGAGGACGAGGGCCTCGGGGTCCTCGTCCTCCAGCGCGGCGCACTCGGAGTCGAGGAGGTCGAGGAGCGTCGCCCGGTCCACCCGGTCGTGGCGGAGCCACTGCCATATCTGGACGCGGGCGATCTCGGCGGTCGCGGCGTCCTCCATCAGCCCGTACAGGGCCACGGCGCCGCTGCCCCGCAGCCACGCGTCGAAGTAGCGCAGGGCCACGGCGACGTTCGAGCGGATCCCCTCCTGGGTGGGCGGCGCGGCGATCCGACGTACGGACAGCAGATCGGCGGCGGTGACCTCGACGTCCTCCCGGGTCCGGTCCAGTTGGTTCGGCCGCGGTCCCAGCACGCCCGTGAAGACCTCGCGGCAGACGGGGACCAGCCCCGGGTGGGCCACCCAGGAGCCGTCGAAACCGTCCTCGGCCTCGCGCTCCTTGTCGAGCCGGACCTTGGCGAGAGCGGCTCCGTTCGCCTCCGGGTCCTTGCTGGGGACGTGGGCGGCCATCCCGCCGATGGCGTGGGCGCCGCGCCTGTGGCAGGTGCGGACGAGGAGTTCGGTGTAGGCCCTCATGAACGGGGCGGTCATGGTGACGGCGGCGCGGTCGGGCAGTTGGAAGTCGGTGCGGTGGCCGAAGGTCTTGATGAGGCTGAAGAGGTAGTCCCAGCGGCCGGCGTTCAGTCCCGCGCTGTGCTCGCGCAACTCGTGGAGGATCTCCTCCATCTCGAAGGCGGCCGTGATCGTCTCGATGAGGACGGTCGCCCGGACGGTGCCGCGGGGAATGCCGAGGAGTTCCTGGGCCAGCACGAAGACGTCGTTCCACAGCCGTGCCTCGTACCGGTTCTCCAACTTCGGGAGGTAGAAGTACGGGCCGTACCCGGCGTCGATCTGCCGCCGAGCGCAGTGGAAGAAGTACAGGCCGAAGTCGACCAGCGAGGCCGGCACGGGCCGGCCGTCGATCTCCAGGTGCTCTTCGAGGAGGTGCCAACCGCGGGGTCGGACCATGATCGTGGCGAGGTCCGTGCCGAGGCGGTACTCCTTGCCCTCCGGGGTGGTGAAGTCGATGCGCCGCTCGATGGCGTCGAGCAGGGTGAGCTGACCGCCGATGACGTTGTTCCACGTGGGGGCGGTGGCGTCCTCGAAGTCGGCCATCCACACCTTGGCGCCGGAGTTCAGGGCGTTGACGGCCATTCGCCGCTCGGGCGGGCCGGTGATCTCGACGCGCCGATCGGTGAGGCCGGGCGCGGGCGGGGCGACCCGCCAGTCGGCGTCGGCGCGGATCGCCGAGGTGGCACGGGAGAAGTCCAGGGGCGTGCCCGAGGCCAGGTGGGCGGACCGGCGCTGCCGTTCCTTGAGGATCTCCGCACGGCGGCCCGTGAACGCGGCGTCGAGCCGGGCGATGAAGTCGAGCGCCGCCGGGGTGAGGATCTCCTCGTGGCGCTCGCCCGGTGTGCCGAGGACTCGGACACCGGCGGTCAGGGACGTGGATGACATGCGGTTCTGCTCCTCGGCGTGGGTGGCCGGCGCCCGAGGGGGGAGCCTCGGGCGCCTTCGGACGACGGCCGGCGGGCGGGCCCTGCCGGATGCGGGAGGTCTTAGTGGAACTGCTCTTCCTCGGTGGAGCCGGAGAGCGCCGTCGTGGAGGAGGCCGGGTTGACGGCCGTGGAGACCAGGTCGAAGTAGCCGGTGCCGACCTCGCGCTGGTGCTTGACCGCCGTGAAGCCCTGCGCCTGGGCGGCGAACTCCCGCTCCTGGAGGTCGACGTAGGCGGTCATGCCGTGCTCGGCGTAGCCGCGGGCGAGGTCGAACATGCCGTGGTTGAGCGAGTGGAAGCCGGCCAGGGTGATGAACTGGAAGCGGTAGCCCATGGCACCGAGCTCGCGCTGGAACTTGGCGATCCCGTCGTCGTCCAGGGCCGCCTTCCAGTTGAAGGAGGGCGAGCAGTTGTAGGCGAGCATCTGGTCCGGGTACCGCGCGTGGATCGCCTCGGCGAACTCGCGGGCCTGGGCCAGGTCCGGGGTGCCGGTCTCCACCCAGATGAGGTCCGCGTACGGGGCGTACGCCAGGCCGCGGGCGATGACCGGGGCCATGCCGTTCCGGACGTGGTAGAAGCCCTCGGCGGTGCGTTCGCCGGTGCAGAACTCGGCGTCGCGCTCGTCGACGTCGCTGGTCAGCAGGGTCGCGGCGAGGGCGTCCGTACGGGCGATGATCAGCGTCGGGGTGTCGGCGATGTCGGCCGCCAGGCGGGCCGCGTTCAGGGTGCGGACGTGCTGGGCGGTGGGGACGAGGACCTTGCCGCCGAGGTGGCCGCACTTCTTCTCGGACGCGAGCTGGTCCTCGTAGTGGATGCCGGCCGCGCCCGCTGCGATCATCGCCTTGGTCAACTCGAAGGCGTTCAGCGGGCCGCCGAAGCCGGCCTCGGCGTCGGCGACGATCGGCGCCAGCCAGTCCGTGGTGTCCGAGCCGCCCTCGGCGGTGGCGATCTGGTCGGCGCGCAGCAGCGCGTTGTTGATCCGCCGGACCACCTGGGGGACCGAGTTGACCGGGTACAGGCTCTGGTCCGGGTAGGTGTGACCGGCCTGGTTGGCATCGGCGGCGACCTGCCAGCCGGAGAGGTAGATCGCCTGCAGACCGGCCCGCACCTGCTGGACGGCCTGCCCGCCGGTGAGCGCGCCGAGCGCGTGGATGTAGTCCTGCTCGTGGAGCTGCCGCCACAGCCGCTCGGCGCCGCGCCGGGCCAGGGTGTGCTCCTCGCGGACGCTGCCGGAGAGCCGCACCACGTCCTCGGCCGTGAAGGTGCGCTCGATGCCCGCCCACCGCGGGTCGTCGGCCCACCGCTGCCTGAGCATCTCGGCCGCCGCCGTCGTGTTCGCCTCTGCCATGACCGTCACCGTCTCCATGAGTCGCTTCAACGTCCTCGCACGCCATAGGTGCGAAGCTGTGGCACCACGTGCCATATCGGATCGCGGCCCGCCGTTCCTGACCTGGAACGAGTGAGCAATGTTGTCGATCCATCAGCCGGGAGCTGCCGGGGTGTCCGACATCAGGGCGTGATTCGGGCCCGGTTCCCCCGTCCGGATCCGCCTGGTCCGGCGGGCCGCAGGACGACTCTCGCAGTGGCACCCAGTGCCATCAAGCGTGGACGTCTGCCAACTTCTGCGAATCTTCTCGACGCCGTTTGTCAAGTTTGCGAAGGGTCCGAGTCATCGCCTCCCGCATAGGGTGGTGCACGGAACGAGGGAGGCGCGGTGAGCAAGACGTACGCGGGCACGCGGTTGCGGAGACTGCGGGAGGAACGGCGGATGTCCCAGGCCGAACTGGCCCGGGTGCTGGCCATCTCGCCCAGCTACCTCAACCAGATGGAGCACGACTCCCGCCCGCTGACCGTGCCGGTGCTCCTGCGGCTGACCGAGGCCTTCGGCGTCGATCCGGGCTTCTTCTCCGAACGCGACACCAGTCGGCTGGTCGCGGACCTGAGGGAGGCGCTGGCCGGTGAGGTGGCCGAGGCGAGGGTATCCACCTCGGACCTGGCCGAGCTGGCCTCCCGGATGCCGGCCGTCGCTCAGGTGCTGCTCGACCTGGGCCGCCGCGGCCAGTTGCTGGCCGAGCGGCTGGCCGGTTCCGCCGACGGGCGGGACGGGGACCCGGGCGCCGGATCGCCGCGCTCGCCGCACGAGGAGATCCGCGAGTTCTTCTACCGGCGCCAGAACTACCTCCACGACACCGACCTCGCGGCCGAGGAGCTGGCCCGTACCATCCGGATTCGGCCCGGTGAGGTCGTCCGCGCCCTCTCGGCGCGGCTCGCGGACCGCCACGGGGTCCGGGTGAGCGCCGACTCGGAGCGGCTGCACCACTACGACGACTCGGGCCGGGTACTGCATCTGTCCGCCCGGCTGCGACCGGGCCAGCAGGCCTTCCGGATGGCCACGCAACTGGCGTTCCTGGAGTACGGCGGCGAACTGGACCGGCTGGCGGCGGAGGACTTCCCCGCGGGGTCGACGCCGCACGCGCTGGCCCGGATCGGCATCGCGAACTACTTCGCCGCCGCCCTGATCCTTCCGTACCGGGCCTTCCACACGGCCGCCGAGGAGTTCCGCTACGACATCGAGCGACTCACCGACCACTTCGGCCTCGGCTACGAGACCGTCTGCCACCGCCTCAGTACTCTGCAACGCCCCAGGCTGCGCGGGGTGCCCTTCTCCTTCGTCCGCGTCGACCGGGCCGGGAACATGTCCAAGCGGCAGTCCGCCACCGGATTCCACTTCTCCCGTGCGGGCGGTACCTGCCCGCTGTGGAACGTCTACGAGGCCTTCGCCGCGCCCGGCCGGATCCACGTGCAGGTGGCCGCCATGCCCGACGGTCGGCGGTACCTGTGGACCGCCCGCGCCGTCACCCGCCACCGCGGAGGCTGGGGGGAGCCGGGCAAGACCTTCGCCATCGGTCTCGGCTGCGAGATCCGGCACGCCTCCCGGCTGGTCTACTCCGACGGGATCGACCTGGACAACACGGCCGCGGCCACCCCCATCGGCATGGGCTGTCGCCTCTGCGAGCGGCTCGACTGCCCGCAGCGCGCCGTCCCGCCGCTCGGGCGGCCGCTCGCCGTCGACGAGAACTCCAGCACCTTCGTCCCGTACCGGGTCGCCGACCCGGACCGGTGAGCCGGGGCCCGACCCGGGCCGTGACGGGCCGGCGCGCTCCGCGCCCCGGACCGCTCAGTCGACGCAGAACTCGTTGCCCTCGATGTCCAGCATCGGGATGCACGCGTCGTTGCCGTCGTACAGGGTGCGCACGTGCACCGCGCCGAGCGGGACGAGCCGTGCGCACTCGGCCTCCAGAGCGGCGAGTCGCTCCTCGCCGACGAGCCCGGTGCCGACCCGCACATCGAGGTGCAGCCGGTTCTTGGCGGCCTTTCCCTCGGGGACGCGCCGGAAGTACAGCCCCGGACCCACGCCCGAGGGGTCATGGCAGGCGAACCGGGAATCCCGCTGCTCGGCCGGCTGTGAGACGTTGAAATCGTCCCAGGTGGCGAACCCCGCCGGGGGCGGCGGTACGACGTACCCCAACACCTCGCACCAGAAGCGGGCGAGCCGCTCGGGCTCCGCGCAGTCGAAGGTGACCTGGAACGTCCTTGTCGTCGGCATCGGCGCACCGTACCAACGGGACCCCTTCGGGGCGGCGGGGTTTTCGCGCGGCCCCGCCGGGGGTGGGGGGTGGACTTACTAGGACGTCCAACTATATGTTCGTGACAAGCCCGCGGTGCAGGGAAGCCGGTGTGAATCCGGCGCGGTCCCGCCACTGTGACTGGGAAGTGTGCTCTTCAGCAGGTCAGGCCACTGACGGGATCCATCCGTCGGGAAGGCCGGAGAGCACGCGTTGATCCGGGAGTCAGGATACCGGCCGCGGGGTGATCCGTGTTGTCCACGAGGATGGAGCAGACACGCATGGCACCGGTACGTGACCACGGCCCAGGTGATCCGGCGGAGTCCCCGAACCATGAGGCCCTGTCCTCGCGTTCGTGACTCGACGAAGGCCCCCGGGCCTTCCCTGTCCCGCGGTCGGACCCGCGGTCCGCACCCCGATCGGTGCCGTACCGCTCCCGCGCCGCGCCTTCCTCGGATCCTCACCTGACGAGAGCAGGCTTCGATGGTCCGCGAACTCACCCACTTCATCGGCGGCAAGCACACGACCGGCACGTCCGGTCTCTTCGCCGACGTGTACGACCCCAACACCGGCACGGTGCAGGCCAGGGTCCCCCTGGCCGGACGCGCCGACACCGAGGCGGCGATCGCCAACGCGGAGGAGGCGCAGCTGGAATGGGGGCAGTGGAACCCGCAGCGCCGCGCCCGCGTCATGCTGCGCTTCCTCCAACTCGTCGAGGGCGAGCGGGACTCCCTGGCCCGACTGCTGTCCTCCGAGCACGGCAAGACCGTCGCGGACGCCCACGGCGACCTGCAACGCGGCCTGGAAGTGGTCGAGTTCGCCGCCGGCGTGCCGCACCTGCTGAAGGGTGAGTTCACCGACAACGCGGGCACCGGGATCGACGTGCACTCGCTGCGTTCCCCGCTGGGCGTCGTCGCGGGCATCACCCCCTTCAACTTCCCCGCGATGATCCCCCTTTGGCAGGCCGCCCCCGCCCTGGCCTGCGGAAACTCCTTCATCCTGAAGCCCTCCGAGCGGGACCCGTCCGTCCCGCTGCGGCTGGCCGAACTGTTCCTGGAGGCCGGACTGCCGCCCGGCGTCCTCAACGTGGTCAACGGCGGCAAGGAGACCGTCGACACCCTCCTGGAGGACCCTCGCGTCCAGGCCCTCGGCTTCGTCGGATCCACCCCGATCGCCGCGCACATCTATGCCACCGCCGCGGCCCACGGCAAGCGCGCCCAGTGCTTCGGCGGCGCCAAGAACCACATGATCGTGATGCCCGACGCGGACCTCGACCAGGCCGTGGAGGCACTGATCGGCGCCGGCTACGGCTCGGCGGGCGAGCGCTGCATGGCCATCGCCGTCGCCGTCCCCGTCGGAGAGGAGACCGCGAACGCCCTGGTGGCCAAGCTGGCGGAGCGCATCTCCACCCTGCGCGTCGGCCGCTCCGACGACCCCGAGGCCGACTTCGGGCCCCTGGTCAGCCGGGACGCGCTCGACCGGGTGAACCGCTACGTCGGCATCGGAGCCACCGAGGGCGCCGAACTCGTCGTCGACGGACGCGGGTTCACCCTGCCCGGCCACGAGGACGGCTACTTCGCCGGAGCCACCCTCTTCGACCGCGTCACCCCGCAGATGCGGATCTACCGCGAGGAGATCTTCGGCCCGGTGCTGTCCGTGGTCCGGGCCGCCGACTACGAGGAGGCGCTGCGCCTGCCCACCGAGCACCCCTACGGCAACGGCGTCGCGATCTTCACCCGTGACGGCGACACCGCACGCGACTTCACCCGCCGCGTCGGCGCCGGCATGGTCGGGGTCAACGTCCCGATCCCCGTACCCGTCGCCTACCACACCTTCGGCGGCTGGAAGCGGTCCGGCTTCGGCGACCTGAACCAGCACGGGCCCGACTCGATCCGCTTCTACACCCGGACCAAGACCGTCACCTCGCGCTGGCCCTCCGGGGCCAAGGAGAGCGCGAGCTTCACCATCCCGACGATGGGATGAGCGCCGTGACCACCCTCACCGAGGACCAGCTCGCCCTCGCCGAGGTCACCCTCGACTTCGCCCAGGAGCAGTTGGCCCCCCACGCCGTCGCCTGGGACCAGGCCAAGCACTTCCCCGTCGACGTCATCCGCCGGGCGGCCTCGCTCGGCCTCGGCGGTGTCTACGTCCGCGAGGAGCAAGGCGGCTCCGGCCTCACCCGCTCCGACGGGGTCCTCGTCTTCGAGACCCTGGCGACCGGCTGCCCGTCGATCGCCGGCTACCTCTCCATCCACAACATGGTCGCCTGGATGATCGACCGGTACGGGGACGCCGCCCAGCGCCGCCGCTGGCTGCCGGACCTGTGCACCGCCGACGTCCTGGGCAGCTACTGCCTCACCGAGCCGGGCGCCGGCTCCGACGCCGCCGCGCTGCGCACCCGTGCCGAACGGGACGGCGAGCACTACGTCCTGACGGGCGTCAAGCAGTTCATCTCCGGAGCCGGGGCCGCCGGCGTCTACGTGGTCATGGCCCGCACCGGCGACAGCGGATCCGGCGGCATCTCGGCGTTCGTCATCGAGCGCGACGACCCCGGGGTCTCCTTCGGACCCAACGAGCACAAGATGGGCTGGAACGCCCAGCCCACCCGTCAGGTCGTCCTCGACGGCGTGCGGATCCCCGCCGACCGTCGGCTCGGCGCCGAGGGCGACGGCTTCCGCATCGCCATGAACGGCCTCAACGGCGGTCGCCTCGGCATCGCCGCCTGCTCCCTGGGCGGCGCCCAGAGCGCGCTGGACCGCAGCCTCGCGTACCTGGCCGACCGGGAGGCGTTCGGGGCCCGGCTCCTGGACGCACAGGCGCTCCAGTTCCGCCTCGCCGACATGGCGACCGAACTCTCCGCCGCCCGCGCGCTGGTCCGTACGGCCGCCGAGGCGCTGGACCGCGCCGACCCGCAGGCCGCGCAGCTCTGCGCGATGGCCAAGCGGTTCGCCACCGACACCGGCTTCGCCGTCGCCAACGAAGCGCTCCAACTCCACGGCGGCTACGGCTATTTGAGCGAGTACGGCATCGAGAAGATCGTCCGCGATCTCCGTGTGCACCAGATCCTGGAAGGGACCAACGAGATCATGCGCGTCATCGTCGCCCGCGGCCTGACGGAGGCACTGCGATGAGCGGGGAGGAGGACGAGGTCCTCGTCCGGGTGGAGGGCGGGGCCGGACGGCTGATCCTCAACCGTCCCAAGGCCCTCAACGCCCTCAGCCACCCCATGGTGCTGCGGATCGAGGAAGCCCTGACGGCCTGGCGCGACGATCCCGCGGTGCGGACGGTCGTGATCTCCGGGGCGGGGGAGCGCGGGCTCTGCGCGGGCGGGGACATCCGGGCCATCCACGAGGACGCCCGCACGGGAGGCACCGCCTCTGCGGCCTTCTGGCGCGACGAGTACCGCCTCAACGCGCTGATCGCCCGCTATCCGAAGCCGTACGTCGCCCTGATGGACGGCATCGTCATGGGCGGCGGCGTCGGCATCTCGGCCCACGGCTCGGTCCGGATCGTCACCGAACGCTCCCGGGTCGCCATGCCCGAGACCGGCATCGGGTTCGTCCCCGACGTCGGCGGCACCTACCTCCTCGCCCTGGCGCCCGGCGAACTCGGCACCCACCTGGCGCTGACGGGTGCGCCCGTCGGCGCCGCCGACGCGATGCTCTGCGGCCTCGCCGACCACTTCGTCCCCGCCGAACGGCTCGGAGCGCTGGTCACGGACCTCGCCCACGGCAGCGTCCACGACGCCCTCGCCGTGCACGTGGGTGCCGCCCCCGCCGGTGAACTCGCCTCCCACCGCGAGTGGATCGACCACTGCTACGCGGTCGACACCGTGGAGGAGGTGATCGCCCGGCTCCTCGCCGCGGACCTCCCGGCGGCGAAGCAGGCGGCGACCACCCTGGCCGCGAAGTCCCCCACGGCACTCAAGGTCACCCTGGCCGCGCTGCGCCGGGCCCGCGTGCTCGGACCGCTGGAGCGGGTGCTGGAGCAGGAGTACCGCGTGTCCTGCGCGACCCTGTCCTCGCACGACCTCGTCGAGGGCATCCGTGCCCAGGTCATCGACAAGGACCGCGCCCCCCGCTGGTCGCCCGCCACGCTCTCCGAGGTGACGGAGGCCGACACGGCCCGCTACTTCGCACCGCTCGAAGACGACCGCGCCCCGGCCGTCGCCGCCACCGATTCCTTCCAGGAGGTGCCCTGGTGACCACCGTCATCGCTTTCGTCGGGCTCGGCCACATGGGCGGCCCGATGGCCGCCAACCTCGTCGCGGCCGGCCACCGCGTCCTCGGCTTCGACCTGGTCCCGGACGCCCTGGCCGCGGCCTCGGCGGCCGGGGTGGAGATCGTGGACTCGGCGTCGACGGCCGCGGCCGCGGCCGACGTGGTGATCACCATGCTGCCCGCCGGCCGGCACGTCCTGGCCCTCTACCGTGACGAGGGCCTGCTCGCGGCGGCCAAGCCCGGCACCTTGTTCATCGACTGTTCCACCATCGACGTCGCCGACGCCCGCGCCGCCCACGAGGCGGCCGCCGGCGCCGGGCAGCGGGCCCTCGACGCGCCCGTGTCGGGCGGGGTGATGGGCGCCGAAGCGGCGACCCTCACCTTCATGGCGGGCGGCGGCGAGGCGGAGTTCACCGAGGCCGAACCCCTACTGGCGGCCATGGGCAGGAAGACGGTGCACTGCGGGGGCCCGGGAGCGGGCCAGGCCGCGAAGATCTGCAACAACATGATCCTCGGCATCTCGATGATCGCCGTCAGCGAGGCCTTCGTCCTCGGCGAAAGCCTGGGCCTCTCGCACCAGGCGCTGTACGACGTCGCCTCCACCGCCTCCGGCCAGTGCTGGGCGCTCACCACCAACTGCCCCGTCCCCGGACCGGTTCCGGCCAGTCCCGCCAATCGCGACTACCGACCCGGATTCGCCGCCCCGCTCATGGCCAAGGACCTCGGCCTCGCCGCCAACGCCCTGCGGGCCGGCGGCATCGAGGCCGGCCTCGGGCTGCGCGCCGCCGACATGTACGCCGCGTTCGCCGAGGCGGGCGGCGCCGACCAGGACTTCTCCGGAATCGTCCACGTCCTGCGCGACGCGGCGGCCGAAGCACCGAAGGGAACCACCCAGTGACCGGAACCACCGAGTACGAGACGATCCTCGTCGAGCGCAAGGGCCGCAGCGCCCTCATCACCCTCAACCGGCCCAAGGCGCTCAACGCGCTGAACCTCCAGGTGATGAACGAGGTCGTGGCCGCGACCGAGGCCCTCGACCGCGACCCGGACGTCGGGTGCATCGTCCTCACCGGATCCGCCAAGGCCTTCGCGGCGGGCGCGGACATCAAGGAGATGCAGCCCCAGGGGTACATGGACATGTACCTCACCGACTGGTTCACCGCCTGGGACCGCCTCGGTGACCTGCGCACCCCCACCGTCGCCGCCGTGTCCGGCTACGCCCTGGGCGGCGGCTGCGAACTGGCCATGCTCTGCGACATCCTGCTCGCCGCCGACACCGCGGTCTTCGGCCAGCCCGAGATCAAACTCGGCGTCATCCCGGGGATCGGCGGCTCCCAGCGCCTGACCCGGGCCGTCGGCAAGGCCAAGGCCATGGAACTCTGCCTCACCGGCCGGACCATGGACGCCGTCGAGGCGGAGCGGGCCGGACTCGTCTCCCGCATCGTCCCGGCCGACCGGCTGATGGACGAGGCCCTGGCCGTCGCCGACACGGTCGCGGGCATGTCCGCGCCCGTCGCGATGATGGCCAAGGAGGCCGTCAACCGGGCCTTCGAGACGACCCTCGCCGAAGGCGTCCGCTTCGAACGCCGCCTCTTCCACGCCGTCTTCGCCACCGCGGACCAGAAGGAGGGCATGAGCGCCTTCGTGGACAAGAGGTCCCCGGACTTCACCCACCGCTGACGCGACCCCCCGAGCGGCTCCTCGTCCCTCCCGGAG
>NZ_JBHVPG010000037.1:0-90560 GCF_042887545.1 Streptomyces sp. NPDC057939
CATCCGGCCTTGCCGTACGCACCGGACCCGCCGCATCCCCAGCCCCGCCGGCGATTGAGGCGCGGGGTCTGGGGCGGAGCCCCAGGGGCCTGCACCGTGACGCGGCCGCACAATATGGCCCCCTCTCACCATCCGACCCCGCCTGATCCAGCCCCGCCGGCGGTTGAGGCGCGGGGTCCGGGCCGGAGCCCCAGGGGCCTGCACCGTGGCCCCGGTCGCCCACCCGGGCCCCGCCGCACCCCCCAGCCCCGCCGGCGATTGAGGCGCGGGGCGGAGTTGTGGGGTGGGGTCAGGTCAGGGTGAGTTCCGCTCGGCGGACCGCCGGGGCCCAGGTGCCGACGGCCGCACCGGCCATGCTCAGCGCGCCGCCGGCGAGGAACACCGGGGTGATCCCCCACAGCTCGGCCGCCAGCCCGAACACGGGATAGGCCAGCGGGGCCAGCCCGACCGCCGTGAAGGCCATGACGGAGCTGACCCGCCCCAGGTAGGTGGGGTCGGTGGCGGTCTGGATCAGGGCGACGGCCAGCCCTCCGCAGATCCCGCAGACGAGTCCGGTGACCAGCGCCAGCGCCACCGCCGAGGTGAGGGTCGGGGCCAGGGCGAGGGCCCCGATGCCCGCCGAGCCGGCGATCAGGGTGGCGTTCTGCCACGCCCCGGCGCGGGGGAAGCGCGGGATCAGGGTGAGCAGCAGGGCGCTCGCGGCGGCGCCCGCGCCGAGTGCGCCGACGACCCAGCCGACCCCGCCCGCACCCCAGCCGCGTTCCCCGGCGAGCAGGATCAGCCCGAGGGTGAGCGGGGCGGAGGTGCCGAGCTGGCTCAGCGCGCCGGAGAGGACGAGCGGGCCTATCAGCCCGTGCCGCCCGATGTACGCGAGCCCGGACCGCAGCTCCCGCCCGGCGCTCCTCGTACTCCCCCGCGTACGGGACCCCGTCCGTCCGTCGGGGGCGGCGCCGGGGAGCGGGGAGATGCGTACCGTCAGCAGGAGCGCCAGCGAGACGGCGAACAGTGCGGCGGCCACCGCGAAGGCCGTCGCGGGGCCGCCCAGGCCCATGGCGAGGCCGGCGGCCGGCGGCCCGGCGGTGTGTCCGACGCGTTCGGCGAGGCTGCGCAGGCCCTGGACGCGTACGAGGTGTCCGGGCTCGGCGATCCGCGGCGGCAGCGCTCCGACGGCGGGCATGAACAGGGCGTCGACCAGTCCGAAGACGAGGGCGACGACGACCAGGAGCCACAGGCCGGGCGAGGTGAGGGCGACGATCGCCGCGAGGGCGAGGACGACCGCGCACCGCACGGCGTCGGAGGAGAGGACGACGAGGCGCGGGCCGAAGCGGTCGGCGACGACCCCGCCGCCCAGCATGAGCAGGGCTCGGGGTACCGCTCCGGCGGCCATGACCAGGCCGACCTCGCCGGGTCCGGCGCTCTGCGCGGCGGCCCAGCCGAGGGCGAGGAAGTAGATCCCGTCCCCGATGAGGGAGGCGGCGTACGCCCCGAGCCATCGCAGGACGTTCCCGTCACGCAACACGGCTGCCGCGCCCACCGCACCCCTCCTCGACTGGTCTGGACCAGCCTAGGCGGGGTGGGGGTGGCGCGGCAGGTGTTTTTCGCGGGGCTTCCGGGCGGGTGTCCGTCAGCGGACGGGGTGGCCCGCCTCGCGCAGCGACGTCTTGACCTCGGAGATCCGCAGGTCTCCGAAGTGGAACACCGAGGCGGCGAGCACCGCGTCGGCTCCGGCGGCGATGGCCGGCGGGAAGTGCGCGAGGTTGCCGGCGCCTCCGGAGGCGATCACCGGGACGGTGACGTGCTTGCGGACGGCGGCGATCATCTCGGTGTCGTAGCCGTCCTTGGTGCCGTCGGCGTCCATCGAGTTGAGCAGGATCTCCCCGGCGCCGAGTTCGGCGGCGCGGTGGGCCCATTCGACGGCGTCGATGCCGGTGCCCTTGCGGCCGCCGTGGGTGGTGACCTCGAAGGAGCCGGTGGCGGTGCGGCGCGCGTCGACCGACAGGACCAGGACCTGACGGCCGAAGCGTTCGGCGATCTCCTGGATGAGTTCGGGGCGGGCGATGGCGGCGGTGTTGACGCCGACCTTGTCCGCTCCGGCCCGCAGCAGCTTGTCCACGTCGTCGGCGGTGCGCACGCCGCCGCCGACGGTCAGCGGGATGAAGACCTGTTCGGCGGTGCGGCGCACCACGTCGTAGGTCGTCTCGCGGTTGCCGGACGATGCGGTGATGTCGAGGAAGGTCAACTCGTCGGCGCCTTCGGCGTCGTACAGCTTGGCCATCTCGACGGGGTCGCCCGCGTCGCGCAGGTTCTGGAAGTTGACGCCCTTGACGACGCGGCCGTTGTCCACGTCGAGGCAGGGGATCACGCGTACGGCGAGGCTCATGCGGACGGCTCCCGGTACGCCTCTACCTCCACCTCGACGACCATCGACGGGTCGACGAAGCCGGAGACGATGAGCATCGTCGCGGCGGGGCGGACGGCGTCGAACAGCGTCTTGTGGGCGCGGCCCACCTCTTCCACGTCGCGGGCGTGGGTGAGGTACATGCGGGTGCGCACCACGTCCTCGGGGCCGAGTCCGGCCTGGGCGAGGGCCTTGAAGGCGACGCCGAAGGCGGCGACGGCCTGGTCGTACGGGCCGCCCGCGTCGGCCGCGGTGCAGCCGGAGACGAGCACGAGCCCGTTCGGGAGCTGGACGGCGCGGGAGTACGCGATGACGTCCTCGTACGGGCCGCCGGAGGAGATACGACGTACGGAACTCATGCGGAGCCTGCCTTCGTGACGTTCAGGGCTTCTTCGAGGGTGAAGGCCTTGGCGTACAGGGCCTTGCCGACGATCGCGCCCTCGACGCCGAGCGGCACGAGCGCGGACAGCGCGCGCAGGTCGTCGAGGGAGGAGATGCCCCCGGAGGCCACGACGGGCCGGTCGGTGGCGGCGCAGACGTTGCGCAGCAGCTCCAGGTTGGGGCCGGTGAGGGTGCCGTCCTTGCCGATGTCGGTGACGACGTAGCGGGCGCAGCCCTCGGAGTCCAGGCGGGCGAGGGTCTCGTAGAGGTCGCCGCCCTCGCTGGTCCAACCGCGGCCCTTGAGGGTGGTGCCGCGGACGTCGAGGCCGACGGCGATCCGGTCGCCGTGGTCGGCGATGGCCTTGGCGGCCCACTCGGGGGTCTCCAGGGCGGCGGTGCCGAGGTTGACGCGGGTGCAGCCGGTGGCGAGGGCCGCGGCGAGCGAGGCGTCGTCGCGGATGCCGCCGGACAGCTCGACCTTGATGTCCATGGCGCCGGTGATCTCGGCGACGAGGGCGCGGTTGTCGCCGGTGCCGAACGCGGCGTCCAGGTCGACGAGGTGGAGCCATTCGGCGCCGGAGCGCTGCCAGGCGAGGGCGGCCTCCAGCGGGGATCCGTAGGAGGTCTCGCTGCCCGAGACGCCGTGGACGAGGCGGACGGCCTGGCCGTCGCGGACGTCGACCGCGGGGAGGAGTTCGAGGGTGGGTGCGGTCATCACAGGGTCTCGATCCAGTTGGTGAGGAGCTGGGCACCGGTGTCGCCGGACTTCTCGGGGTGGAACTGGGTGGCCCACAGGGCCCCGTTCTCCACGGCCGCGACGAAGCGTTCGCCGTGGGTGGCCCAGGTGACCTTGGGGGCGCGGATCAGCGGGTTGGTGACTTCCAGGCTCCAGTCGTGCGCGGCGTAGGAGTGCACGAAGTAGAAGCGGGCGTCCGCGTCGAGGCCGGCGAAGGCCTGGCTGTCGGTGGGGGCGTCGACGGTGTTCCAGCCCATGTGGGGGACGACGGGGGCCTTGAGCGGGCCGACCGTGCCGGGCCACTCGTCGAGGCCCTCGGTCTCCACGCCGTGCTCGATGCCGCGTTCGAAGAGGATCTGCATGCCGACGCAGATGCCCATGACGGGGCGGCCGCCGGAGAGTCGGCGGCCGATGATCCAGTCGCCGCGGGCGTCCTTGAGTCCCTGCATGCAGGCGGAGAAGGCGCCGACGCCGGGCACGAGGAGGCCGTCGGCGTCCATCGCCTTGTCGTAGTCGCGGGTGATCTCGACGTCCGCGCCGACGCGCGCCAGGGCGCGTTCGGCGGACCGGACGTTGCCGAAGCCGTAGTCGAAGACGACGACCTTCTTGGTGGGGGTCACCGGGCTCACTCCCAAATTCCCTGGATCCGCAGGACTCCGGCGGCCAGGCACATCACGGAGCCGATGGTGAGCAGGATGATGAGCGACAGCGGCATCTTCTGCTTCTGGAAGGAGTAGACGCCGCCGGCCAGGAAGAGGCCGACGACGATCAGGATGGTGTTGAGGCCGTTCACGGCTAGAGGGCGCCCTTCGTGGAGGGCAGGATGCCGGCGGCGCGCGGGTCGAACTCGGCGGCGTAGCGCAGGGCCCGGGCGAGGGCCTTGAACTGGCACTCCACGATGTGGTGGGCGTTGCGGCCGTACGGGACGTGGATGTGCAGGGCGATCTGGGCCTGCGCGACGAAGGACTCGAAGATGTGCCGGGTCATCGTCGTGTCGTACGTGCCGATCATCGGCGCCATGTTCTCGGGCTCGGTGTGCACGAGGTACGGGCGGCCGGACAGGTCGACGGTCACCTGGGCGAGGGACTCGTCCAGCGGGACCGTGCAGTTGCCGAAGCGGTAGATGCCGACCTTGTCACCGAGGGCCTGCTTGAAGGCGGCGCCCAGCGCGAGGGCGCTGTCCTCGATGGTGTGGTGGCTGTCGATGTGCAGGTCGCCCTCGGTCTTGACGGTGAGGTCGAAGAGGCCGTGGCGGCCGAGCTGGTCGAGCATGTGGTCGTAGAAGCCCACGCCGGTCGACACGTCGACCTTGCCGGTGCCGTCGAGGTTTATCTCGACGAGGACCGAGGTCTCCTTCGTGGTCCGTTCGACCCGTCCGATGCGGCTCATGCCTGCTGCTCCTTCTTCAGTGCGCGAACCGCTTCCAGGAACGCGTCGTTCTCTGCCGGGGTGCCGGCGGTGACCCGCAGCCATCCGGGTACGCCGTTGTCCCGGACCAGGACGCCCTGGTCGAGGATCTTCCGCCAGGCGGTGTGGGAATCGTCGAACCGCCCGAACTGGACGAAGTTCGCGTCGGAGTCGGTGACCTCGTACCCGAGGGCCCGCAGCTCGGTGACGAGGCGGTCCCGTTCGGACTTGAGCTGCTCGACGTAGCCGAGCAGGGTGTCGGTGTGCTCCAGGGCGGCCAGCGCGGTCGCCTGGGTGACGGCCGACAGGTGGTACGGCAGGCGCACCAGCTGGACGGCGTCGACCACGGCGGGGTGCGCGGCCAGGTAGCCCAGGCGCAGGCCCGCGGCGCCGAAGGCCTTGGACATGGTCCGGGAGACCACCAGGTTCGGGCGGCCCTCGATGAGGGGCAGCAGCGAGTCCCGGTGGCTGAACTCCACGTACGCCTCGTCGACGACGACGAGGGACGGCTTGGCGGCCTGGGCGGCCTCGTAGAGCGCGAGGACGGTCTCGGCCGCGACGGCGGTGCCCGTGGGGTTGTTGGGCGAGGTGATGAAGACGACGTCGGGGGCGTTCTCGGCGATCGCCGCTTCCGCCGCCGCGACGTCGATGGTGAAGTCCTCGCGGCGCGGGCCGGAGATCCACTGGGTGCCGGTGCCGCGGGCGATCAGCGCGTGCATCGAGTAGGAGGGCTCGAAGCCGATCGCGGTGCGGCCGGGCCCGCCGAAGGTCTGCAGCAGCTGCTGGAGGACCTCGTTGGAGCCGTTGGCGGCCCAGACGTTCTCCCGCGCGACGGGGTGCTTGCCGGTACGGGTGAGGTAGGCGGCGAGCTCGGTGCGCAGCTCGACGGCGTCCCGGTCCGGGTAGCGGTTGAGGGTGCGGGCGGCGTCGGACACGCGTTCGGCGATCCGGGCGACGAGTTCGGCGGGGAGCTCGTACGGGTTCTCGTTGGTGTTCAGCTGGACGGGCACGTCGAGCTGCGGGGCGCCGTACGGGGACTTGCCGCGGAGTTCGTCCCGGATGGGGAGGTCGTCGATTCCGATGTCCGCGGTCACTGCTGGGGAACCTTCCATCCGAAGCGGGCCTTCAGGGCGGCCCCGTGCGCGGGCAGGTCCTCGGCCTCGGCGAGCGTCACCACGTGGTGGGCGACCTCGGCGAGGGCGTCGCGCGTGTAGTCGACGATGTGGATGCCGCGCAGGAAGGACTGCACGGACAGGCCGGAGGAGTGGCAGGCGCAGCCGCCGGTGGGCAGCACGTGGTTGGAGCCGGCGCAGTAGTCGCCCAGGGAGACCGGGGACCAGGGGCCGACGAAGATCGCGCCGGCGTTGCGCACCCGGGCGGCCCAGGCGCCGGCGTCGGCGGTCTGGATCTCCAGGTGTTCGGCGCCGTACGCGTCGACGACCTTGAGGCCGTCCTCCAGGCTGTCGACGAGGACGATCGCGGACTGCTTGCCCGCGAGGGCCGGCTTGATCCGGTCCTCGATGTGCCTGGTGGCCGCGACCTGCGGTTCCAGTTCCTTCTCGACGGCGTCCGCGAGCTCGGCGGAGTCCGTGACGAGGACGGCGGCGGCGAGCGGGTCGTGCTCGGCCTGGCTGATCAGGTCGGCCGCGACGTGCACCGGGTCGGCCGTGGAGTCCGCGAGGACGGCGATCTCGGTGGGGCCGGCCTCCGTGTCGATGCCGATCCTCCCGGTGAAGTAGCGCTTGGCGGCGGCGACCCAGATGTTGCCGGGGCCGGTCACCATGTTCGCCGGCGGGCAGCCGTCGGGTCCGGTGGTTCCGTAGGCGAACATCGCGACGGCCTGGGCGCCGCCGACCGCGTACACCTCGTCCACGCCGAGCAGCGCGCACGCGGCGAGGATGGTGGGGTGCGGCAGCCCGCCGAACTCCTTCTGCGGCGGGGAGGCCAGCGCGATCGACTCGACGCCCGCCTCCTGGGCCGGTACGACGTTCATCACGACGGAGGACGGGTACACGGAGCGGCCGCCCGGGGCGTACAGCCCCACGCGCTCGACCGGAACCCACTTCTCGGTCACGGTGCCGCCGGGGACCACCTGGGTGGTGTGCTCGGTGCGGCGCTGGTTGCGGTGCACGATCCGGGCGCGCCGGATCGACTCCTCCAGGGCGGCGCGGACGGCCGGATCCAGCTGCTCCAGGGCGGCCGTGATGGCCTGCGCGGGCACCCGGACCTGCGAGAGTTCGACCCCGTCGAACTTCTGCGCGAACTCGATCAGCGCCGCCGTGCCACGATGATGGACGTCCTCGCAGATGGGCCGCACCTTCTCCAGGGCGGCTTCGACGTCGAACTCGGCACGGGGCAGCAGATCGCGCAGGGCGCCACCCTCGGGGAGGGAGTCACCGCGCAGGTCGATACGAGAGATCACGCCCCAATTCTCTCAGACCGTCTCCCGCGACCGTTCGCCCGTATCACTGACTGATACGCGCCCCGGATGTCACAGGCGCCGCATAGCGTGGGCGTACGCGCACGTGACAGGCGGGGGGCTGCCATGACCGAAGTGATGACGGACGCACCGCCGGGGGACCTGAGCGGGGCCGAGCGGCACATGTGGGAGACGTTCCGCGCGGGCACGATCTGTGACTTCCGGGCGCCCGGGGAGGCGGCCGCGGCGCCGCACGAGGGGGCGCCGTGGGGCCCCGAGCGGTCGGTACGGGCCGAGGTGGTGGCCCTGCTGCTGTTGGCCGGTCCCGCTCCGGTACCCGGCCGGGTGGGCTGCCTGAAGCTGCGCGGGGCGCGGATCACCGGGCGGCTGGACCTTTCGGGTGGCACGGTGGCCCCGTACGTCGAGATCCGCTCGTGCCGCTTCGACGAGGACGTCCGGCTGTCCGAAACGCGCTGCGGCACGCTGCGCCTGCACAACTGCGCGATACCCCGGCTGGAGGCGGCCCGGCTGCACGCCGAGGGCGACCTGCACCTGGTGGCCTCCCGCGTGGCGCGGGGCATCCGGCTGACCGACGCGCAGATCGGGACGGACCTGCTGGTCGGTCGGACCGTCGTGCGCGCCGACCACCGGGGCCCGGCGATCGCGGCCGACGGGATCTCGATCGCGCAGGACTTCCACGGCGACCTGCTGGAGACGCACGGCGAGGTCAGTCTGCGGGGGGCGAAGGTCGGTGCCTCGATGAGCCTGCGCGGCGCGCGACTGACCGCCCCGGCCGGGCAGCGGGCCCTGAACGCGCCCACCCTGACCGTCGAGCGGACGCTGTACCTGACCTCCATCGCCCTCACCGCCCCGGACGGCGCTCCCGCCCACGGCGACGACTGGAGCCGGACGCCCACGAACGGCGGACCCGGGCAGGCCTTCGAGTGCCGGGGCGGCCTGCGGTTGGACGACGGGCGCTTCGGTGACTCCGTCGACTTCTACGGGGCCCGCTTCGAGCTCGCCCCGGACCAGGAGGTCTCGCTGCGGCGGATCCAGACCCCGGAGTTCCGTTTCGTCGGGGAGGCGCCGGAGCGGGGCCGGGTCGTGGTGTCGGGCGCGAAGGTCGACAAGCTGGTCGACCGGCACACGAGCTGGCCGGGGCCGGGCCGGCTGTCGATGGAGGGGTTCGTCTACGAGAAGGTCGCGCCCCGCGGCGACTTCACCCTCGCCCGCCGTCTGGCCTGGGTGGAGGCGGCGACCCCGGAGTACTCCCCCGAGCCGTACGAGCGGCTCGCGACGGTGCTGCGGGACGGCGGGGAGGACGCGGAGGCCCGCGAGGTGCTGCTGGCGAAGCAGCGCCGGCGGCGGACCACCCTGCCGCCGGCGGCCCGGGCCTGGGGCCTGCTCCAGGACTGGACGGTGGTCTACGGGTACCGGCCGGGCCGGGCCGCGCTGTGGATGGCGCTCCTGTGGGCGGCGGGGACCCTGCTGTTCCTCGGACACCGTCCGGAGCCGGTCAAGGCGGACGAGCACCCGAACTGGAACGCCGCCCTGTACGCGCTGGACCTCCTGCTCCCGGTGATCGATCTCGGCCAGGAGGGGCACTGGAAGATGGCGGGCGGCTGGCAGTGGGGGTCGGCGGCGCTGGTCCTCCTGGGCTGGATCCTGGCCACGACGGTGGCGGCGGGCGCGTCACGGCTGCTGAGGCGGGGGTGACGGCTCCGGCCGTCCGGCCACTACCCTGTGCCTCGTGACCACCGTTCGCCTGCCCCTCTTCCCGCTGAACTCGGTTCTGTTCCCGGGCCTCGTGCTGCCGCTGAACATCTTCGAGGAGCGCTATCGCGCCATGATGCGCGAACTGCTGAAGTCGGGCGAGGACGAGCCGCGCCGCTTCGCGGTCGTCGCGATCCGCGACGGCCGGGAGGTCGCCCCGACGGCCCCCGGCCTCCCCGACCAGACGGCCGTGCCCGAGCGGGGCCCGGCCGCGGGCTTCGGCGCGGACCCGATCCAGGCCTTCCACCGGGTCGGCTGCGTGGCCGACGCGGCGACGATCCGGGAGCGCGAGGACGGCAGCTTCGAGGTCCTGGCCACCGGCACGACCCGGGTCCGGTTGCTCTCGGTCGACGCGTCGGGGCCCTTCCTCGTCGCGGAGCTGGAGGAACTCGCGGAGGACGCCGGTGACGGCGCGGGAGCCCTGTCCGAAGGGGTGCTGCGGGCGTTCCGGAGCTACCAGAAGCGGTTGGCCGGCGCCCGGGAGCGGTCGCTGACCTCGGCGCCCGACCTGCCGGACGAGCCGTCGGTGGTGTCGTACCTGGTGGCGGCCGCCGCCGTCCTGGACATCCCCTCGAAGCAGCGCCTGCTCCAGGCCCCGGACACCGCGACCCGGCTCGCCGAGGAGCTGAAGCTGCTCCGCTCGGAGACCGCCGTGATCCGGCACCTGCCGTCGCTCCCGGCGGTGGAGCTCACCCGCACCCCGACGAGCCCGAACTGATGGCGAGCCCGAACTGATGGCGAAGAAGAAGCCGGCCGGTCCGGCGGGCACCCCGGCGATCGTCGCCCTCACGGCGGCGGGCGTGGAGTTCACCACCCACGCCTACGAGCACGACCCGGCCCACCCCTCGTACGGCGAGGAGGCCGCCGAGGCCCTCGGCGTCCCCGCGGAACGGGTCTTCAAGACCCTCGTCGCGGACGTGGACGGGGTCCTCACCGTGGCGGTGGTGCCCGTCTCGGGTTCCCTGGACCTGAAGGCGCTGGCCACCGCGTCGGGCGGCAAGCGCGCCGCGATGGCGGATCCGGCCCTGGCGGAACGCACCACGGGCTACGTCCGGGGCGGGATCTCCCCCCTGGGGCAGCGCAAGCGGCTGCGCACGGTCGTGGACGCCTCGGCGACCGGGCACCCGACGGTCTGCGTCTCGGCGGGCCGCCGGGGCCTGGAGGTCGAACTGTCCCCGGCGGACCTGACGGCGCTCACGGGCGCGGTGGTGGCCCCGATCGCCCGCGCCTAGTCGCCCGTCGGCGTCAGTCGTGCGGGGCGTCCTTCTTCAGGTCGACGTGGACGTGCGGCGGCGGGTAGGTCTCCCACTCCCCCGCCGGAAGGGGCTCCTTCGGGGACCAGAGCGCGGTCAGGCCCAGGTGCAGGGCGACGGCCGTCATCGGCCATACGAGCAGCACCCCGTGGGCCAGCAGTTGGAGCGGCGCGTCGAACGGCACGCCCTTGCCCGCCGCGGCGGCCGCCGCCGGCAGGTCGGCGCTCGGTCCGAGGAGCAGCCCCAGCCGCCATCCCACCAGCGAGGCGAAGCAGGCGCCGAGGGTCAGCCCGATCACGAGGGGCACTCCGCCGCGTCGGCGCCACAGGAAGACGGCGACCGCGCTCAGCACGCCGAAGCCGAGGGCCAGCAGGAAGAAGGTGCCGTCGGCGCCGATCCGCGCCTCGCTCTCGGTGTCGCGCAGGAAGACGGCCTCGCCGTTGGAGACGTACTGCACGCGGGGCGCGAGCCACGCCCACAGCAGGCCGAGGAGCACGCCGGCCACGCCGACCACCAGGGTGACGGCGGCGCCGTCGCGGACGTCCGCGGCGGTGATGCCCCCGGCGGTCCCTCCCGGCTTGTCCGGTCCCGACTGCGACCGCTCCGGGTCGTCCTGCTCCGGGTGGTCCTGCTCCGGGTTCGACTGTTCGGGGTGCTGCTGCCCGGTGTGCTTCTGCCCGGGCCGGTCCGCGGGCTCCGCCGCGGGCGGGGGCTGCGGCGGGTCGTGCGGGGACGGCGGCGGGGTCACGGCTTCGGTCACCCCCACATCGTGCCAGGTACGACCGGCACCGGCTTCAGCGGACCGCCGCCCGGCGGTACGCCCACGTCGCGACGGCCAGTGACAGCACGCCGACGGCGGCGCACACGCCGAGGTCGATGAGGACGGCCGCCCAGTCGGGGTGCGGGGCGAAGGTTTCCGCGAAGGCCTCGACCCCGTACGTCGAGGGCAGCAGGTCCCGGGCCCACACGATCACGTCCGGCATCCGCTCGGGCGGCAGCACCCCGAGCAGCAGCGCGGCCGACATGCCCAGCTGCCCGGCCAGCGTGGCGAGCTCCTGGCGCGGCGCTAGCAGCCCGAGCGCCGCCCCGAGGCCGGCGAGGGCGGCCCCGGCCAGCGGTACCACCGCCGCCAGGATCCACAGTCCGCCCATCGGCAGCCCGAACAGCAGGCTCCCGAAGACGGCGGTGACGAGGGTCCCGGGCAGGGTGAAGGACGCGTACGCGGCGGCGGCGCCGAGCACCACCGAGGCGGGCGGCACGGGCAGGGTGGCGTAGTGGTCGAGGCCGCCGCCGGCCCGCAGTTGCCCGAAGTACTGGGCGAGCAGGTTCAGTGCGACGAAGGCGACGACGAGCACCGAGGACCCGGCGACGACGGCGCGCGCCTCGGAGCCGCCGTCCACCACGCCGCGCATCAGGATCATGATGCCGACGGACTGGAAGGTGGCCACGAACAGCAGCGGGATCCGGGCGACGCGGGCCCTGGACAGTTGGGCCCGGTAGACGGCGGCGAGCGCGGGGAAGAACCGGGCGCGGGGTGCGAGCGTCCCGGGAACGACAGCGGTGGTCACGACTTGACCAGACCCTTCATCCGTCCACCCAGCGCGAGGTAGACGTCCTCCAGGCTCGGCGTGGCCAACGTGAAATCGTCGAGGGCGGCGAAGGCGGGGCCGCCCGTCACCGCCGCGACCGCGGCGCGCGCCTCGTCCTGCGGCAGCCGCAGGACCCAGCGGCGGCCCGATTCGGCGGCGGCGGGGGCGAGCGCGGCGACCGCGGGCACGTCCAGGGGCGGGGCGGTGCGCCAGACCAGTTCGAGCCGGACCTCGTCGGACACCATGGCCTTGAGTCCGGTCGGGGTGTCGCAGGCGATGACCTTGCCGTGGTCGACGACGGCGACCCGGTCGAGGACCGTCTCGGCCTCGATGACGTTGTGGGTGACGAGCAGGACCGTCGCGCCGTGCCGGGCGCGGCGGCGGTCCACGGCCGCCCACACCGCCCGTCGGGCCACCGGGTCCATGCCCGTGGTGGGTTCGTCGAGGACCAGCAGCGGCCGCTCCCCCGCCAGTGCGGTGGCGAAGCAGGCGAGGCGCCGCTGGCCGCCGGAGAGCTTCTTCAGGGGTCGGCCGGCGATCCCGGTCAGCCCGAGTTCCTCCAGTACCTCGTCCCGTGCGGCCCGCGCGTCGCGCAGTGCGAGCCCGCGCAGCCGGCCCGTGGTCTCGACGGCGAGGGCGACGGTGAGTTCGTCGAGGGCGGTGGATTCCTGCCCCAGGTAGGCGAGGAGTCGGGCCGCGCGTTCGGGGTGGCGGACGACGTCGTGGCCGAGCAGGGTCACGGAGCCGCTGTCGGGGCGCAGCAGGCCGGTGAGCTGGCGGACCAGGGTGGACTTGCCGGCGCCGTTGGGGCCGAGCAGGCCGAACACCTCGCCGCGGCGGACGGTCAGGGAGATCCCGTCGGTGGCCCGGGTCTCGGGCAGTGCGGGGGCTCCTCGCCGGCCGCGGACCGCGGGGTAGGTCTTGACCAGGTCACGCACCGCGCAGACCACGTCGGAGGCCGCGTCCGCGGCTGCTGCCGCGGTGTGCCCTGCCTGTGCTGTGCCCGTACTCACGAGGGAGCAGCCTACGCGGCTTTCACCCCTGGTCGGCCGCCGGGGTGCTCGGGCTCGTGGGCAGCGGGGCGCTCGCGGCGCCCTGGGGACCGCTCACGTGCTCGGCTGCGGCCCGGACGTCGATCTCCCGCCAGAAGCCGGCCCGGATGGCGTACCGGTCGTGTTCGTCGATCTGGTCGTCCTTGTGCGCGAGCAGCCCGAAGCGGGCGGCGTAGCGCAGCAGCTCGCCGTCGATGCGGTGCGGGACGCGCGGGTACATGGTGGCGAGCTTCTGCAGGTGGACGGTTTCGGGGAGGCGTTCCATCCAGCGGCGGGCGAAGACCTGGCCCACCTCGAAGGGGTCGCCGCCGACGGTGGTGATGTCCTCCTCGCGGTCGGCCCAGCGCTGTTCGGCGCTGGTGAGCTGGGCGAGGGTGGGCAGGGAGGCGGTCTCGGCGGGCTCCCCGAGGGGGCCGGCCCGGTCGATCCACCCTTTGTCGGAGGACCAGCGCAGGGCGCTCCCGGCGGGCGCCGGTGCGCTCTGCCCGAGGTGTCCGGCAGGGCCTTGGGCCTGGCCGGGGGCGCGCAGCGAGGCGAGGTCCTTGGGGGTGGGGACGGTCTTGGCGCCCTCGTTGGCGGGGGCGGGCACGGGGGCCCCGTTGGGGGTGGCTGCGGGGGCGGGCGGGGAGCCGTTGCGGGCGGCTTCGGCGAGGGCGGCCTCGGGCAGGGGCGCGGAGAGGATCGCGGCGATCTCGGGGCGCGGGGCCGGCGCGGGGGCGCACAGTCCGGTGAGGTCGCGGGCGCGCACGGCGCGGGTGATCCAGGCGCGGTCGAGGACGCGGCGTTCGTCGGCCTCGGCGACGAGGTCCTCGGACTGGTTGTAGTCCCCGTCGGCGGCCTGGACGGCCCACAGGTGGACGGCGACCCCGTGTTCCTTGGCGGACATCAGCCCGGGCAGCAGGTCGCCGTCGCCGGTCACGAGCACCACGTCGGAGCAGGCCCGGTTGCGGGCGAGTTCGGTGAGCTCGGCGTGCATGGCGGCGTCGACGCCCTTTTGCGCCCAGCGTCCGTCGCTGCGGGTCAGGGCCCCGAGCCGGACGGTGACGCGGGGCATGACGCGCAGCCGGCGGTGTTCGGGTTGCGGCACCCGATCGGGCGCGCCGTCGAACCAGTAGATCCGCAGCAGGGGTTGTTCGGTGTCGGCCTCGGCCCGCTCCCGCAGGCCCTGGATGAGGGCGGCGTGGTCGACGGTGATGCGGGAGCGGGAGGGTTCCCCCGCGAGGAGGCTCGCGGCGGCGCCGAGCAGGTAGCCGGCGTCCACCAGGACGACGCAGCGGTCCACGCGTTCCACCCTCTTCCCTGGGGGTCCTCGATTGGGATTCCCCGAGTCTGCCCGACCGCGCGGGCGTTGAAGGCCGGAACTCGATCATCGGCGTGGCGGATCTCCCGGGGTGGTGGGGAAGGGGCGGCCACCACGCGCGGTAATGATCCAAAATGCGCGGGTTGTGGTGCTGTGTGAGTGTGAAGGCGGCCCTGGCCCCTACACCCCCCACGGAGGCATTCCATGGCCAAGAACAAGAACCAGAAGCAGCCCGCGAAGTCCCAGGAGCGCACCTCGGCGCAGGACCCGGGCAAGAGTTCGAGCCAGTCGCAGGGCGAGTCGCTCTCGCCGTCGCCGAGTCCGATGGACATGGCGCACAAGCGCAAGGAAAAGAAGTTCGGCCACAACTGACGGCCCCCGCGCGTACACGGAGGGGCGCACCCGGCTTCCGGGTGCGCCCCTCCGTACGTGCGTCGACCGCTAGCCGGCCAGGCAGGACGGTCCGAGCAGCACCTTGAGGTCGCCGAAGAGCGCCGGGTCGGGCTGGACCCGGTGCTTGTCGAGCCGTAGCACGGTGGTGCTGCGCGGCCCCTGGAGCTTGATCCGCACCTCGGTGTTGCCCCGGTGGTGGCGCAGGATCTCGCCGAGGCGGGTGACCATCGGCGGGGTGACCTTGACGGTGGGGATGGTGAGGACGACGGGGGCGTTGGTGCCGGCCGAGGTGAGGTCGGGGACCATCATCTCCATGGCGACCAGGCGGGGGACGTCCTCGCGCTTGTCCAGGCGGCCCTTGACGAAGACGACCGTGTCCTCGACCAGCTGGGTGGAGACGAGCTGGTAGGTCGCGGGGAAGAACATGCATTCGATGGAGCCGGCCAGGTCCTCGACGGTGGCGATGGCCCAGGCGTTGCCCTGCTTGGTCATCTTGCGCTGGAGGCCGGAGATGATGCCGCCGATGGTGACGACCGCACCGTCGGAGTGCTCACCGCCGGTCAGCTGGGAGATGCCGGCGTCGGTCTTGTCGGAGAGGACGTGCTCCAGGCCGAAGAGCGGGTGGTCGGAGACGTAGAGGCCGAGCATCTCGCGCTCCTGGGCGAGCAGGTAGGACTTCTCCCACTCGACGTCGGAGAACTCCACGTCCAGCCCGAAGCCGGGCTCGTCGGCGCCGCCCTCGTCACCCATTGCGCCGAAGAGGTCGAACTGTCCCTCGGCCTCCTTGCGCTTGACGGCCACCACGTTGTCGATCATCGGTTCGTGGTGGGCGACGAGGCCCTTGCGGGTGTGGCCCATCTCGTCGTACGCGCCGGCCTTGATCAGCGATTCGACGGTCCGCTTGTTGCAGACGACGGCCTCGACCTTGTCCAGGAAGTCGGGGAAGGAGGAGAACTTCCCCTTGGCCTTCCTGGTCTTGATGATCGACTCGACGACGTTCTGACCGACGTTGCGGACGGCGGTGAGCCCGAAGAGGATCACGTCGTCGCCCTGGGCGGCGAAGTTCGGCTCGGACTCGTTGACGTTCGGCGGGAGCACCTTGATGCCCATGCGGCGGCACTCGTTCAGGTAGATCGCGGACTTGTCCTTGTCGTCCTTGACCGAGGTGAGCAGGCCGGCCATGTACTCGGCCGGGAAGTTGGCCTTGAGGTAGGCGGTCCAGTAGGAGACCAGGCCGTAGGCGGCCGAGTGGGCCTTGTTGAAGGCGTAGCCGGCGAAGGGGACCAGGACGTCCCACAAGGCCTGGATGGCCTTGTCGTTGTAGCCGTTCTTCCGGGCGCCCTCCTGGAAGATCGTGAAGTTCTTCGCCAGTTCCTCGGGCTTCTTCTTGCCCATCACGCGGCGCAGGATGTCGGCCTCGCCGAGCGAGTACCCGGCGATGATCTGGGCGGCCTTCTGGACCTGCTCCTGGTAGACGATCAGGCCGTAGGTGACCGCGAGCACCTCTTCGAGGGGCTTCTCCAGGTCCGGGTGGATCGGGGTGATCTCCTGCTGCTTGTTCTTGCGCAGGGCGTAGTTCGTGTGCGAGTTCATGCCCATCGGGCCCGGCCGGTACAGGGCCGAGACGGCGGAGATGTCCTCGAAGTTGTCGGGCTTCATCAGGCGCAGCAGGGAGCGCATGGGGCCGCCGTCGAACTGGAAGACGCCGAGGGTGTCACCGCGGCCGAGCAGTTCGAAGGTCTTGGGGTCGTCGAGCGGCAGGCCCAGGAGATCGATGTCGATCCCCTTGTTGGCCTTCACCATCTTGACGGCGTCGTCCATGATCGTGAGGTTGCGCAGGCCGAGGAAGTCCATCTTCAGCAGGCCGAGCGACTCACAGCTCGGGTAGTCCCACTGGGTGATGGTGACGCCGTCGGAGTGCCGCACCCAGACGGGCACGTGGTCGGTGATCGTCTCGCTGGACATGATCACGCCGGCGGCGTGCACGCCCATCTGGCGGACCAGGCCCTCCACACCGCGGGCGGTGTCGATGACCTTCTTCACGTCGGGCTCGTTCTCGTACATCCCGCGGATCTCGCCGGCCTCGCCGTAGCGGGGGTGCGTCGGGTCGAGGATGCCGGAGAGCGGGATGCCCTTGCCGAGGACGTCGGCGGGCATGGCCTTGGTGAGCCGGTCGCCCATGGCGTACGGGTAGCCGAGGACGCGGGCGGAGTCCTTGATCGCGTTCTTGGCCTTGATGGTGCCGTACGTGCCGATCATGGCGACCTTGTCGGCGCCGTACTTGTCGGTCACGTACCGGATCACCTCGACGCGCCTGCGCTCGTCGAAGTCGATGTCGACATCGGGCATGGAGACGCGCTCGGGGTTCAGGAAGCGCTCGAAGATCAGGCCGTGGGTGAGGGGGTCGAGGTCGGTGATGCCCATGGCGTACGCGACGATCGAGCCGGCCGCGGAGCCTCGGCCGGGGCCGACCGCGATGCCCTGGTTCTTCGCCCACATGATGAAGTCGGCGACGACGAGGAAGTAGCCGGGGAAGCCCATCGAGATGATCGTGTCCATCTCGTACTCGGCCTGCTGCATCCGGTCCTCCGGGATGCCTCCCGGGTAGCGGCGGTGCATGCCGCGCATGGTTTCCTCGCGGAACCAGGTGACCTCGGTGTAGCCGTCCGGGATGTCGAACTTCGGCATCAGGTTCCGGAACTTGAACATGCCCTCGGTGTCGATCTGGTCCGCGACCAGCCGCGTGTTGGCGCAGCCCTCCTGCCAGGCGTCCGAGGAGTCGATGGCGTACATCTCGTCGGTGGACTTCAGGTAGTAGCCGGTGCCGTCGAACCGGAAGCGGTCCGGGTCGGAGAGGTTCTTGCCGGTCTGGATGCAGAGCAGGGCGTCGTGGGCGACGGACTCGCTCGCGTACGTGTAGTGCGAGTCGTTCGTCACCAGCGGCGGGATGCCGAGCTTCTTGCCGATCTCCAGGAGCCCGTCACGGACCCGGCGCTCGATCTCGATGCCGTGGTCCATCAGCTCCAGGAAGTAGCGCCCCTCGCCGAAGATGTCCTTGTAGTCGGAGGCGGCCTGGACGGCCTCGTCGAACTGGCCGAGCCGCAGCCTCGTCTGCACCTCGCCGGAGGGACAGCCGGTCGAGGCGATCAGGCCCTCGGACCACTTGGAGATCGTCTCCTTGTCCATGCGCGGCCACTTCGTGAGCCAGCCCTCGGCGTAGGCGTCGGAGGACAGTCGGAAGATGTTGTGCAGGCCGGTGGCGTTGGACGCCCAGATCGTCTTGTGGGTGTAACCACCGGAACCGGAGACGTCGTCCCGCTTCTGGTGCGGCTGGCCCCACTGCACGCGGCGCTTGTTGCGGCGGGACTCGGGGGCGACGTACGCCTCGATGCCGATGATCGGCGTGATCCCGGCCTTCTGGGCGGTGTGGAAGAAGTCATAGGCCCCGTGCAGGTTGCCGTGGTCCGACATCGCGATGTGCGTCATGCCCATCTCGTTGCACGCGTTGAACATGTCCTTCAGCCGCGCGGCACCGTCCAGCAGCGAGTACTGGGTGTGGACGTGCAGGTGCGTGAACGGCGGCTTGGTCACAGTGGGAGTCCTCCGGCCGGGAGTGAGGGGGGCAGCCCCGAAGTCTACGTCGGGCGGGTGACAGATCACGGGCACCGACGGGTACGGTCATCCGTTGCAGAGCCAAGGACGGTGTCCGGAATCCGACCGGCACCGTGATCCACCAGCACCACCAGGAGGCATCCGCCATGGCGGTTCCCGAGACGACCGACGAACAGCGCGCCGAACAGATACTCGATGTCTTCGACACCGCGTTCGGTGAGCTGCTCGTCGCCGACCCCGCCGCTTTCCAGGTCAAGTTCCGGAAGATGGCCGCCTCCGCCTTCGCCTTCTACCGTGGCACGGCCTGCCTGTTCTACGCCGACCTGGAGCGGGACCGGCACGGCGGCCCCTTCCTCGACGAGCGGACGGGCCGGGTGTGGATCCACGGCGACCTGCACGCCGAGAACTTCGGCACGTACATGAACTCCGAAGGTCGACTGATCTTCAACGTGAACGACTTCGACGAGGCGTACGTCGGCCCCTTCACCTGGGACCTCAAGCGGTTCGCCGCCTCCGTCGCCCTGATCGGCTACACCAAGGCCCTCAGCGACGAGCAGATCAGCGAGCTGGTGCGGACCTACGCCGCCTCCTACCGGGAGCGGATCCACCGGCTGGCCGTCCGGGGCGAGGCACCCTACGAGGAGGAGGTCCCCTCCTTCACCCTGGACAGCGCCGAGGGCCCGCTGCTGTCGGCGCTGCGCGCGGCCCGCTCGCGCACCCGGTTCTCCCTGCTGGACTCGATGACGGAGATCCGCGACCACGAGCGCCGCTTCACGGCGGGCGGCGGGGCGATCGAGCTGGACGCGGCGACCCGGTACAAGGTGCTGGCCGCCTTCGACGGGTACCTGGAGACCCTCCCGGAGGAGTCCCTGGTCCGGCCGGATTCGTACCGGGTCAAGGACGTGGTCGGTCGCCGGGGCGTCGGCATCGGCTCGGCGGGCCTGCCCTCGTACAACATCCTGCTGGAGGGGCACAGCGACGCCCTGGAGAACGACGTCGTGATCTACCTCAAGCAGGCGCAGACCCCCGCCGTGTCCCGGCACATCACCGACCGGGCGGTGCGGGAGTACTTCCTGCACGAGGGGCACCGCACGGTGATCTCCCAGCGGGCCCTCCAGGCCCACGCCGACCCGTGGCTCGGCTGGACCGAGCTGGACGGCGCGGGGCAGCTGGTGGCGGAGGTCTCCCCGTACGCGGTGGACCTGGACTGGTCCGACCTGGACGACCCGGAGGAGATCGCGGCGGTCGTCGCCGACCTCGGTCGGGCGACGGCCACCATGCACGCGGCGGCCGACGAGGCGGAGAGCGGCCAGTCCCTGGTCCCGTTCTCCACCGAGCGCGCCATCGACGCGGCCATCGCGGCCGACGAGGAGGGCTTCACCCGGCTGCTGGTCGAGTTCGCCCACGCCTACGGGGCCCGGGCGCGCGCCGACCACCAGATCTTCGTGGACCTGTTCCGCAACGGCCGGATCACGTCGTAGGTCCCCACGGGGTCCCGGCCCCAGGGCCCGGGTTCACAGGGAGTCATGGCACACTCGCGACGATGGACGTATCAGGGACGGGATTCCGAGGGCTGAGGGCCGCGCTGTTCAGCGCACTCGTCGTGCTGCTCTCGGCGGGGTCCCACGTGCTGATGTCCCGGGTGCCGCTGCCGCCCGCCCTGGTGGCCGGGGCCTTCGTCGGTGTGTTCTTCATCGCCTTCGCGCTGGCGGGCCGGGAACGGGGCTTCGGCCCCATCGCCGCCCTGCTGGTGCCTTTGGAGCTGGCGGCCGACACCGTCTTCACCGCCGGGCAGCACCTCTGCTACGGCCCGGCGGGCGGTCCGGTCTCCGGCCCGCTGCGCGCGATGGGCCTGGACGAGCTGTGCGGCGGGACCCCGGTGGGCGGACCGCTGGCCGAGGTGTCCGGACCCGCCTCCGACCCCGCGGCGCTGCTGGCCGCCCCCGGGCCGTGGACGCCCTGGCTGCTGCTGGGCGCCCACGTCACGGTCGGTCTGCTGGCCGCGGCCTGGCTGCGGGGCGGCGAGCGGTCGCTGGCCCGGCTGCTGCGGGCCGTCGCCGCGTTCGCGTTCCGGCCGCTGCTGCTGGCGGTGGCCGCGGTGTCGGTGGCCGCCGGGGCGGTACGGCGGGCGCTGCGCCCGTCGGTCGCCCGCACGGGGAGCCGTACGCGGTTCCCCGCGCATTCCGTGGGACGGCGGGGACCTCCCGTACGCGCGGCGCTCACGAGCGCCTGACGTACGTACGGCGGTTCCCCATCCACACGCACATCCCAC
Organism: Streptomyces sp. NPDC057939; assembly: GCF_042887545.1. Lineage (NCBI taxonomy): Bacteria > Bacillati > Actinomycetota > Actinomycetes > Kitasatosporales > Streptomycetaceae > Streptomyces > Streptomyces sp. NPDC057939. Next base: position 20,586 of record NZ_JBHVPG010000037.1, read on the forward strand.
GGAGATCATGATGAGTTCACGCAACAGCCAGGCGAGCAAGGCGGCGGCCCGCGAGAAGCTGCGGATCGAGCGCGAGAAGCAGGCCAAGAAGGACCGCGCGCGCCGGCAGCTGGTCGTGGCCGGAGCGGTCGTCGGCGTCCTCGCGCTGGCCGGCGGCGTCGGCTACGCGGTCGTGCAGGCCAACCAGCCCGGTTACTGGGACAAGGCGGCCGACGCCGCCCTGGTGAAGCCGAAGAACACCACCGGCGAGGACGGCACCACGGTCGTCATCGGCAAGGCCGAGGCGAAGAAGACCCTGGAGCTGTACGAGGACTCGCGCTGCCCGGCGTGCGCCTCGTTCGAGCAGGCCGTGGGCGAGCAGGTCAAGAAGGACGTCGACGCCGGCAAGTACAAGCTGCAGTACTTCGGCGCCACCTTCATCGACAACGCGGTCAAGGGCGAGGGCTCGAAGAACGCGCTGAGCGCGCTCGGCGCCGCGCTGAACGTCAGCCCGCAGGCCTTCCTCGACTACAAGGGCGCGCTCTACTCGAAGGAGCTGCACCCGGAGGAGACGGTCGACAGCTTCGCCAAGGACGACTACCTGCTCAAGGTCGCGGACACGGTGCCCGCGCTCAAGGGCAACGCCGAGTTCAAGAAGGCCGTCGAGGACGGTACGTACGACCGTTGGGCGCTGGAGATGTCGAAGGTCTTCAACAACTCCGACGTCAAGGGCACCCCGACGCTGAAGATGGACGGCAAGAAGATCGAGACCCCGCAGACCGCCGAGGCGTTCACGGCGGCGCTCGACAAGGCCATCGCCGGCTGATCCACCGTCACACCACCGCACACGGGCGGGCGAACTCCTGGAGTTCGCCCGCCCGTTGCCGTTCCATGTCTGTTCCCAGGCGTGTACCGATCAGTAATATCCTTGTCCGTGACCAGTCATCTCATCCCTTCCGCCGGCTCCGCCGAGCGCCCGGCCCACCCGCGCCGCCGCACGGTCGTCCTGGCCGCCGCGGCCACCGCCGCACTCGCGCCGCTCACCGCCCTGGGCGCCCCGGCCGCCCACGCGGCGGGGGCCGCGCCCGCCTTCGCCCACGGCGTCGCCTCCGGCGACCCGCTTCCCGACGGGGTCCTGCTGTGGACCCGGGTCACCCCGACCCCGGAGGCCGTACCCGGCTCCGGACTCGGCCCGGCCACGGCCGTGGGCTGGGAGGTGGCCGAGGACAAGGCCTTCTCCCGCGTCGTCGCCGGCGGCACCGTCACCGCGAGCGCCGCCTCCGACCACACGGTCAAGGTCGACGTGCGCGGACTGCGCCCCCACACCCCGTACTGGTACCGGTTCACCGCCGGCGCCGGCGTCTCCCCCGTCGGACGCACCCTGACCGCCCCGGCCGTCGACACCACGACGGCGGGGGTGCGCTTCGGCGTGGTCTCCTGCGCCAACTGGGAGGCCGGCTACTTCTCGGCGTACCGGCACCTCGCAGCCCGCGCCGACCTGGACGCGATCCTGCACCTGGGCGACTACATCTACGAGTACCCGAGCGGCGGCTACCCGGAGGCGAAGTACACCGTCCGCGCGCACGAGCCGCGGCACGAGATCGTGACCCTGGCCGACTACCGCACCCGGCACGGCAAGTACAGGACGGACACCGACCTCCAGGCGCTGCACGCCGCCCACGCGATCGTCGCGATCTGGGACGACCACGAGTTCGCCAACGACGCGTGGGCGGGGGGCGCCGAGAACCACACCCCGGGCGCCGAGGGCGACTGGGCGGCCCGCGCGGCCGCCGCCAAGCAGGCGTACTTCGAGTGGATGCCCGTGCGCACCTCCGTCGCCGGCACCGTCTACCGGCGTCTGCGCTTCGGCACCCTCGCCGACCTGCACCTCCTCGACCTGCGCTCGTTCCGCTCGCAGCAGGTCAAGGTGGGCTCCGGATCGGTGGACGACCCGGAGCGCACCCTCACGGGGCGGGCGCAGTTGGACTGGCTGAAGCAGGGGCTGGCCGGCTCGAACGCGACCTGGAAGCTGGTCGGCACCTCGGTGATGATCTCGCCCGTGGCGTTCGGCGCGCTGCCCGCGCACCTGCTCCAACCGCTCACGAAGCTGCTCGGCCTGCCCGAGGGCGGCATCGCGGCCAACGTGGACCAGTGGGACGGCTACACGGACGACCGCAAGGAACTCCTGAACCACTTGAAGGACCGGAACATCAAGAACACCGTGTTCCTGACCGGCGACATCCACATGGCGTGGGCGAACGAGGTCCCGGTGCACAAGGCGACGTACCCGGGTTCGGGCAGCGCGGCGACCGAGTTCGTGGTGACCTCGGTGACCTCGGACAACGTGGACGACATCCTCCACGTGCCGGCGGACACCGCATCGCTGGTCGCCGAATCGGCCATCAAGGCCGCGAACTGGCACGTGAAGTGGCTGGACATGGACTCCCACGGCTACGGGGTCCTGGACGTCACGGCCGAGCGTTCACAGATGGACTACTACGTGGTCTCGGACAAGCGGCGGCAGGACGCGACCTCCGCCTGGGCCCGCTCGTACCGCACGTCGAACGGCACGCAGAAGGTGGAGCGGGTGTACCGACCCAGCCACTGACGAACCGTCAATCCTATTGCGAAAAGGGGCGCTTGGGTCATCCCAAGCGCCCCTTCGGCATCACCGGCAACAAATCTTTTACGTCTGGATCTTGACCTGAATATGTCATGAACACATAAGCTTCGCGCCAGTCGGAGAGATCCTCCGGCCAACACCCCCCACCGCGAGGAGCTCACGTGCGCGCTTCTGCCCGCATATCCCCCCTTCTCCGCCGCCGCCTGATGACCACGGCGGTCCTGGCCGGAACCCTGGCCTTCACCCCGCTCGCCACGCCCACCACGCTCGCCGCCGCCAAGACCCCCGCCGAGGTGTGCGCCGAGGAAGGTACGACCGGGGCGCCCGCCGACGCCCGCGTCGCCCGCCCCCACGACGAGCACGCGGCCGAGCCCAACGAGGTCACCGACGGCCAGGCGCAGGCCATGGACGCCGACCTCAAGTCGAAGCTCGACAAGGCCCTCAAGAACCAGCCGCAGCGCAGCCTGCGCGCCGCCGAGGCCGTCACGAACATCCCCGTGCACTTCCACGTCATCCACTCCGGCACCACCGGAAAGCTGACGGCCACGGACATCGCCAAGCAGCTGGCGGTCCTGAACGCGGCCTACGGCGGCCAGGGCACCGGCAACGTGAACTCCAACTTCCAGTTCACCCTGGCCTCGACCGACTACACGGACAACAGCGGCTGGTACAACCTGGCCTCCGGTTCCACGGCCGAGAAGAACATGAAGAACACCCTGCGCAAGGGCGGCCCGGGCGCGCTCAACTTCTACACCGCCAACCTGTCGGGCGGCCTGCTCGGCTGGGCGACCTTCCCGACCTCCTACGCCGCCGGCCCCAAGATGGACGGCGTGGTCGTACTCGACAGCTCGCTGCCCGGCGGCTCCTCCGCCAACTACAACGAGGGCGACACCGCCACCCACGAGGTCGGCCACTGGCTGGGGCTCTACCACACCTTCCAGGGCGGCTGTAACGGCAACGGCGACTACGTCTCCGACACCCCGGCCGAGAAGACCGCCGCCTACGAGTGCCCGACCGGCCGTGACAGCTGCGCGAGCAAGCCGGGCGCCGACCCGATCCGCAACTTCATGGACTACACGTACGACTCCTGCATGTACCAGTTCACCGCCGGTCAGGTGGCTCGCATGACGAGCAGCTGGACCGCCTACCGGGCGGGCTGACCCGCCGCCTCCCGGCATCGACGGGCGCGGGGCACGGACCGGAGAGCGCCGGACCGTGCCCCGCGTCGTCTACAGGGTGTCGAGGAACCCGAGCGACACCTTCCAGGCCTCCTCGGCGGCCTCGGCGTCGTAGTCGTCGAGGTCCGGGTCCGTGAACAGGTGCCCGGCGCCGGGGTAGGTGTGCACCTCCACGTCCGCGCCGGCCCGCCGCATCCGCAGGTACCAGGCCGTCAGCCAGTCGTGCGGCTCGAAGGGGTCCGGGTCGGCGATGTGCAGCTGCACCGGCAGCTCGTCGGCGGAGGCGTCCTCCGCCAGGTCGGCCGTACCGTGCAGGAGCAGCAGCCCGCGCGCCTTGTCGTCGGCCAGTGCCAGGTGCTGGGCGACGGAACCGCCGAAGGAGAAGCCCGCGTAGACCAGGCCCTGGTCGGAGTGGGGAGCCGCGGCCAGCACCGCCCGCTTGAGCAGCTCGTCCCGGCCGATCTCCTCCTGGTGGGCGATGCCTTCCTCGACCGTGGCGAACGTGCGGCCCTCGAAGAGGTCGGGCACCTCGACCCGGTGTCCGGCCGCCCGCAGCCGGTCGGCCGCCGCGTGCACCGCGGGCCTCAGCCCGTACGTCGAATGGAAGAGCATGATGTTCATGTCTCCCATCGTGCCAGTTTCCCGGCGGGTTCCCCGGTTACGTTCTCTGGCATGGATATGGAGAACGTCCTGCGTCCCGTCCTCGTCATCGGAATCGCCCTGGCGCTCGCCCTGCTCGCCGGGTGGCTGCTCGACCTGCTGCTGCGCAAGGCGGACGCCCGGCATCCGGAAACCCCGCTGTGGGGGCTGCTGCGCCGCTGCGGCCTGCCGTTCCGGCTGGTCCTGGGCACGGCCCTGCTGCGCGGCAGCTACCGGGAGGCCGGCGTCCTGCCCGACCACACCGTCGGCGTGGGCCGCGCGCTGACCCTGGTGATGATCGCCTCGACGGCCTGGCTGCTCGTGGGCATCGCGACGGCGATCGTCGACGCCTCGTACGCGCGCTACGCGTCGGGAGCCCCGGACGACGCCCGGGTACGCCGGGTCCGCACCCAGGTCACGCTGATCCAGCGGGTGGTCACGGCCGTGGTCGTGGTGGTCGCCGTCGCCGCCATGCTGCTGACCTTCCCCCCGATGCGCACCCTCGGCGCCTCGATGCTGGCCTCGGCCGGCGTCCTCGGCATCGTCGCGGGCATCGCCGCCCAGGCAGCCCTCGGCAACCTCTTCGCCGGACTGCAGATCGCCTTCGGCGACACCGTCCGCATCGGGGACACCGTGGTCGTGGACAAGGAGTGGGGCAAGGTCGAGGAGATCACCCTCACCTTCCTCGTGGTCCGCACCTGGGACGAGCGCCGGATCACGATGCCGGTCTCCTACTTCACCAGCAAGCCGTACGAGAACTGGTCGCGCGGCGGCGCGGAGATGACCGGCACCGTCTTCTGGCACCTGGACCACTCGGCGCCCGTCGCCCTGATGCGCGAGCGGCTCACGGACATCCTCAAGGACGTGCCCGAATGGGACGGTCGCTCCTGCGGCCTGGTCGTCACCGACACCACTCCGCACACCATCCAGGTCCGCGCGACGGCCACCGCCAAGGACGCCGACGACATCTGGACGGTGCGCTGCGCGGTGCGCGAGCGGATGATCGGCTGGCTGACCGAGCACCACCCGTACGCCCTCCCCCGCGTCACGACCACGGAGGCCGCCCCCCGCCCGTAGCGGACGCCGCCCCGGCCGGGCCCTACGGGCTGCGCAGGCTGCGCACGTCGAGGTGGCGCAGGACCCGGTCCACGATCTCCGGGTCGGAGCCGGGTTCGCTACGGGCGGCCAGGACCTCGTGGCGGGCGGCGGACATCATCTCCCGCTGGATCCGCTGGACGTGCCGAATGCGTTCCACCCGCTGGGCGTAGGCCTCGCGGCGTTCCTCGTCGACCATGTCCGGGCTGATCCTGGCCCCGACGTCGTAGGCCCGCCGGTACAGCGTCTCCACCAGGTCGTCGGGCAGGTCCTCGACCTCCTCGATCTCCTTCAGGCGGCGCTTGGCGGCCTTCGCGGCGCGGATCGCCAGTTGCCGTTCCGTCTCCCGCTCGGCGTCCACGTCCGCCTCCACGCCCAGCCGGCGCACCAGCCACGGCAGGGTCAGGCCCTGGCAGACCAGGGTCACCATGATCACCGCGAAGGCGATGAAGACGATCTCGTCGCGTCCGGGGAAGGGTTCGCCGGCATCGGTGCGCAACGGGATGGCGAGGGCCAGGGCCACCGAGGCCACCCCCCGCATCCCGGCCCACCACATGACCACGCTCTCCCGCCAGCTGACCGGGATCTCCTCGTCGTAGTCGCGCCGCCGGTGCAGTTTCCGCGCCAGCCAGCCGGCCGGCAGCAGCCAGAGCAACCGGACGCCGACGACGACCGCGATCACCACGCTCGCCCAGCCCGCCATCTCCCAGGCCCGGCCCTTGGCGACCCCGAAGACGTTGTGCAGCTCCAGACCGATCAGCCCGAACGCCACCCCGGTGACCAGCATGTCGACGACTTCCCAGAACGTGTGCCCGGCGAGGCGGCCCAGCACGTCGTCGGCGTCCGAGGCGTACTCGGCGAGGAACAGCGCCGTCGTCAGCACGGCCAGCACGCCCGAACCCTGCATCTCCTCCGCCACGACGTACGAGACGAAGGGCACCAACAGCGTCAGGCCGATCTGGAGCGTGGCGTCGTCGAGCCGACCCATGAGCCGCTGGGTGGCCCAGCCGAGCGCGAGCCCCACCGCGACGGCGACCACGGCGGACAGCACGAACTCCCCGAGGGCCTCGGGCCAGGAGAAGCTGCCGCTCACCGCCGCGGCGACGGCCACGTGGTACAGCACGATCGCGGTGACGTCGTTGAACAGCCCCTCGCCCTCCAGGATGGACACCATCCGGCGCGGCAGCCCGAGCGACCCGGCGACGGCGGTGGCGGCGACCGGGTCGGGCGGGGCGACCAGCGCGCCGAGCGCGACCGCGGCGGCGATCGGCAGGCCGGGGATGACGGCGTTCGCCACGGCGGCGACGGCGGCGGTGGTCACGAACACCAGGGCGACGGCCAGCAGCAGGATCGGCCGGACGTTCGCGGCGAACTGCCGCCAGGAGGTGCGCTGCACCGACGCGTACAGCAGCGGCGGCAGCACCAGGGGCAGGATGTAGTCGGGCGGGATGTTCACGTTCGGCACGGCCGGCACCAGGGCGAGCACGATGCCGCCGAGGGTCATCAGGACCGGCGCGGGCAGCCCGAGCCGGTCCCCGAGCGGAACGGTGACGACGGCTCCGAGCAGCAGTACGAACAACAGGGCGAGCTGATCCACTCCCCCACCCTGCCGGCCCACCCCGCCCACCGAAGCAGCCACACCCCGTGTCGCCCCACCGACGCCCGAGGCACCCCCTCCCCGACCTCGCCGGCCCACTCCAGCCCCGCCGGCGTTGGAGCGCCGTGATCCCACTCCAGCCCCGCCGGCGTTTCAGGCGCGGGGGTCCTACTCCAGCCCCGCCGACGTTCGAGGCGCGGGGCTCCCACCCCAGCCCCGCCGGCATTCGAGGCGCCGCGATCCCACTCCAGCCCGGCCGGCATTTGAGGCGCGAGGGTCCTACTCCAGCCCCGCCGACGTTTGAGGCGCGAGGGTCCTACTCCAGCCCCGCCGGCGTTTGAGGCGCGGGGGTCCGGGGGCAGCGCCCCCGGCAACGGCGCCGCACACTCCGAACGGGCACGGGCCGAAGCCCGGGGATCAGGGGATCAGCACCCCTCCCCGACTTACCGCCCGGCCAGGGCCCTCCGCATGGAGCGGTGCGGAATCCCCGCGTCGAGGAACTCCGGCCCGTAGGCCACGTACCCGAGCCTCTCGTAGAAGCCGAGCGCATGCGTCTGCGCACCCAGATCCACGGCGGCCAGCCCGATCCGCACCGCCTCCGCCTCGATCGCGCGGACCAGCGCCACCCCGACGCCGAGTCCGCGCGCGGACTTGGTGACGGCCAGCCGCCCGAGGGAGCCGACCTCCGGGGAACCGGTCTTGCCCAGGGCCTCGGGCCCGTACAGCAGCCGGCCGGTACCGAGCGGCCCGCCGTCCGGTCCGGTGGCCAGCACGTGCAGGGCGATCGCGTCGTAGGCGTCGTACTCGATGGACTCGGGCACGGACTGCTCGACGACGAACACCTCGGTCCGCACGGCGTAGCAGGCCGCCAGGTCGGCGTCCGAGGACGCGACCCGGACGGTGACGGCGGGGGCCGTCACTGGCTCTCGGCCCGGATCACATCCAGCGCGTGCCGGAGGTCGGCCGGGTAGCCGCTCTCGAACTCCACCCACTGGCCGTCGGAGGGGTGCTCGAAGCCGAGACGGACCGCGTGCAGCCACTGCCGGGTCAGCCCCAGCCGCTTGGCCACGGTCGGGTCGGCGCCGTAGGTCAGGTCGCCGACGCAGGGGTGCCGATGCGCGGACATGTGCACGCGGATCTGGTGCGTGCGCCCGGTCTCCAGCTTGATGTCCAGCAGCGAGGCCGCGCGGAAGGCCTCGATGAGGTCGTAGTGGGTGACGGAGGGCTTGCCCTCCTGCGTCACGGCCCACTTGTAGTCGGCGTTCGGGTGCCGGCCGATGGGGGCGTCGATCGTGCCGCTCATCGGGTCCGGGTGGCCCTGCACCAGCGCGTGGTAGCGCTTGTCCACGACGCGCTCGCGGAACTGGTTCTTGAGCGAGGTGTACGCGCGCTCGGACTTGGCGACGGCCATCAGGCCGGAGGTGCCCACGTCGAGGCGGTGCACGATGCCCTGGCGTTCGGCGGCGCCGGAGGTGGAGATCCGGTAGCCGGCGGCGGCGAGGCCACCGATGACGGTGGTGCCCGTCCAGCCGGGGCTCGGGTGGGCGGCGACGCCCACCGGCTTCATGATGACCACGATGTCGTCGTCGTCGTGGACGATCTCCATGCCGGGGACCGGCTCGGCGACGAGCTCGACCGGACGCGGAGGTGCGGGCATCTCGACTTCGAGCCAGGCACCGCCGTGCACGCGCTCGGACTTCCCGACGACACTGCCGTCGACCGACACCTTCCCCTCGGACGCCAGTTCGGCCGCCTTCGTCCGGGAAAAACCGAACATACGGGCGATGGCGGCGTCCACGCGCTCGCCTTCGAGGCCATCGGGAACGGGCAGGGTGCGGATCTCGGGAATCGTACTCACCTGTCGAGTATGCCGGACTCGACGGACGGCGATTCCCGCGAGCGCCCCGCGATCAGTCCTTGTGGACGGTGCCGTCCGGGTCCAGGCCCTTGAAGGAGAGCAGGACGATCAGGATGCCGCCGCACACGATCGCCGAGTCGGCGAGGTTGAAGACGGCGAAGTGGGTGGGGGCGATGAAGTCGACGACCGCGCCGCGGAACACGCCCGGCGAGCGGAAGATCCGGTCGGTGAGGTTGCCGAGCGCGCCGCCCAGCAGCAGGCCGAGCGCGATCGCCCACGGCAGGCTGTAGAGCTTGCGCGCCAGCCGCACGATCACGACGATGACGCCCGCCGCGATGCAGGTGAAGATGATCGTGAAGGCCTCGCCGAAACCGAAGGCCGCTCCGGGGTTGCGGACCGCCTCGAACCTCAGCAGGTCACCGATGATCTCGATCGGCGGCTGGTGCTCCAGCTTCGCCACGACCACCATCTTGCTGCCGAGGTCGAGCAGGTAGGCCAGCAGCGCCACGACGAGCAGCGCGACGATCCGCCGGTGCCCCTTGGGCGCGTCCGGCTCCGCCTGCGGCTCGGCGCCGTCCCCGATCTCCGGCGTACCGATGATGCGCTCCGCCTCTGCCACGTGAGTCCCTCGAACTAGCGCGAACCAGGTGATCGGCGCACGGCGCCGGACCTGGACCCTGACTGGTACACGAGAGTACGTCAGGGTGTGCGCGGGTGCCCCGGCCCGGGCCTCCTCGCGCGCCGGCGGGCCGGCCGGGGCCCCGCCCGACACGGCCCGCGAAGCGAAAGCAGCACGACGCGCCCCGCAACGGACCGCACCGCACAGCACAGCACCGACTAGTGGCGCCGCTCCTGCTTCTGCTTGCAGTCCACACACAGCGTGGCCCGCGGGAAGGCCTGCATCCGCGCCTTGCCGATGGGCTGCCCGCAGTTCTCGCAGAGCCCGTAGGTGCCCGCCTCCAGGCGTTCCAGGGCCCGCTCGGTCTGCTCCAGCATCGAGCTGGCGTTCGCCGCGAGGGCGAGCTCGGACTCCCGGGTGATGTTCTTGGTGCCGGTGTCGGCCTGGTCGTCGCCCGCGCCGTCGCCCGAGTCCCGCATCAGGCCGGTGATCGCCACCTCGGAGGCCTCCAGCTCGGCCCGCAGCCGCAGCACCTCCGACAGCAGCTCCGTACGGGCCTCCTCGACCTCCTCGGTCGTCCAGGGGTCCTCACCGGGGCGTACGGCGAGCTCCCCGGACGTGAGGGGCGCGGCGGCGTGCGCCTTGGGGAGCCCGCTGGTGGCGGCAGTGGCCGTCTTCCTGGCCGTACCCGCAGTCTTCTTGGCAACCACTTTCCGAGCTCCCGTCTTCTGCGCGGCCGGAGCCGCCCCCTCGGCCGCGGCCGCCTTGGCCGTGGCCTTGCTCGTGGTGCGCTTCGCCGCCGGGGACCCGGCGGACCGGGCCGCCTTCGCCGTTTTCGCCGTTTTCACCGTCTTGGCCGTCTTGGCGGCTTTGGCGGCCTCGGCGGGTTCCGCCGCCGCCGACTTCTTCGCCGGGGCCTTCTTCGCGGTCGCCTTCTTGGCCGGAGCGGCCCGCTCGGTGGCAGGCGTGGAGCCTGGCACAGCAGCCACCTCCTGCGTCGCCGTCTTCTTCGCCACCATGGCCGCGGCCCCTTTTCACATACTGTGATCTTGTTTGTGAATCGTGCCGGAACGATAAATCGGCTCCGACCCCACGGCAACGGGGCACGCGTCCGTCGAGGTCAACCTGCATCCGTTGTGCCCAGCGTGACGCCCGGTAATCCGCCCCGCCCGCCCCGGTGGATCCCGTACCCGCCCGTCGGCCCATTCGGGTCATACCGGCACCGGCCCCGCGCCCCGCCGCCGACCGGCGTAAAGCGGTCGGCCGCGCGCCGCACCGGCCCGTACACTGGGCCCAGCGAGAGGCATGGATGGGGACGAGTAGCGTCGGACGCAGCCAGGAGCGACCCGGGGACGGTGAGAGCCCGGGGGCGAGCGCGACGTGAAGGATCACCCCGGAGCCGCCGGAAGAAGGCCCGCAGGGCCCGTAGAACCGGCTTCGCACCCCAATGAGGGGGCCACCGGCACGCCCGGGGGCCAAGGAGGGTGGTACCGCGGGAGCGTCAGTGCTCTCGTCCCTCCGGACGGAAGTGACACCCCGCCGGAGGAAGAGTTCAGCCTCATGACCACACCGCCGCAATACCGCCCGGTACCCGCCCAGGTCGACCTGCCTGCCCTTGAGCACGCGGTCCTCGACTTCTGGCGCGAGAGCAAGACCTTCGCCAAGACCCTGGAGCAGTCCGAGGGCCGCCCCGAATGGGTCTTCTACGAGGGCCCGCCCACCGCGAACGGCATGCCCGGCGCGCACCACATCGAGGCCCGCGTCTTCAAGGACGTCTTCCCCCGGTTCCGCACCATGCGCGGCTACCACGTCGCCCGCAAGGCCGGCTGGGACTGCCACGGCCTGCCCGTCGAGCTCGCCGTCGAGAAGGAACTCGGCTTCAACGGCAAGCAGGACATCGAGGCGTACGGCATCGCCGAGTTCAACGACAAGTGCCGCGAGTCCGTGACCCGCCACACCGACGCGTTCGCCGAGCTCACGACCCGGATGGGCTACTGGGTCGACCTGGACGACGCCTACCGGACCATGGACCCCGAGTACGTCGAGTCCGTGTGGTGGTCGCTGAAGGAGATCTTCAACAAGGGCCTCCTCACCCAGGACCACCGCGTCGCCCCCTGGTGTCCGCGCTGTGGCACCGGCCTGTCCGACCACGAGCTGGCCCAGGGCTACGAGACCGTCGTCGACCCCTCGGTCTACGTCCGCTTCCCGCTGACCTCCGGCCCGCTCGCCGGCGAGGCCGCGCTGCTGGTGTGGACGACGACCCCCTGGACCCTGGTGTCCAACACGGCGGTCGCGACCCACCCCGAGGTCACCTACGTCGTCGCGACGGACGGCGAGCAGAAGCTCGTCGTCGCCGAGCCGCTGCTGGAGAAGTCCCTCGGCGAGGGCTGGGAGGCCACCGGCCAGTCCTTCACGGGCAAGGAGATGGAGCGCTGGACGTACGAGCGCCCGTTCTCCCTCGTCGAGTTCCCCGAGCCCGCCCACTACGTCGTGAACGCCGAGTACGTCACGACGGAGGACGGCACCGGTCTCGTCCACCAGTCCCCCGCCTTCGGCGCCGACGACCTCGCGGTCTGCCGCGCGTACGGCCTGCCGGTCGTGAACCCGGTCCGTCCCGACGGCACCTTCGAGGAGGAGGTCCCGCTCGTGGGCGGCGTCTTCTTCAAGAAGGCCGACGAGAAACTGACCGCCGACCTCGACGCGCGCGGCCTGCTCTTCAAGCACATCGCCTACGAGCACAGCTACCCGCACTGCTGGCGCTGCCACACCGCCCTGCTCTACTACGCGCAGCCGTCCTGGTACGTCCGCACCACCGCCGTCAAGGACGCGATGCTGCGGGAGAACGAGAAGACCAACTGGTTCCCGGACTCCGTCAAGCAGGGCCGCTTCGGCGACTGGCTGAACAACAACATCGACTGGGCGCTGTCCCGCAACCGCTACTGGGGCACCCCGCTGCCGATCTGGCGCTGCGAGGAGGACCACCTCACCTGCGTCGGCTCGCGCGCCGAGCTGAGCGAGCTGTCCGGCACGGACCAGTCGCAGTTGGACCCGCACCGCCCGTACATCGACGCCGTCACCTTCCCCTGCACCGCCGAGGGCTGCTCCCTCGAAGCGGTTCGCGTGCCGGAGGTCATCGACGCCTGGTACGACTCGGGTTCGATGCCGTTCGCGCAGTGGGGCTACCCGTACAAGAACAGGGAGATCTTCGAGAAGCGCTACCCGGCGCAGTTCATCTCGGAGGCCATCGACCAGACGCGCGGCTGGTTCTACACGATGATGGCGGTCGGTACCCTCGTCTTCGACAAGTCCTCCTACGAGAACGTGGTCTGCCTCGGCCACATCCTCGCCGAGGACGGCCGCAAGATGTCCAAGCACCTGGGCAACATCCTCCAGCCGATCCCGCTGATGGACCAGCACGGCGCCGACGCCGTCCGCTGGTTCATGGCCGCCGGCGGCTCGCCGTGGGCGGCGCGGCGCGTGGGCCACGGCACGATCCAGGAGGTCGTCCGCAAGACGCTCCTCACGTACTGGAACACGGTCGCCTTCCAGGCCCTTTACGCCCGCACCTCCAACTGGGCGCCCTCCGCCTCGGATCCGGCGCCCGCCGACCGCACGGTGCTGGACCGCTGGCTGCTCTCCGAGCTGCACACCCTGACCTCCGAGGTCACGGACGCGCTGGAGGCGTACGACACCCAGCGCGCCGGCAAGCTGCTGTCCGCGTTCGTCGACGACCTGTCGAACTGGTACGTCCGGCGCTCGCGCCGCCGCTTCTGGCAGGGCGACGCGGCCGCGCTGCGCACCCTGCACGACGTGGTGGAGACGGTCACCCGGCTGATGGCGCCGCTGACCCCGTTCATCACCGAGCGGGTCTGGCAGGACATGATCGTTCCGGTCACCCCCGAGGCCCCGGAGTCGGTGCACCTGTCGAGCTGGCCGGTCGCGGACACCGCGGCGATCGACCGCGGCCTGTCCCAGCAGATGCTGCTGGTGCGCCGCCTCGTGGAGCTGGGCCGGGCGACCCGTGCGGAGTCGGGCGTCAAGACCCGTCAGCCGCTCTCGCGCGCGCTGGTCGGGGCGGTGGGCTTCGACGACCTGTCCCCGGAGCTCCGGGGACAGATCACGGAGGAGCTGAACGTCTCCTCGCTGGCCTCCCTCTCGGAGGTCGGCGGGTCCCTGGTCGACACGACGGCGAAGGCCAACTTCCGCGCCCTGGGCAAGCGCTTCGGCAAGGGCGTGCAGGACGTCGCGAAGGCCGTCGCCGCGGCCGACGCGGCGGCGCTGTCGCTGGCCCTGCGGGGCGGTACCGCGGAGATCGAGGTGAACGGCGAGACCGTGGCCCTCACCCCGGAGGAGGTCATCATCACCGAGACCCCGCGCGAGGGTTGGTCGGTGGCCTCGGACTCCGGCGCCACGGTGGCCCTGGACCTGGAGATCACCCCGGAACTGCGGCTGGCGGGCCTGGCCCGTGACGCGATCCGGCTGATCCAGGAGGCCCGCAAGAACTCCGGGCTGGACGTCGCGGACCGGATCGCCCTGCGGTGGTCCTCCACCGACCCGGAGGTCGTCACGGCCCTGACGGACCACGCGGCGCTCATCGCCGACGAGGTCCTCGCCACCGACTTCGCCAAGGGCGAGGCCGACGCCACGTACGGCGACCCGTTCGCGGACGAGTCCCTGTCACTGACGTTCCGCCTCCGCAAGGCGTAACCCCTTCCCGAACCGAAACGGCCCGCACCCCCTCCCGGAGGTGCGGGCCGTTCCCGTTCCCGCACCCCGGCCCCCACCCCCGGCCGGCACCTGACGTGCGGGCTCCCCCAACCCGGAACCAGCCCCGCCGGCGTTTGAGGCGCGGCGGTCCGGGGGCGGGGCCCCCGGCAACGGCGTCGCACGCGCACGGGGTCCGGGCGCAGCCCGGGGAACGGAGGAAGGGCGGGGCGGGGAGACACCCGCGCGGCGGCGCCACCCGCCCCCCGGGTACGGGAACGGGCCGGGCCCGGCACCCCCGCAGGGGAACCGGGCCCGGCCCGTAAGACTGCCGACCCGACCGATCGGGCGGCGATGACGCCTAGTTGTCGTCCTCGTCGATCAGGAAACCGCGCATCGGCGACGGCGCCTGCATCGGCTGCGGCGCGGCCGGCCGGACCGGAGCCATCGGCTGGGTCATGGCCGGGGACATCTGCTGCTGGCCACCGTAGGACGGTCCGCCGGCCATCGGGGAGGGGCCGCCCATCGGGGACGGGCCGCCCATGGACGGGTTCCCCATCGAGTGACCCATCGCGCCGGCCGGAGCCATGGACGGGGACTGCGACGGCGGCAGCGCCGGACCGGCGGGCCCGCGCGGCGGAGCCAGGGAGTCGTCGGCCTGGGTCTCCAGCTGGCGCAGCTGCGACTCCAGGTACGACTTCAGACGCGTGCGGTACTCACGCTCGAAGCCCCGCAGGTCCTCGACCTTGCGCTCCAGCGTGGCGCGGGCGGACTCCAGGGAGCCCATCGCGACGCGGTGCTTCTCCTGCGCGTCCCGCTCCAGCGCGTCGGCCTTGGCACGGGCGTCCCGCTCCAGGCCCTCGGCGCGCGAACGGGCCTCGCCGACGATCTTGTTGGCCTCGGAGCGGGCCTCCGCGATCGCCTGGTCGGCGGTCTGCTGCGCGAGCGACAGGACGCGGGCGGCGCTGTCGCCACCGGGGCCCTGCTGCGGGAGCTGCGGCTGCTGCTGGTGCATCGGCTGGCCCATGGGCTGCATCTGCTGCCCCATCGGCTGCATCTGCTGGCCCATCGGCTGACCGAGCTGGTTCTGGCCGCCCATGGACTGCTGCTGCTGCATCTGCTGGTGCATGGGCTGCTGCATCTGCTGCTGCTGCTGCGGTGCCATGGGGTGCTGGCCACCCATGGACTGCTGCTGCATGGGGTTGCCCATCTGGCCCGGACCCTGCGGTCCTTGTCCGCCGGGGCCCGGAGGCAGCTGGGGCTGGCCGCCCGGAAGCTGCGGCGGGCCCATCTGCGGCTGCTGCTGCTGCGGCGGGCCGGATATGGCCGCGGGCACGGGGGCACCCGGGCCGCGCTGGTCCTGGGGCTCCGGCTTGCGCATCCCCTGCTGCTGCTGCTGGTTCTGCTGGTTCTGCGCGGCGGCGCGCGTGGCGGCGGCCAGCTTGGCGCGCAGGTCCTCGTTCTCGCGCAGCAGGCGCGTCAGCTCGGACTCGACCTCGTCGAGGAAGGCATCGACCTCGTCCTCGTCATAGCCTTCTCGCAGGCGGACGGTCGTGAACTGCTTGTTCCGCACGTCCTCGGGAGTCAGCGGCATGTCTTCTTCACCTCTACGTAGTCGTCGGCAGTCGGCAAGACCTGGAGCATCCCCGCGCGTGTGGGGAGCACATCGTTCACACGCTTCTCGCAGCGGTGCTCACGAAACTGATGAGGATGTAAACGATGATCATCAGAACGAAGAAGGACAGGTCGAGTGCCACGCCCCCGAGACGCAACGGCGGGATGAAACGCCGAAGAAGCTTGAGCGGTGGATCGGTGACAGTGTAGGTGGCCTCCAGGACGACCACCATCGCCTTGCCGGGTGTCCATGAACGTGCGAACTGGAACACGTAGTCCATGACCAGTCGGAAGATCAGCACGATGAGGAAGCACATCAGCGCGATGTAGACCACTTGCAGTGCGACGCCCATCCCGCGCTTCCCTCTCCCCTGCTTCCGCTCTGTTCCCGGTCCCGTATCTGACGGATCGGTCTAGCTTTGGTTGAAGAACCCGCCCTCCGCAATGCGGGCCTTGTCCTCCGCCGTGACATCGACGTTAGCAGGCGACAGCAGGAACACCTTCTGTGTCACGCGTTCAATGCTGCCGTGCAGACCGAACACGAGGCCGGCGGCGAAGTCGACCAGACGCTTCGCGTCCGTGTCGTCCATCTCCGTGAGATTCATGATCACCGGAGTGCCCTCACGGAAGTGTTCCCCGATGGTACGGGCCTCGTTGTAGGTCCGGGGGTGCAGCGTCGTGATGCGGTACGGCTCCCGCTCGGAGACGACCTTGGGCATGATCACGGGGGCGTTCTTCTCCTGGTTGGTGCGGTCAGGTGTGATGGATGCCACGGGGGCAATTCGTGCCGGACGTCCGCTTTCCACCGGCATCGGGAGGGGTTCCCGCTGTGCCGGAGGCTGTACGGCTCGTACCGGTTCGTCCCTTACGGGCGGTTGGTGCACGGGCTGCTGCCGGTGGTCTCGGTCTCGCGGACGCTCCGGCTCCGGCTCGGGCTCGAACTCGTCGTCGGGGTCGTACCCAGGGTTGTCGTACCGGTCGTCCTCCACGAGGCCGAGGTAGACCGCCATCTTGCGCATCGCGCCGGCCATTCTCCGAGTCCTCCGCTCTGTGGTGGATCGCCCTGTCGCAGGTGTCGCTGTGTCAGTCAGCAAGGTCGCTGTGTCACCAAAGTCACCAACTGCCCGCGATCCACTTGGTCTGTCCGCTCATCTGCGGAAATGACCATATTTTCTGCTGTGGTCCGACTTTCTTCGCGACGTTACCCGAGCCGGGGTCTCGCGCCGAGCACCGCAGTGCCGACGCGTACATGTGTCGCACCCGCCCTCACCGCCTGTTCCAGGTCCGCACTCATTCCGGCCGACACCATCGTGGCAGTCGGATGGTCCGCGCGCAGGCGGGATGACAATTCCACCAGCCGCTCGAAGGCCGCCTGTTCGCGTCCCGCGTACTCGCCGGACAGGGGGGCCACGGTCATGAGACCGTCGATCCGCAGTCCGGGTGCCCGGGCCACGAGGTCGGCCAACTCCGGCAGGAGGTCGGGGGCCGCGCCGCCCCGGGTGCCCCGTTCGCCCGACTCGGCGTCGAGGGCGATCTGTACGAGGACGCCGAGTTCGCGACCGGCGCCCTCGGCCGCCGCCGACAGCGCGGTGACGAGCTTCGGGCGGTCGACCGACTGCACCACATGCGCGTATCCCGCCACGGAACGGACTTTGTTCGTCTGCAACTGGCCGACGAAGTGCCAGTCGAGCGGCAGGTCCGCGCAGGCCGCGGCCTTGGGGGCGGCGTCCTGGTCGCGGTTTTCCGCAACATGACGGATGCCCAGGTCCGCCAGCAGTCGTACGTCGCTCGCGGGGTAGGTCTTGGTGACCACGATGAGGGTCACCTCCTCCCGCGCGCGGCCCGCGGCCTCGCAGGCGGACGCGATGCGCTCCTCCACCCGCGCGAGGTTCTCCGCGAGTTCCGACTTACGGTCTGTCATCAATCCGTTCCAACCACACATATCCGGCGAGCCGCCCGGTCACCCGGTCACGGCGGTACGAGAAGTGGTCCCGCGACTCCAGTGTGCAGACCGGGGAACGGTGGACGGAAGCCACCCCCGCTTCCGCCAGTTGCGCGTGCACCCCGGCGACCACGTCCACGGCCGGCGTCCCCCAGCCGGTCTCGGCCCACGCGGCCGGCACCACCTCGGCGACGGCCTCCCGCATCTCGGCCGGTACTTCGTAGCAGCGCCCGCAGACCGCCGGTCCCGTACGGGCGACCATGCGCCCGGGGTCGGCGCCGAGGGCCACCATCGCCTCGACCGCGGCGGGGACCACCCCCGCGACCAGCCCCGGCCGCCCGGCGTGGGCGGCGCCCACGATCCCGGCGACGGGGTCGGCGAGCAGGACGGGCGTGCAGTCGGCGGTCAGCACGGCCAGGGCCAGGCCCCGGCGGCTCGTGACCACCGCGTCGACGGCGGGCACCGGTTGCCCGGCGCCCCAGGGTCCGTCGACCACGGCCACGTCCCGCCCGTGCACCTGGTTCATCCAGACCACCAGGTCCGGATCGATGCCGAGTTCGCGCGCCGCGCCGTCCCGGTTCGCACGAACGGCGGCCGGGTCGTCTCCGACCGCGCCGCCGAGATTGAGCTCCTCGTACGGAACGGCGCTCACTCCGCCCCACCGGTCGGTGAAGGCGAAGTGGGCGCCGTTCTCGCTGTGCTGCCCCAGGGTCACTTCAAGAAGTCCGGGACGTCCAGTTCCTCGGCCGGGCTGTCCTGGTACGGACGGGCCGTCGGGACCTGCGGCGCGGGCGGCGCCGCCTCGACCGGGACCTCCACCGGAGCCGGGGGCTCCTCACGCGGGGTGACCGTGCCGAGTCCGCCGAAGGCCGGACGGACCGGCTCGGGGGCACGGACCGGCGCCGGGGCCGGCTCCTCGCGCTTGGTGGACGCGGCACCGATGACGTTGTCCCGGCGGGCCGGGGGCTGTCCGCCGTCGAAGCCGGCGGCGATCACGGTGACGCGCACCTCGTCGCCGAGCGCGTCGTCGATGACGGCACCGAAGATGATGTTCGCCTCGGGGTGCGCGGCCTCGCTGACCAGCTGCGCGGCCTCGTTGATCTCGAAGAGACCGAGGTCCGAGCCACCGGAGATGGAGAGCAGCACGCCGCGGGCGCCGTCGATGGACGCCTCCAGCAGCGGCGAGGAGATCGCCATCTCGGCGGCGGCCACCGCGCGGTCGTCGCCGCGGGCCGAGCCGATGCCCATGAGGGCCGAGCCCGCCTCGGACATCACGGACTTGACGTCCGCGAAGTCGAGGTTGATCAGACCCGGGGTGGTGATGAGGTCCGTGATGCCCTGGACGCCCGACAGGAGGACCTGGTCGGCCGACTTGAAGGCGTCGAGGACGCTGACCTGGCGGTCCGAGATGGACAGCAGGCGGTCGTTGGGGATGACGATGAGGGTGTCGACCTCTTCGCGGAGCTCGGCGATGCCGTCCTCCGCCTGGTTCGCGCGGCGCCGGCCCTCGAAGGTGAAGGGTCGGGTGACCACACCGATCGTCAGGGCGCCCAGCGAGCGCGCGATGTTGGCGACGACGGGTGCGCCACCGGTTCCGGTGCCGCCGCCCTCACCGGCGGTGACGAAGACCATGTCGGCCCCCTTGAGGACCTCCTCGATCTCCTCGCGGTGGTCCTCTGCCGCCTTGCGACCGACGGCCGGGTTGGCTCCGGCGCCGAGGCCCCGGGTGAGTTCGCGGCCGACGTCGAGCTTGACGTCGGCGTCGCTCATCAACAGCGCCTGGGCGTCCGTGTTGATGGCGATGAACTCGACGCCCTTGAGACCGACCTCGATCATTCGGTTGATGGCATTGACACCACCGCCGCCGACACCGATGACCTTGATGACTGCGAGGTAGTTCTGCGGTGCTGCCACGTCGAAGGCCTCTCGCCTCGAGTTACGTGTCGCCGCCTCGCGGGCCTGCGTTGCGACGACTGATGCCGAAATTGGGACGGTCCGTACGCGCCGACCCGAACCCTCACCCTGAAGTTTAGGGTTAGGGGTGTGTCTGTTCCTTGGACTCTTCCGAACAGGACACTAAGTCGACAAGTAGCGCGTGTTCAACGAACACGCCGAACCTCCCGTTTTTCTTTTCACCCTATGTGATCACCCGTATCGGTGGCCAACCAGGGTGCGTCGCTGTTCGACTCGACGTCAACTCCCGGACACCGCTGGGGCGGTGGGAACGCTGACGTCGAAGTGAGCAGCCTTGGGAGCGGCTTTGAGCAAGGCGGTCAACGCCCGGCCCTTCGCCTCACCCAGTTCGCCGCTCCCCCACACGACCGTTCGCCCCTTGGTGAGCTCCAGTACGACTGAATCGTACGACCGCACCTTGACCTGCACGGTCTGCGCCGCGATGGCCTTGGGCAGGCCGCCCGCGATGCCCACGGCCTCGTTCAGGAGCCGCTGCTCGTCGAAGCGACGGGCGCTCGGGGACCGCGCCGCGTCCAATTCGAGGACCGGAACACCCGCGGGTGGTTTCGCGACCGTGTCGAATCGCACACCCGATGCGTCCACTTCGACGAACTCCGCGTCCTTCTTGATGAGCAGGACGGGTTTGCGTTCCGTCACTTTCAGCCCGATTCCGTGCGGCCAGGAGCGCGCCACATCGACCGAATCGATGCGGGGCAGCCCGGCTCGCAACCGCTGCTCGATCTCGTCGGTGTCGATGCCCACCATGGGTGCGCCGACGGGCACGGCCGCGGCGGCGAGGACCTGCTCGGGGGTGAGCACCTCGGTGCCGGCGGTCGTGACCTTCTCGACGCGGAGCCAGGAGGAGCCGTAGAGCACCCAGGTGCCGCCCGCGGCGAGGAGCACCGCGGCGGTGAGGGAGACCAGGACGGGGACCCGGCGCGAACGACCGCCACCGGGGCCCCGCGGGCCGGTCCTCTTCGACGACTTGGGGGGCTTGGGGGGCTTGGGCGAACCGGGGCCCCTGCCCTTGCGGGCGGCCCCACGCTGTGCGGTCGTCGCTCCGGCCACTCCTGTGCCTCCTGGTCTGTGCGTTCCCCGCTCAGCGGGCTCTGCGTGCGGCGATCGCCTCGTGGACCAGACCGACGAGCAGGTCGTCGGCGTCCCGGCGACCGAACTCGGCGGCGGCGCGGGACATCTCGTAGAGGCGGTGCGGGTCGGACAGCACCGGCAGCACCTGGCCGAGCACCCACTCGGGCGTCAGCTCCGCGTCGTCCACCAGGAGACCGCCACCGGCCTTGACCACCGGCTGGGCGTTGAGCCGCTGTTCGCCGTTGCCGATGGGCAGCGGTACATAGGCGGCCGGCAGTCCGACGGCGGAGAGTTCGGCGACGGTCATCGCGCCCGCGCGGCACAGCATCATGTCGGCGGCGGCGTACGCGAGGTCCATCCGGTCCACGTACGGTACCGGCACATACGGCGGCATCCCGGGCATGTTGTCGACACGCGGCAGTTCGTTCTTCGGTCCGACCGCGTGGAGGATCTGGATCCCGGAGCGCTGGAGGGTCGGCGCGATCTGCTGGATGGTCTCGTTGAGCCGGCGGGCGCCCTGGGAGCCGCCGGAGACCAGCAGCGTCGGCAGGTTGGGGTCCAGGCCGAAGGCGGCGCGCGCCTCGGGGCGGACGGCGGACCGGTCCAGGGTCGAGATCGACCGGCGCAGCGGGATGCCCACGTAGCGGGCGCCGCGCAGCTTGCTGTCCGGGGTGGACACGGCGACGGCGTGGGCGTACCGGGAGCCGATCTTGTTGGCCAGTCCGGGCCGGGCGTTGGCCTCGTGGACGATGATCGGCACCCCAAGCCGCTTGGCGGCCAGGTAGCCGGGCAGCGCGACGTAGCCGCCGAAGCCGACGACGCAGTCGGCCTTGGTGCGTACGAGGATCTCCTCGGCCGCCTTGATGGTGCCGCGCAGCCGTCCGGGGACGGTGATCAGCTCGGGCGTGGGCTTGCGGGGCAGCGGTACGGCGGGGATGAGACCCAGCTCGTAGCCGCGCTCCGGCACCAGGCGGGTTTCGAGTCCGCGTTCCGTCCCGAGGGCGGTGATGCCCACGGTCGGGTCCTGCCTGCGCAGGGCGTCCGCGAGGGCGAGCGCCGGCTCGATGTGGCCGGCGGTCCCCCCACCGGCGAGTACGACATGCACCGAAATTCACCGCTCTCCGGACGGACGCTTCTTGACGCGCCGTCTCATCGACTTCCATATCGGCCCGCGCCGCTTCCAGCCGGACCTCGGCTGCCGCATCGCGAGCGCCGCACGCGCCGCCGGTTCCTCCCGCGCGAACGCGATCAGCAGTCCGACCGCGAACATGGTCGGCAGCAGGGCCGACCCTCCGTAGGAGAACAGCGGGAGCGGGACCCCGGCGATCGGCAGCAGACCGAGCACCGCACCGATGTTGATCACGGCCTGCGCCGTGATCCACGTGGTCACGCCTCCCGCGGCATACCGTACGAAGGAGTCCTCCGTGCGTCCGGCCACGCGGATACCCGCATAGCCTAGGGCCGCGAAGAGGGCGAGCACCGACAGCGTCCCCGCCAGCCCCAGTTCCTCGCCGGTGATGGCGAAGATGAAGTCCGTGTGGGCTTCGGGCAGTTGCCCCCATTTTTCCACACTGGCGCCCAGGCCGGATCCGAACCACCCACCGGACGCGAGGGCGTAGATGCCGTGTACGGCCTGCCAGCAAAGGTCGTTCTTGCCCGGTTCTGTCGCGCCGAGGCAGGCGAGCCGGTCCATGCGGTGCGGGCTGGTCTTGATGAGCAGTGCGACGATCACACCCGCGAAGGCGAGCACGCCGACGAACATCCGGGTGGGCGCTCCGGCGAGCCAGAGGAGGCCGAAGAGGATGGCTCCGAGGATCATCGCGGTGCCCATGTCCCCGCCGAGCATGATCAGTCCGAGCAGCAGGAAGGCGACCGGGACCAGTGGCACCAGCAGGTGCTTCCACTGGCTCAGCAGTTCCTTGTCGCCCTTGCGGGCCAGCAGGTCGGCGCCCCAGAGGATCAGCGCGAGCTTGCCGAACTCACTGGGCTGGAGCATGAACGGACCGCCGAGGGAGATCCAGTTCTGGTTGCCGTTGATCGCCACCCCTATCCCGGGGACCTGGACCAGGACCATCAGGAACAGGGTTCCGGCGAGTACGGGGTAGGACAGCGCCCGGTGGAGCCGTACGGGCATCCGGGAGGCGGCCAGCATCAGGACGGCGCCGATGAGGGCCGCCAGGAACTGCTTCTTGAAGAAGTAGGCGTCGCCCAGGCCCAGCTGGAGCGCCTTGATCATCGAAGCCGAATAGACCATCACCAGGCCGAGCACGGTGATGAGCAGCGAGCTGCCGAGGATCAGGTAGTAGGCGGTGAGCGGGCGGTCCCAGGCCTTGCGCAACTGCTGTTGCGTGCGCCGGACGCGGGCGAGCGGCCCGCGTCCGGCGGGCCGCTCGGCGCCGGACGCCGGGCGGGCCCGGCCCCTCGCCCTGACGGTGGTCGGCCGTCTTCCCGGCAGCATCTGCTTGGCCGGCATCTGTGATCTTCCCCTCCACTCGTACGAGGCGAGCAGCCGGGTCGGGGAGGGAACCTGCCCTGGATCGACCTAGGCGCTCTCGGCGGCCAGTTCGCGCACCGCGTCGGCGAACGCGTCCCCACGCTTGTTGTAGTTCGCGAACATGTCCATGGAGGCGCAGGCCGGCGCCAGCAGGACCGTGTCGCCGGGTCGGGCGAGCCGGGCGGCTTCCCTGACCGCCGCGAGCATCGCCCCAGTGTCGGTCCGGTCGAGGTCGGTGACCGGGACCTCGGGGGCGTGTCGCGCCAGAGCGTCGGCGATGAGCGCCCGGTCGGCGCCGATCAGCACCACCGCGCGCAGCCGCTTCGCGGACTTCTGGACGAGCTCGTCGAAGGTGGCGCCCTTGGCGAGGCCGCCGGCGATCCACACGACGGGTTCGAAGGCGGCCAGGGAGGCCTCCGCCGCGTGGGTGTTGGTGGCCTTGGAGTCGTCGATGTACGTCACCTCGGCGACCTCGGCGACGTGGGCGACGCGGTGGGCGTCGGGGCGGAAGTCGCGCAGTCCGTCGCGCACCGCGCGCGGCTCGACGCCGAAGGCGCGGGCCAGGGCCGCTGCGGCGAGCGCGTTGGCGATGTTGTGCGGGGCGGGCGGGTTGACGTCCTCGACCTGCGCGAGTTCCTGGGCGTTCTTCTGCCGGTTCTCGACGAAGGCGCGGTCGACGAGGATGCCGTCGACGACGCCGAGCATGGAGGGGCCGGGGGCGCCGAGGGTGAAGCCGATGGCCCGGCAGCCCTCTTCGACGTCGGCCTCGACGACGAGGTCCTCGGTGGCCTTGTCGGCGACGTTGTAGACGCAGGCGACGGTGTTGCCCTCGTAGACGCGGCCCTTGTCGGCGGCGTACGCCTCCATGGAGCCGTGCCAGTCGAGGTGGTCGGGTGCCAGGTTGAGGACGGCCGCGGAGTGGGCGCGCACGGAGGGCGCCCAGTGCAGCTGGTAGCTGGAGAGCTCGACGGCGAGTACGTCGTAGGTCTCGTCGCCGGTCACCACGTCGATGATCGGGGTGCCGATGTTGCCGACGGCCGCGGTCCGCAGACCGGCGGCGCGCAGGATCGACGCCAGCATCTGGGTGGTGGTGGTCTTGCCGTTGGTGCCGGTGATGGCGAGCCAGGGGGCGGCGTTCTCGCCGCGCAGCTGCCAGGCGATCTCCACGTCCCCGACGACGTCGACCCCGGCCTCGGCGGCGGCCGCGAAGAGCGGGCTGTCGGGCTTCCAGCCGGGCGAGGTGACGACGAGGTCGGTGCCGGCGGGCAGCTGCTCGGCGTCGCCGAGGCGCACGGAGATCCCCGCGGCCTGGAGCTCCGCCGCGCGGGCGCGGTGGCCCTCGCTGTCGCCGCCGTCTACGACGGTCACCGAAGCGCCGAGGCCGGCCAGGGCGCGGGCGGCGCTGATGCCGCTCACGCCGAGGCCGGCGACGGTGATGTTCTTGCCGTGCCAGGAGGTCACTTGTCGGCTGCCCATCCCGCGTAGAAGAGACCGAGACCCACGATGACGCACATGCCCTGGATGATCCAGAAGCGGACCACGACAAGGACTTCGGACCAGCCCTTGAGTTCGAAGTGGTGCTGGAGTGGCGCCATCCGGAAGACCCGCTTGCCGGTCATCTTGAAGGAGCCGACCTGGATGACGACCGACATCGTGATGAGCACGAAGAGGCCGCCGAGGAGCGCCATCAGGAACTCGGTGCGGGAGCAGATGGCGAGGCCCGCGAGCGCGCCGCCGAGTGCGAGGGAACCGGTGTCGCCCATGAAGATCTTGGCGGGCGAGGTGTTCCACCACAGGAAGCCGAAGCAGGCGCCCATCAGGGCGGACGCCACGACGGCCAGGTCGAGCGGGTCACGGACCTCGAAACAGGCGTTCGGGTTGGTCAGGGTCTGCGCGTTGGCGCAGGACTCCTGGAACTGCCAGACACCGATGAAGGTGTAGGCGCCGAAGACCATCACCGCGGCGCCGGTGGCCAGGCCGTCCAGACCGTCGGTGAGGTTCACGCCGTTGGACATCGCCAGGATCATGAACAGCGCCCAGACCACGAACAGCACCGGTCCGATCGACCAGCCGAAGTCCGTGACGAACGACAGCTTCATGGAGGCCGGGGCGAGTCCGCGGGAGTCCTTGAACTGGAGCGCGAGCACCGCGAAGGCGATGCCGACGATCAGCTGTCCGGACATCTTCGCCTTGGCCCGGAGGCCCAGCGAGCGCCGCTTGACGATCTTGATGTAGTCGTCCAGGTAACCGACCAGACCCATTCCCGCCATCAGGAACAGGACGAGCAGGCCCGAGAAGGACGGCTCGCTTCCGGTGATCACCTTGGTCAGGGCGTACGCGACGAGCGTCGCCAGGATGAAGGAGATGCCGCCCATGGTGGGCGTGCCCTTCTTCCCGGCGTGCCCGCGCGGGCCATCGTCGCGGATGAACTGGCCGTAGCCCTTGCGGGCCAGCAGCTTGATCAGCAGCGGGGTTCCCACGAGGGTGAGGAAAAGGCCGATGACTCCGGCGAAAAGGATCTGCCTCATCGGCCGGCGACCTCGCCCTCGCGCTCCAGCAACGCCAGCGCGACCCGCTCCAGGCCGACCGACCTGGAAGCCTTCACCAGCACGACGTCCCCCGGGCGCAATTCACTGCGCAACAGGTCGACCGCCGCCTGCGCGTCGGACACGAGCACCGACTCCTCACCCCACGAACCCTCGTTATATGCGCCCAGTTGCAGCCAGGACGCTTCCCTGCCCCCGACTGCTACGAGCTTGCTCACGTTGAGCCGGACGGCAAGCCGTCCTACCGCGTCGTGCTCGGCCAACGCCGCGTCACCGAGTTCGGCCATGGGGCCGAGCACTGCCCACGTACGTCCCCCGTTGGCCCGGGCGCCGCCGCCCATCGCGGCGAGTGCGCGCAGGGCGGCCCGCATGGATTCGGGGTTCGCGTTGTAGGCGTCGTTGACGATCGTCACGCCGTCCGCACGCTCGGTGACCTCCATCCGCCACCGGGACAACGTGCCCGCTCCGGAGAGCGCGGTGGCGATCTCCTCGACGGACATGCCCAGTACATGGGCGACGGCGGCCGCGGCGAGCGCGTTCGACACGTGGTGCTCACCGTACAGCCGCAAGGTCACATCGCTGCACCCGGTCGGGGTGTGGAGTGTGAACGAGGGCTGTCCCCCCGGCGTCATCCGGACCTCGGTGGCCCGTACGTCGGCGTCCTCGGCCTCGCCGAAGAGCACCGTACGGGCCTTCGTGCGGCTCTGCATGGCACGGACGAGGAGGTCGTCGGCGTTCAGGACGGCAACTCCGCCGTCCTGCGCGGCCGGCAGGGCCTCGACCAGCTCCCCCTTGGCCTGGGCGATGGCCTCGCGGCCGCCGAACTCGCCGATGTGGGCGGTGCCGACGTTCAGGACGAGGCCGATGCGCGGCGGGGTCAGACCGGTGAGGTACGCGATGTGGCCGATGCCCCGCGCGCCCATCTCCAGGACCAGGTGGCGGGTTTCCGCGGTGGCCTTCAGCGCCGTGAGAGGAAGGCCGATCTCGTTGTTGAGGGAGCCCGGTGTCCACACCGTGGGCGCGTGGTGCTGGAGCACCTGGGCGATGAGGTCCTTGGTGGAGGTCTTGCCGGCGGAGCCGGTCAGGGCCACCACGTCGGTGCCGAGGCGGCCGACGACGGCGCGGGCGAGGGCTCCGAGGGCCTTCTCCACGTCGTCGACGACGATCGCCGGAACACCGACGGGCCGGGCCGCGAGGACGGCCGCGGCGCCGGCCGCGACCGCGCGCTCGGCGTAGTCGTGGCCGTCGACTTGCTCGCCCTCGAAGGCGGCGAAGAGGCTGCCGGGCTCGACCTGTCGGGAGTCGATGACGACGGGGCCGCCGATCCGCACCGAGGGGTCCGGTATGTCGTGGGGCCGCCCGCCGGTGATGTCGGCGATCTCGGCGAGGGATAGGGCGATCACTGGTCCACCTCGGCCTGTCGGACGCTGAGCTGCTGGTTCTCGATGGCCGCGCGGAGCACGGCGCGGTCGTCGAAGGGTCGTACGACGCCTGCGGTGTCCTGGCCCTGCTCGTGTCCCTTGCCGGCGACGAGGACGGTGTCGCCGGGCTCGGCGCGCGCGACGGCCGCGGCGATGGCCGCCGCCCGGTCGGCGTCGACGAGGACGGTGCCCCGCTCCTCGGGCGGCACGGACACCGCGCCGCCGAGCATGGCGGCGAGGATCGCGAGGGGGTCCTCGGAGCGCGGGTTGTCGGAGGTCAGGACGGCCACGTCGGCGTACCGGGCGGCCGCGGCGCCCATGGGGGCCCGCTTGGTGGTGTCGCGGTCGCCGCCGCAGCCGAGCACGATGTGCAGCCGTCCGGTGGTGACCTCGCGCAGGGCCCGCAGGACGGACTCGACGGCGTCGGTCTTGTGGGCGTAGTCGACGACGGCCAGGTACTCCTGTCCCGCGTCGACCCGTTCCAGCCGGCCCGGGACCCCGGGGACCGCGGCGACGCCGTCGGCGGCGGTCTGCGGGTCGAGGCCGGCCGCGGCGAGGGTGACGATCGCGGCGACGGTGTTGGCGACGTTGAAGGGGCCCGGCAGCGGCGCGGTGGCCCGTACCCGCCGGCCGGCGGGGCCGACCAGGGTCAGGGTGGAGTCCATGTGGCCGCTGACCACGTCCTCGGCGCGCCAGTCGGCGGCGGGGTCGCCCGTCGCGGAGAAGGTGACGACCGGGATCGGCGCCTCCTTGGCGAGGCGGCGGCCGTACTCGTCGTCCACGTTGACCACCCCGAGGCGGGCCCGGCGCTCGGTGAAGAGCTGGGCCTTGGCCTGGAAGTAGTCCTCCATGTCGGTGTGGAACTCCATGTGTTCCGGGCTCAGGTTGTTGAAGACGGCGACGTCGAAGACGCAGCCGTCGACCCGGCCGAGCACCAGCGCGTGGCTGGACACCTCCATTGCCACGGCCTCGACGCCGCGTTCGCGCATGACGGCGAACAGGGCCTGGAGGTCGGTGGCCTCGGGGGTGGTGCGCTCGGACTTGATGCGTTCGTCGCCGACGCGCATCTCGACGGTGCCGATGAGCCCGGTCGTACGTCCCGCCGCGCGCAGCCCGCCTTCGACGAGGTAGGCGGTGGTGGTCTTGCCGGAGGTACCGGTGATGCCGAGTTGGAGCAGGCCTTCGCCGGGGCGTCCGTAGATCGCGGCGGCGAGCTCGCCCATCCGACGGCGCGGATCCTCCACGGTCAGGACCGGCAGGCCGGTCGCGGCGGCGCGTTCGGCTCCCTCCGGGTCGGTGAGGACGGCCGCGGCGCCGAGGGCGGCCGCCTGGGCGGCGAAGTCCGCGCCGTGCAGGCGGGCACCGGCCAGGGCCGCGTACAGGTCGCCGGGGCGCACCGCACGGGAGTCGTGGGTGATGCCGGTGATCCGAGCGGCGCCTGGCTCAGGGAGTCCCAGCAGCGTGGCCAGCTCGCCCAGGGGGGTCGGGCTGGTGGACACGGGCCGGGGCGCTCCCGGCGGCGCTGCCGGGGCGTCTTTCTGGGCGTTTCTGGGCTGATCAGCGTGGGGCACGGCGGTGAGCGTACCGGGCGCTGCGGCCCGGCCGCGAAGCGAGGGCCCGGCCGGGGCGTCCTCGGGCGACTGGTTCCCGGCATTCGGGGTGATCGTTGTCACTGATGGTGCCTCACGCATTTCTGGCTGGGCTGCCGGATCACTGTCCGGGCTGCGGGCTGGGCTGCGTCGTGTTCGGGGCGGCGGGCGGCGGGCCTCCCTCGAAGGTCACCGGGAGTCCGGCGGGGGCGGTGCCGGAGGGGGCCACCTGGAGGGTCTTGAGGGCGAACTCCATGACCGTCTTGTAGATCGGGCCGCAGATCTGACCGCCGAAGTAACTGCCCTTGGTGGGGTTCTGGATGGCGCAGTAGACGGTGATCCGCGGGTTGTCGGCGGGGGCGAACCCGGCGAAGGAGGCGGTGTAGCCCTTGTAGCGGCCGGTGGCCGGATCCACCCGGTTGGAGGTGCCGGTCTTGCCGCCGACCCGGTAGCCGGGGATCCGCGCCTTGGTGCCGGTGCCCTCCTGGTCGTCGACCACGGATTCGAGCATCTCGGAGAGGGTCTTGGCGGTCTCCTTGCTGACCACCTGGGTGCGTTCGGGCGCCGGGGCCGGGGTGAAGCGGCCGTCGGGGCCCCTGGTGCCGCGGACCAGGGTCGGGGTGATCCGGACGCCGTCGTTGGCGATGGTCGAGTAGACGGAGGCCGCCTGCATCGCGTTCACGGACAGGCCCTGGCCGAAGGGGATCGTGTACTGCTGGGAGGTGGACCAGGCTCCGGGTTCGGCGAGGATGCCGCGCGATTCTCCGGGGTAGCCCAGGCCGGTGGGAGCTCCGATGCCGAACTTGGTCAGGTAGGAGTGCAGGACCTTGTTGGCCTCGGGCTGGGTGGCGCCGAGTTGGCCGGTGGCGAGGATGGTGCCGATGTTCGAGGACTTGGCGAGGACCCCGTTGAGGGTCAGGTACCAGGTGGGGTGGTCGATGTCGTCCTTGAACAGGCGGTCGCCGCGGTGCAGTCGGTTGGGGACCTCGACGTGCGTCGCGGGGGTGGCCTTCTTCTCCTCCAGGACCGCCGCCATCGACATGACCTTGGCCGTCGAGCCGGGTTCGTAGACGTCCTGGAGGGCGGCGTTGCCCATGGCGGCGGAGCTGGCCCTGGTCAGGTCGTTGGGGTCGAAGCCGGGCGAGTTGGCCATGGCCAACACCTCGCCGGTGCGGGTGTCCTGGACGATGACGTAACCGCGGTCGGCGGCGGACTTCTCGACCTGCTCGGTGATGGCGCTCTGCGCGGCCCACTGGATGTCGCGGTCGATGGTCAGCTCGATGTCGTCGCCGGGTACGGCGGGCTTCTCGCTGGATCCGGCGGTGGGGACGCGTCGGCCGCCGGACTGGGCGTAGGTGAGCTCGCCGTCCTTGCCGGCCAGCTTCTTGTCGAGGGAGGACTCCAGTCCGCCGCCGCCCTTGCCCTCCGCGTTGACGTAACCCAGTATCCCGGCGGCGAGGGCGCCGTTCGGGTACACGCGCTTGCTGCTGTTCTCGTTGAACACGCCGGCGATGACGTTGGCGCCGGGGCCGTTGTTCTTCTTGTCCGCGGCGGCCTTGTCGGCGAAGAGCCGCTTGAGGTCCTTGATCTGGTTCCAGACCTGGGGGGTCTGGCGACGGGCCAGGACGACGTAGCGGGTGTTCTTGGTCTTCAGGCGCGCGGTGAGTTCCTTGGCGTCCTTGCCGAGGATGGGCGCGAGGAGCGCGGCGGCCTGCTCGGGGGCGTCCGGCGCCTTGCTCTCCTGCGCGGTGAACATCTTCGGGTCCGCGGTGATGTCGTAGGCGTCCACGCTCGTCGCCAGGGCCACGCCCTTGCGGTCGGTGATCTCCCCGCGCTCGGCGGCCAGCGTGTGGCTCGCGAACCGGTTCTCGCTCGCCTTCGCGGAGTACGAGGAGGCGTCGACGGCCTGTACCTGGAGGAGGCGGACGACGAAGGCGAGCATCACGAGGGTCAGCCCCACGCCGACCAGCCGCAGCCGGGGCCGGGGGCTGCCCAGCCGGATGAGGTGCGGGGCGCGCGCCGCGGCCGTGGGGCGTCGGGTGGTGGGGCGCGAGGCCGGACGGGCGTTCGCGCGGGCCCGGTCGCCGGGCCGCGGCCGGGCCGGGCCGGGCACGCGCCGCCGGGGCGGCTCCTTGGGGCTCACGCGCCCACCTCCGCGGTACGGGTGCCGCCGCCGTGCCCGGGGGTCCGGGCGGGACCCTGGGCGCGGGGGAAGGGCGGGGCCGGGCGGGGCCCCGCGGGGCCGCGCCCGGGTACGGCGGAACCGCCTGTCAGCGGGGTCACGACGTCACCTGCCTGGGTTCGGGGTGGGCTGCTGCTGCGGGGGCTGGGGCGTGCCGCCGGGCCCGGCGGAGGGGCCCTGCGCGGCGGGGTCCTGCGCGGCCGGGTCGGGAGCCGCCGGGTTCGGGGAGCCCGGGGCGCCGGAGGGCGCCGGGGTCCGGCCCGCGGGCGCGGGCGCCGCGGACGGCGCGGCGGAGGGGGTCGCGCTCTGGCCCGGGGCGGGCTGGGCGGTGGGCGGCGGGGAGGGCGGCGGCGGGGCCTCGGCCGTCGAGACGGCGCCCGCGACCTTGCCGTCGGCGCCGATGAAGACCGGGCTGCCGCCGGGCACCAGGCCCAGTTCGTGGGCCCGGCGCTGGAGGGCGTCGGGGGCCGAGTAGCTGTCGACGTCGCGCTGGAGGGCCTGTTCCTCGTCGGTCAGCGCGGTGGTCTCCTTCTTCAGCTTGCTCAGCTGGAAGGAGCCCTCGTTCAGCGCGGAGTTCAGCAGCAGCAGGCTGATCAGCCCGCCGCCGAGGAGGGCCACGACCAGCAGGACGAACGGCATCCGGGCGGCCTGTCCCGGTGCGGCGCCGCCGGGCCGCGCGGCCGGGCCGCTGCCGAGCGCCCGGCCGATGCGGGCCGCCTGCCCGCGGGTCAGCGTGGCCACCTTGCCGGCCCTGCCGCCCCCGGAGCGGCCCGCCGGGGTCACAGCCGCGCCTCGCGGATGCGCTCGACGCCGCGGCACCGGGCCGGGGCGGCCCGCCGGTTCTCGGCGATCTCCTCCTCGGTCGGCAGCTCGGCGCCGCGCGTCAGCAGCTTCAGCTTCGGCTGGTACTTCTCCGGCACCACCGGGAGCCCGGGCGGGGCGGTGGAGGCCGCGCCCGCCGCGAAGACCTGCTTGACGAGCCGGTCCTCCAGGGAGTGGTACGAGAGCACCGCGATCCGGCCGCCGACCGCGATCCGGTCCACCGCCGCCGGGATGGCCCGCTCCAGTCCGGAGAGCTCGCCGTTGACCTCGATCCGCAGGGCCTGGAAGGTCCGCTTGGCGGGGTTGCCGCCGGTGCGCTTGGCCGCCTGCGGGAGCGAGTCGCGGATCAGCTCGACGAGTCGGGCGCTGTTGGTGAAGGGCTCCTTGTCCCGCTCGCGGACGACAGCCGACACGATCCGCTTGGCCTGCTTCTCCTCGCCGTACTGGCGCAGGATCCGCACGAGCTCGCCCGGGGCGTAGGTGTTCAGGACCTCGGCGGCGCTGATGCCCGTGCTCTGGTCCATGCGCATGTCGAGCGGGGCGTCCTGCGCGTACGCGAACCCGCGGTCGGCCTCGTCGAGCTGCATGGAGGAGACGCCCAGGTCGAAGAGGATGCCCTGGACGGTGGGGATACGCAGGCCGTCCAGCACCTCGGCCAGGTCCGCGTAGATCGCGTGGACGAGGGTGACCCGGTCGCCGAACGGCGCGAGGCGCTCGCCGGAGAGCCGCAGGGCTTCCTTGTCGCGGTCGAGGCCGATCAGGTGGGCCTCGGGGAACCGGGTCAGCAGGGCCTCACTGTGGCCGCCGAGGCCGAGGGTGCAGTCGACGACGACGGCCCCCGGCCTCTCCAGCGCCGGGGCCAACAGGTCCAGGCACCGCTGGAGCATCACCGGGACATGTCGGGACTCGCTAGTCAAAGCGCCCTCTCAGATAACGGCGCGGCAGGCGTACGCCGCGCCGCGCACGCGGAGTTTTACCAGGGGGCCGGGCGGCCGGTGAGGGCCGGGCTCCGGCCGGTTCGCGTCACTTTAGTGCAACGGTCGCCACGGTCAACGAACCGCCCCGCGCCCGGTGCGCCCCTCTCCCGGTGAATCCGCAAAAGCCGCGAATCACCCGAACGGCGGCCTCCGCCCCACCCCTGTGGGTTAGCTCACAACAAGCCTCGTTGACCTTCTTTGTCCACCCTCACTCAATGCCTCACCGAGCTGTGACCACTAACGTCTTAACCATGACGACTTCCGCATCCCTGCCGGCCGACTCCGCGCCCCGGGCCTCCGAGGCCGCTTCCGTCACCGATCGTCTCGTCGAGGCGAACCGGAAGTACGCGTCGGCCTTCACCGATCCGGGCATGGACGCCCGCCCCGTCCTCCAGGTGGCCGTCGTGGCCTGCATGGACGCCCGTCTCGACCTGCACGCCGCCCTCGGCCTGGAACTCGGTGACTGCCACACCATCCGGAACGCGGGCGGGGTGGTCACCGACGACACCATCCGCTCCCTCACCATCAGCCAGCGGGCGCTGGGCACCCGCTCGGTGATACTCATCCACCACACCGGCTGTGGTCTCGAAAGCCTGACCGAGGACTTCCGGCACGAGCTGGAGGACGAGGTCGGCCAGCGCCCCGCCTGGGCCGTCGAGGCCTTCCGGGACGTCGACCAGGACGTCCGCCAGTCCATGCAGCGGGTCCGCACGAACCCCTTCATGCTCCACCGCGACGATGTGCGAGGCTTCGTCTTCGACGTGCACACCGGGCTGCTCCGGGAGATCGATCCCGCCTCTTGAGTGACACAAGGCCGTAACGGCGTCAAGAATGCGGTGTGACGCCCCCCGGAAGACCTCCGGGGCCGGTGTCCGCGTTCAGGGGTGGGCCGGTACACGCGCCAGCGGCGTCGGCCCTGGAAAAGGGCCGAGGAGAACCAGGTGACCACGTACGACGACCGAGCCAGCCTCGCGGATCTGACCAGCACGGCAGAGCGGGTCCGCGACTCGGTCGAGGGCGTGATCGAGGGCAAGCCCGAGGTCGTGCGCCTCGCGCTGACGGTGCTGCTCGCCGAGGGACACCTGCTGATCGAGGACGTCCCCGGCGTCGGCAAGACCATGCTGGCCAAGACGCTCGCCAAGTCCATCGACTGTTCGGTGCAGCGCATCCAGTTCACCCCGGACCTGCTGCCCTCCGACATCACCGGCGTCAGCATCTACGACCAGCAGCGCCGCGAGTTCGAGTTCAAGCCGGGCGCGATCTTCGCGCAGATCGTCATCGGTGACGAGATCAACCGCGCCTCCCCCAAGACCCAGTCCGCGCTGCTGGAGTCGATGGAGGAACGCCAGGTCACCATCGACGGCACCACGTACGCCCTGCCCAGCCCGTTCATGGTGGTCGCCACGCAGAACCCGGTGGAGATGGAGGGCACCTACCCGCTCCCCGAGGCGCAGCGCGACCGCTTCATGGCCCGCGTCTCCGTCGGCTACCCCAGCCCCGAGGCCGAGCTCCAGATGCTCGACGTGCACGGCGGGGTCTCCCCGCTCGACGACCTGACGGCCGTCGCGCACGCCCACGACATCGTCAAGCTGATCGAGGCCGTCCGCGAGGTGTACGTCGCCGCCCCGGTCCGCCGCTACGTGGTCGACCTGGTCTCCGCGACCCGCAGCCACCCGGACCTGCGCCTGGGCGCGTCCCCCCGCGCCACCCTGCACCTGCTGCGCGCCGTGAAGGCCTCCGCCGCCCTGGCCGGCCGGGACTACGTCCTGCCCGACGACGTGCAGGCGCTGGCCGCGCCCGTCCTCGCGCACCGGCTGCTGCCCACGGCGCAGGCCCAGCTGAACCGGCGCACCGCCGAGCAGGTCGTCCACGACATCCTCCAGCGCACCCCCGTCCCCGCCGCGCACGCCCGCGGCGAGATGCCGCCCGGCGCGGGCATCCGGGGCTTCTGATGAGCGCCGGTGCCCAGCGCGGCGCCGGCGGGCTGCCGCGGGAGGCGGGTGGGCTGCGGGCCTCGCTGGCCGGCCTGACCACCCGGGGCCGGTCGTTCCTGGCCGCCGGGGCCGCCGCGGCCGCGTGTGCGTACGTCCTGGGGCAGAGCCAGCTGCTGCGGGTCGGGCTGCTGCTGGTCGTCCTGCCGCTGATCTGCGTGCTCGCCCTGCACCGCACCCGCCACCGGGTCTCCGGCAGCCGCCGGCTGACCCCCTCGCGGGTGCCCGCCGGCGGCGAGGCCCGGGTCCAGCTGCGGATGGAGAACATCTCCCGCGTCCCGACCGGGCTGCTCATGCTCCAGGACCGGGTGCCGTACGTGCTGGGTCCCCGGCCCCGGTTCGTCCTGGACCGGGTCGAGGGGGGCGGGCGGCGCGAGGTCTCCTACCGGGTCCGCTCCGACCTGCGCGGTCGCTACCCCCTGGGCCCGCTCCAACTGCGCCTGACCGACCCCTTCGGGCTGGTCGAGCTGACCCGCTCCTTCAGCGCCTACGACACCCTCACCGTCATACCCCGCACCGAACCCCTGCCCCCGGTCCGCATGACCGGCGAGGCGAACGGCTACGGCGACGGCTCCCGCCGCTCGCTGGCCCTGTCCGGGGACGACGACGTGATCCCGCGCACCTACCGGCGCGGCGACGACCTGCGCCGGGTCCACTGGCGCTCCACCGCCCGCTACGGCGAGCTGATGGTGCGCCGCGAGGAACAGCCGCAGCGCAGCAAGGCCACCGTGCTGCTGGACACCCGGCACCTCGCGTACGAGGGCGCCGGCCCGGACTCCGCCTTCGAGTGGGCCGTCTCCGCGGCCGCCTCCACCCTGCTGCACGTGCTCGAACAGGGCTTCTCGGTACGTCTGCTGACCGACACCGGCGATTCCGCGGGCGGCGAGGGCGGCGGCTTCTCCTCGGGCGGGCAGGAGTCCGCCGAGGCGGCCGGACTGATGATGGACACCCTCGCGGTGGTCGGGCACTCCGACGGGTCCGGGCTGTCCGCCGCCCACGACGCGCTGCGCGGCGGCGCGGGCTTCGCGGCGCAGGGCGCCGCGGGCGGCGACGGCCTGCTCATCGCGTTCTTCGGCGACCTGGACGAGGCACAGGCGGAAACGGCGGCGCGGATGCGCCAACGCAGCGGAGGCGCCGTGGCGTTCGTACTGGATTCCGCGACCTGGGCGGGCGAGCCCTCGCGGGTGGAGGAGCGGCTGCGGCGGCTGCGGGACGCGGGCTGGACGGCGCTGTCCGTTCCGCCCGGCGCCCCGTTCGGCGAATTGTGGCGGCAGGCCGGGAACGCTCCGCTCGGCACGGCGACCTCCGGAGGTCGGGGATGAGCGGGCGCGCGCGTGTGACGCTCTTCGGAATGCTGGCGACGCTGCTGACCTCCTGGTCACTGGCCCCGCTGGTGGAATCGTCGGGGTGGCTGCTCCAGGCGGCCGCGCTGCTGGGCGTGCAGGCGGCCGTCGGCGCCGGGGCCCGGCGGGTGCCGCTGGCCCGGTCGCTGACCGTGGCGGCCCAGCTGCTGGTGTCCCTGCTGCTGCTGGCGTTCCTCTTCGCCGGGAAGGCCGAGTCCACCGGGTCCGGGCCGCTGGCCTTCCTCGTCACCGACTTCGGCGCCCTGTTCCAGCAGGGCACCCGGGACGTCGCCGAGTTCGCGATCCCGGCCCCCACGACCGACGGCATCCGGCTGCTGCTGCTGTCCGGCGTCCTGCTGATCGGCCTGCTGGTCGACGTGCTCGCGGTGACCGTGCGCACCGCCGCCGCGGCCGGACTGCCGCTGCTGGCGCTGTACTCCGTGGCCGCGGGACTGTCCGCCGGTCAGGGCGGCGCATGGTTCGCGTTCGTGCTGGCCGGCGGCGGCTACCTGATGCTGCTGCTCTCCGAGGGCCGCGACCGCCTCGCCCAGTGGGGCCGCGTCTTCGGCGCGGCTCCCGGCGGGCGGGTCTCGGCCGCCTCCGGCTACGGGGGCGGGCCGAGCACCAAGGCGGTCGCCCCGGTGCGCACCGGACGCCGCATCGGCGCGGCCGCGCTGGGACTGGCGCTGGTCGCACCGGCCCTACTGCCCTCGCTCGGCAGCGGGGTACTGGGTCCGCCCGGCGGCGACGACGGCTCGGGCGGCGGGACCGGCGGGACGATCTCGGCGGTGAACCCGCTGGTCTCGCTGCAGAGCAGCCTGAACGCGCAGGACAACCGGGTCGTCCTGCGGTACCGCACCGACAGCCCCCAACTGGGCGAGCAGTACCTGCGGATCCTGGCGCTGGACGAGTTCAACGGGGTCAAGTGGGAGGCCTCCGGGCGCCCGCTGACGGACGTCCCCGAACGGTTGCCGACCCCCTCGGGGCTGAGCGAGCGGATCCGTGAGAGCGCGAGCGAGGTGCGCACCACCGTCTCGGCGGCGGACACCTACGCCCAGCGCTACCTGCCGATGCCCTACCCGGCGACGCAGGTGGACATCGGCGGCAAGTGGCGCTTCGAACCGGCCGGTCGGACCCTGGTCGGTGACCAGTTGGGCAAGGACCGCTTCCAGAACGTGCAGGGCGCGCAGTACACCGTACGGAGCCTGTTCCTGCGGCCCACGGCGGCGCAGTTGCAGTCCGCCCCGGGCCCGAACCCCTTCGTGCAGGCGGAGTACACCAAACTGCCGGACAACCTGCCGCCGGTGGTGGCGGAGACGGCCCGGCGGGTCACCGCGGGGGCGAAGGACGACTACACGCGGGCGGTCAGGCTCCAGGACTTCTTCGCGGTGAACGGCGGCTTCCGCTACGACACGAAGGTGTCCTCGGGTACGGGCTCGCAGGCCATCGCGAGGTTCCTGAACGACAAGGAGGGCTTCTGCGTCCACTTCGCGTTCTCGATGGCCGCGATGTCGCGCAGCCTGGGGATCCCCGCGCGGGTCGCGGTCGGCTTCACCCCGGGCGAGAAGCAGGCCGACGGCAGCGTCAACGTGTCGATGCGGGACGCGCACGCCTGGCCGGAGCTGTACTTCGAGGGCGTCGGCTGGACGCGCTTCGAGCCGACCCCCCGCGCGGGCATCTCGATCCCGGACTACAGCCGCGCCGACGCCCCGACCGTGCAGCCGTCGGCGCCGACCGCCCTCCCCTCGCAGGCGGTCCCCCAGCCCTCGACGGCGCCGTCGAAGGCCGACGAGTGCCCGCCGGAGCTGAAGAAGCTGGGCGAGTGCGGCGGTCCGGCGCTGAACCAGAACACCGCGTCGGGTTCCGGTGGTCCTTCGGTCGGCGTGGTCCTCGGTTGGACGGGCGCGGCCCTGGCCGTACTGGCCCTGCCGCTGCTGCCGCTCCTGTGGCGCGGCCGGGTCCGGGCGCGCCGGCTGGGTTCGCGGGACGTGCTGGACGCCTGGCGCGAGCTGGGTGACGCCGCCTGGGACGTGAACGTCCCGCCGGACGAGGCGTTGTCGCCGCGGCGGGCCGCCGCCCGCGTCGTCACGTTGGGCAAGTTGGAGGCGGAGGCGGCCGCGGCCGTGCACCGGGTGGCGGACGCCGTCGAACGGGCGCTGTACGCGCCGCCCGGCGCCGACCTGTCCCACCCCGACCTGTCCGATGACGTCCTGTCGGCGCGGGCCGGCCTGCTGGCGGGCGCCGGCCGCGCCGGCCGCCTGCGGGCGCTGCTGCTGCCGCGGTCGGCGGCCCGGGTGTCCTGGGCCGTGGCGACCCGCCGGGCCGCGCTCGCGGAGCGGGTGACGGCCGTGTTCGGCCGCATCCGGATCCCGCTGCGCGGCCGGGGCTGAGGGCGGGCCGACCACCCCCCGGCAACGCCCGGAGGTACGTGCGCACGGAAAACGCCGGTGTGTCCGGGCTCGTTCCCCCCGAGCCCCGACACACCGGCGTTTCCCTTCCCAGGGTCCCCCGATCCCTGTCCGGCCAGGGGTCCGGCCCGCTCCGCGGCCCCGTGTCCGCGGTGCGGGCCGAAGCCCTGTCCGTCACCCCAGTCTGCTGTCCTCGCAGGTGGGAGCCATCCGTACGGGTACTCATTTCGGCACCTGGGTACGGATACTCAGTTCTACGTCGCGGACGCCCCCGATGGGCACCGCCGACCGGGGGTTCCGGGCGGGTCAGCGGCTGCCGCTGACCCGGCCCCGCAGGAGCAGCGAGAGCGCCGAGTGGACGTCGTCCAGCGAGCGTTCGCTCTGGAAGGCCTGCCAGTCCAGCGCGGCCACCAGCACCATTCCGACCATCGCCGCCGCCGTCAGCGGGACGTCGATCTCGGAGCTGAGTTCGCCCCGTTCGACGCCCTCGCGCAGCACCGTCTCGACGACCGCGACGGCTTCCTGGCGGACCACCATCAGGGTGGACTGCCAGGCCCGGTTGGTGCGCCACAGTTCGGCGACGTAGAGCTGGGTGAAGGCGGGGTAGCGGTCGATGAAGACCAGGCCGGCGCGGATCATCCCGTCCAGCGCCTCGACGCGACTGCCGCCGCGCGCCTCGGTCTCCTCGGCCGCGGCCCGCAGCGAGGCCGTGAGCAGCCCCACCCCGTGCCGCAGGAGCTCCTCGAACAGGTCGGTCTTGCTCGCGAAGTTGTAGTAGACGGTGCCCTTGGCCACGCCCGCCCGTTCCGCGATCTCGTCGACCGTGGTCGCGGAGAACCCCTGTTCGGCGATGAGGGTGACGGCGGCTTCGTAGAGCTTCTGCCGGGTGGCCCGGCGGCGGGCGCCGCCCGTGCCCGTACCGGTGCTGCTGCTTTCCATGGCGCTGATTCTCACAGGTCAACAGCCCCTTACAGGCTCAGTTCCGGGTGCAGCCGGTCCATCGTCCACACCTGCTTGCCGCGGGCGGCGAGCGCGGTGAGGGCCAGGGCCCCGACCGTGAAGGCCACCAGGACCGCGCCGCCCTGCCACACCGGGGTGAGGTCGCCGCCGGTGATCAGGCGGCGCAGGCTCTCGACGACGTACGACATCGGCAGGTACGGGTGGATGGCGTTGAAGAAGCCCGGACTGGTCTGAACGGGGTACGTACCGCCCGCCGAGGTCAGCTGGAGCATCAGGACGGCCAGCACCAGGATGCGTCCGGCGGCGCCGAACTTGGCGTTCAGCCACTGGACGATCGCCGCGAAGCAGCCGGTGACCAGCAGCAGGAAGGCGATGGTCAGGGCCGGGCGGGCCATCTCCAGGCCGAGGCCCGGGGCCCAGTGGAGCACGGACATCAGCAGGCCCACCTGGGCGGCGCCGATCCCCACCACGGGCAGCCAGCCCGCGAGGGCGATCCGCCAGGGCGAGGCGCCGGTGGACAGGGCCCGCTTGTTCATCGGGGCGATGAGCATGTAGGCGACCATCGCGCCGACCCAGAGGGACAGCGGGATGAAGTACGGGGCGAAGCCGGTGCCGTAGTTGGGTGCCTTGTGGAGGGACTGGTTGGCGAGCCGGACGGGGTCGGCCATGACCTGGGTCCGGGCGTCGCGCGCCTGCTGGTCGTAGTCCGGGATCCTGCCCGCGCCGTCGTGCAGGCCGCCGGCGAGCTCGCCGGAGCCGTCGACCAGCTTGTACATGCCGCCGTCGAGGGTGCGGGCGCCGTCGCCGAGCTTGCCGACGCCGTCGTTGATGGCGCCGGAGCCCTTCGCCGCACTGCCGATGCCGGTGTGCAGTTGGCCCATGCCCGAGGAGACCTTCTGGGCGCCGCTGTTGAGGGCGTTGACCTTGGTGACGGCCTGGTCGAGGTCGGAGGCGAGGGAGGGCGCCTTGTCGACGAGCTCGCGGGCCTTGTTCTCCAGGTCGGCGAGCTGACCGCGGAGCTTGCCGAGGTCGGTGCCGGCGGCCTGGGCGACCTTGTTGGCGTCGGCGGCGGCCGCCGCGCCCTCGGAGACGTCGTCCTTGACCTTCTTCAGGTCGGGGCAGGAGGCCAGGTGCGGTTCGGCGCCGGGCGTGACGCAGTGGTCGGTGTAGTACTTGTCGGCGCCGGTCTGGGCCCGCTTGGTGACGGTGGCCACGACGGGGGCGGCCTTCATGTAGGTGTCGAGGTGCTCCCGGACCACCTTGGCGGAGTCGGCGACGAGCGCCGCGTTGGCCGCCAGGGACTTCGGGTCGCTGACGAAGGGCTTGGCCTTGGCGGCCGCGCCGTTGACCTTGTCGGCGAGGATCTGGGTGCCGGCGGCGAGGTCCTTCGCTCCGGTCTCCAGTTGGCCGGCGGACGTGTTGAGCTTCTTCAGCCCGCCGTTGAGCTCGCCGGTCTTCTCCTTGGCCGTGTCGAGGCCGTCGGCGAGGTCCTTGGCGCCCTTCTGGGCCTTGCCCGCGCCGTCCTTCAGCTTGTCCGCGCCGTCGGCGGCCTCGGCCGTCTTGTCGTGCAGGTCGGAGAAGTTGACGAAGATCTTGTCGAGGAAGCCGCGGGAGGCGTTGGTGGACGCCGCGGAGCGGACCTCGGAGAAGACGGTCTTGGAGATCGAGCCGACGATGTAGTTGTTCGCGTCGTTCGTGCGGACCTGGAGGGCGCCGGTGGCCGGGTCGTCACCCGAGCTGGAGGCGATCTTCGCGCTGAAGTCGGCGGGCATCGTCAGGGACAGGTAGTACTTCCCGTTCTCCAGCCCCTTCGCCGCCTCGGCGGGGCCGACCTCGCGCCAGTCGAAGGTCTTGCTGTCGTGCAGCTTCTTGGTGATCTCGTCACCGGCCTCGATCCGCTTGCCGTCCACGGTGGCGCCCTTGTCGACGTTGACGAGGGCGACGGGAACCTTGTCGAGACGGCTGTACGGGTCCCAGAAGGACCAGAGGTACAGGGCTCCGTACAGCAGCGGCAGCAGGAGCAGCGCGACGAGCGCGGCGCGGGGCAGCTTCCCCCGCCCGAACCGCTTCAGCTCAAGCGCGGCCAGCTTCGGCGATCGCATCGTCCGCCGCTCCCTTCGGGTCGTGGTGGGTGGTGGTGTCGGCATCGGTGGCGGTGGTGGCGGTCGCCGTCCCCGCGGCGGTGCCCGCGGGCGCGTCCGGTTCTGCCTCGGCCCGGGTGCCGGAGGGCTCGGCCCGGGTGCCGGACGGCTCGGCCGGCGGTGCGTCCTGGGGCCGGGCCTTCTTCGACGCCCTGCCCTTGGTCGCCCCGCCCTTGGTCACCCCGGCGGCGGTCGGGGTCGGGGTCTGGGCCCCGTCGTCGCTCCGGGTGCCCGCCGGGGCGTCGTCCGTGTCGTTGCCCGGGGACGTCGTCCCGGCGGCGGCCGCGTCCGGTGCGGACGCGGCTCCGTCGGTGAGGCCCCAGGTGATCTTCGGACCGGCGCCCCGGGCGGTGGCGGGAGCGGGGTTCGCGGTCCCGCTCCCGGCCGGCTTCGCGGGCGCCGCGGGCTTCGTGGAACCGGAGGGCCCGGCGGAGCCGGAGGGCTTCGCGGGCTCCGGCGCGGCCGGGACCGTGCGCAGCACCGTGACGTCCTCGGGGGCCTCGCTGCACACCGCGAGGACGGTGGTCCCGCGGGCGGCGATGGACCGCAGCAGGGCCCATACCTCGACGCGCTCGGCGTCCGAGAGCTTGAGGTCCAGGTCGTCGAGGGCCAGCAGGCGCGGGCTGCCGAGCAGGGCGATGGCCACGGACAGCCGTACGGCCTCCAGCCGCTCCAGGTCGCGCACCGAGGTGCGGGGTCCCTTGGGCAGGGTGTCCAGGTCCAGCCCGACGGCGGTCAGGGCCTCCTCGATCCTGGCCCCGGTCCCGGCCCGGCGCTCGCCGCGCGGGCGCAGCAGGGCGCGCACGGGACCGGTGTAGTGCCGCTGGAGGAGGGCGCCCTCGCGCAGCTGCTCGGCGACGGTGAGCGCCTGGTCGAGGTCGTTGACCCCGGGAACCGGGCCGAGGGCGCAGATCCGGCGGACCGCGGCCATCTTCTTCGGCAGCCGGTGGCGGCCGATCTCGGCGTGCCCCTCGGTGGCCTTCATCCGTCCGGTGAGGGCGAGGAGCAGGCAGGTCCGGCCGCTGCCGGAGGGTCCTTCGAGTGCGATGAGCGAGCCGGGCGCCGCGTCGATCCCCACGCCCCGGAAGGCCCAGCCGCGCGGGCCCTTGAGTCCGAAGTCCTCGGCCTTGACGGCCGCGCCGTGCGGGCTGTCCACGCCGTCCCCCTTCATTTGAACTGACCGGTCAGTTCAAAAACTATCAGGTTCAGGGCCAAGGGCCGTACATGAGGGGGGCTTTGTGGGTATAAGCGCAGGTCAGGATGATTGT
This sequence comes from Streptomyces sp. NPDC057939, assembly GCF_042887545.1. NCBI lineage: Bacteria > Bacillati > Actinomycetota > Actinomycetes > Kitasatosporales > Streptomycetaceae > Streptomyces > Streptomyces sp. NPDC057939. The sequence continues at coordinate 63,618 of NZ_JBHVPG010000037.1, forward strand.
CAGTGGGGCCCGTCACGATGGAGGAGCACGTGCGCACCGCACGCGCTCCGGCACCACCGCCGAGCACCACGCAACGACAGGAGGTTCGTCATGGCCACACCGTCCCCGTCCCCTGTCCACCCCGTCCCGCGCAGGTCGGCCGCACCACCGGCCGCCCTGGACCTGCTCGCAAAGGCCCGCAGCGGCCTGGCCGAGGCGGCCCTGCTGACCCGGTCCGACGAGCGGTACGCCACGGCACACCTCGCGGCGCTGCGTGCCGCCGCGGCGGTGCTCGCCGCGCGCGGGCGCCCCGAGCCGGTCAACCCGCGGCGCAGGCCCCGGATCCGCAGCGCGTGGGAGGTGCTCCCGGAGATAGCGCCGGAGCTGACGGAGTGGAGCGCCCTGTTCGCCTCCGGTGCGGCGCGCCGGGCGCGGGCCGAGGCGGGGATACGGGACGCGGCGACCGGTCGTCAGGCGGACGACCTGGTGCGGGAGGTGGGCATGTTCCTGCGACTGGTGGAGCGGATGCTCGCGTTGCAGCCCGTGACGCAGGCCCTGCCGCTGCCGAGGACACCGGGACCGGAGCGTCCGGAGGCGGGATGACCTGCCCGGCTGTCCGAGGCCATAGGGTGGGGATCGCACTGCTCCCCCACCCAATCGCGCCGAGGAGTCATCAGCCGTGTCGGACAATTCCCGCCCCCGCGCCTCCCTCCGCACCGCCGTGGTGTGGGAGGTCCTCAGGGAGGCCCTCGACCGCCGGGTGAAGGCGACCGGGCGGGACGTGCTGGACGTACTGGACACCGGTGGCGGCACCGGCAAGTTCGCCGTGCCGGTGGCCCACCTGGGCCACCGGGTGACCGTGGTCGACCCCAGCCCGAACGCGCTGTTCGGGCTGGAGCGCCGGGTCTCCGAGGCCGGCGTCGCCGATCTGGTGCGCGGGGTCCAGGGAGACGCGCAGGGCCTGCTCGACGTGGTCGAGCGCGACGCCTACGACGTCGTGCTCTGCCACGGCGTGCTGGAGTACGTGGACGACCCGGCCGAGGGCGTGGCCAACGCGGTCGCGGCCCTGCGCCCCGGCGGCATCCTCAGCGTGCTCGGCTCCGGCGTCGGCGGGGCCGTGCTCGCCCGGGCACTGGCGGGGCACTTCACCGAGGCCCGTACCGCGCTCACCGACCCGGCCGGGCGCTGGGGCGCCGGCGACCCGGTGCCGCGCCGCTTCACCGCCGAGCAGCTCGGCGAGCTCGTAGGCGGGGCCGGCCTCGCCGTCGGCGCGGTCCACGGCGTGCGGATCTTCGCCGACCTGGTCCCCGGGGTCCTGGTGGACACCGAACCCGGCGCGGTGGAGGCACTGCTGCGTCTGGAGGAGGCCGCGGCCGAGCTCCCCGCCTTCCACGCGGTGGCCACGCAACTGCACGTTTTGGGCGAGAAGCCCGCCTGATCTGCGGGCATGCGCGGGCGGCCTCGGCCGCACACCCTCCCATCCGGCGCTCCTCCCCGTATGATCGGAAGCACCGGTCGGCATGGCGGACTGTTCATTGGGGAATAAGCGCCTCAGTGACCGCACTGGCGGCGGTACGGTTTGACACACAGATTTGACACCGTGCTTTACCGGCACGGTGGATTCGCAGAATGTGGCGTAGAGGGCGGGTGTCACGGGGGCGATTCCCCGCCTATCCTGAAGGGGACCCCTGGTCGCTACCCCCGCGACCGACGGATGAGGAGGACTCCCGTGCCGCTCTCGGAGCACGAGCAGCGAATGCTCGAGCAGATGGAGCGAGCGCTGTACGCCGAAGACCCCAAGTTCGCGACAGCGCTTGAGGGTAGTGGACTGCGCACGTACACCCGGCGACGGGTCTACCAGGCAGTCGCAGGCATTGTGGTGGGTATCGCGCTCCTCATGACCGGTGTGATCGTGCCGAACGTGCTCTGGATCAGCGTGGTGGGTTTCCTCGTCATGCTGGGATGTACGGTCCTCGTGGTCACCGGTTGGCGCAAGGCACCCAAGCCCGGCGAGCAGCCCGTCTCCGGAAGTGCAGAAGGCTCGGCCCACGGCCGCAGCCGACAGCGTCGGTCGATGATGACCCGGATCGAGGAACGGTGGCAGCGCCGCCGTGACGAACAGGGGCAGTAGCCCCACGAAGACTCATGACGGAGGGGACGGCCGCCCTAAGGCGACCGTCCCCTCCGCCGTACCCGGGCGCGAGCCGTGCGCGGCCCCGCCGGCGGGGCCCGTCGCGCCGTACGCCTGCCGGAGCGGGCCGGCTGCGTCATGATGGCCGGGTGAGTGTGCTCCCCCTGGTCTTCACCAGCGGCTGGGCCAGTGGGATCAATGCGTACGCCGTGATCCTCCTGCTCGGCATCTTCGGCGCGACCGGACTGAGCGACGACGTCCCCGCCGCGCTCCAACGCCCCGACGTCCTGATCGCGGCGGCCGTCCTGTTCCTCTGCGAGGCCGTGGCCGACAAGATCCCCTACGTGGACTCGCTCTGGGACTCCGTCCACACCGTGATCCGACCGCTGTCCGGGGCCGTGGTCGGCGCCCTGCTCGCGGGGCAGAGCGGCTCCCTGTCGGACCTCGCCGCCGGCGCGGTCGGCGGTTCCACCGCGCTGGCCAGCCATTTCGTCAAGGCCGGCACCCGGATGGCCATCAACACCTCACCCGAGCCCGTCAGCAACATCGTGATGAGCACGGCCGAGGACCTCGGCGTCGGCGCGATCGTCACCTTCGCCATGTTCAACCCCCAGGCCGCCGCGATCATCGCGGCGGTCCTGCTGGTCGCCGGACTGGCGATGGTGCTCTACCTCTGGACCCGGATCCGCCGCTTCCTGCGCCGGCGCGCCCAGCGCCGCGAGGAGAAACGGCTGGGCGCCGAAGTCCGCGCGGCCGGCGGGGCACCACCCGACTGACCCCCCGACCTCCCTCGATAGGCTCAGCCCATGGCACGAATTGCGGTGATCGGCGCCGGGATGGGCGCGATGGCGACGGCGGCCCGGCTGGCCGTGGCGGGGCACCGGGTGACGGTCCACGAACGCGGACCCGACCACGGGGGCTCCGTCGGACGCCACCGGCGCGACGGCTTCGCCTTCGACACCGGCCCGGGGCTGCTGCACCTGCCCGCCGTCTACCGCGACCTGTTCATCAAGACCGGCAAGCGGCCCCTGGAGGACCACGTCGACCTGGTCCAGTTGGACCCGGCCGTCCGGCACGTCCTCGGCGAAGGGCCCGGCGCCATCACCGTCACCCTCCCCGGCAAGTCGCGCGGCGGGGTCGCCGCCGCGCTGGACGAGGCCTTCGGCCCGGGCGCGGGCGAGCGCTGGAACGCCGTGCTGGGCCGCGCCCGCGACACCTGGGACGCCACCCGCCGCCCCCTGCTGGAGGAGCCGCTGCGCCCCGCATGGCAGTCCCTGGGCCGCGACCCGTACCCCGCGCTGCGCGGGAGCGGGCTGCTGCGGCGGCGCCCGCCGACCCTGGCCGAGGTGGCCGGGCGCGAGCTGGGCGGCCCGCTCGCCGAGCTGCTGACCGCCCGGGTCGAGACGTACGGCCTCGACCCCCGGACGGCCCCCGCCTCCGCCGCCGCGCTGCCCTACATGGAGCAGACCTTCGGCAGCTGGTACGTCCGGGGCGGCCTGCGCGCCCTGGCGACCGCCGTCCACGAGCGCTGCCTGGAGCGGAAGGTGGAGTTCGTCTTCGGCTCCGGCGTACGGGACGTCCTGACGCGGGACGGCCGGGCCGCCGGGCTGCTGCTCGACGACGGCACCGAGGAGGCCGCCGACCTGGTCGTCTGCGGCATCGACCCGAGGCAGCTGCCGGTCGGCTCCCCCGCCTGGGCCCCGGACGCGGTTCCGGCCCGGGGCGCCGGGGTGCCCAGCCGGATCACCCTGCTGCTCGCCCTGCGCGGGGCCCGTCCGACGGACGCCGCGCACCGCACGCTGGTCCACCGCGACCCGGGCCACGGGGCGGGCGTGGGGACGGTCACCGTCCTGCGCCCCGACGACCCGACGACCCGGCCCGACGCGGACCACGAGGCCGTCACCGTGAGCGCCGTGTGCGACCCGCAGGCGCCGCAGGGCGTCCCCGGGGTGCAGGAGCTGCTGGCGGCTGCCGAACGGGCGGTGCCGGGGCTGCGGGAGCGGCTGCTGTGGCACGAGGTGCGCACCCCGGCCGACGTGGAGGCGGCGACCGGCGCCCTCGGCGGGGCCGTGCCGCCGCCGGCCCTCGCGGGGGCGGGCGGCCGGCTGCTGTATCCGGCGAACACGACGGCCCTGCCCGGGTTCTACCTCGCGGGCGGCTGGGCCCACCCGGGCGGCGGGCTCGCGCACGCCGGGATGACCGGGGCTCTGGTGGCCGGCCTGATCGTGGAGGGGGACCGGTTCCGGGGGTCGCAGTGACCCCGGAGCCGGTCCCTGCGGGCGGCCGTCAGTAGCGGTACTGCTCGTACTCGCCGGTGCCGTTGCCCTGGTTGCCCTGGTACGGGTAGCCCTGCTGGGGCTGCTGCTGGTCCTGGCCGCCGTCCTGGCCCGGGTACGGGGGCTGTGCGTCGTTGGCGCGCTGCTGCGGGACCCAGACCCCGCCGGGCGGCGTGTCCGTCGAGTACTGCTGCTGCGCCGGGTCGTACTGGGCGTAGCCCGAGTAGTCGTAGCCGGGCGGGGCGACCGCGCCGCCGGTGCCGATGTACGGGTCCGAGTAGGCGGCGTAGACCTGCTGTTCGCCGGTCGGGTAGCCGCCGGGGTAGTCGTAGCCCGGCCCGCCCTGCTGCTGCTCGTAGTGCGCCGCGTACCGGTGGGCGTCCTGCTCGGGCCGGCCGTAGGGCGCGGCCCCGTCGCCCTGGCGGGGGGCGAAGCTCTGTATGCCGTACGAGCCGGTGTCCTCGGGGACCGGCTCCGGGGTGAAGACCTGCGTGGAGTCCACGTCGCGGTCCTCGTGGCCGTCACGGCCTTCGCGGGCGGCGTCCGGGCCCTGGGATCCGTACTCCAGGGCCGTCACCTCCAGCCCGGCGTCCGGGCGCGGTTCGCCTCCGGAGCGGCGGCGTCGACCCTGTTCCTGCGGTGCGGGTTCCCCGCCCCGGCGCAGCGCCCAGCCGGCCACGAAGCCCTTGCGGAAGGACAGCGTCACCAGGGTCTGGCCCAGGGCGAAGGCGACGGCGCCCGCGCCGATCACGTACACCGAGGGCAGCAGCACCCCCGCCACGACGCCGAGGAACCCGGTGAAGGCGAGCAGGCGCCAGCGGAGCCGGGCCTTGTACTGCATCAGGACCTCGGCAAGCAACCACAACGCGACGACACCGAACGCGATGTAGAGGACCGTCATTCCCATGCGTGGCCCCTCTCGGTACGGCCGCCCGCACGGGAACGGGGAATGGCCGGTCAGGCCCGCTGGTGCAGGCCCAGGTTCTCGTAGATCTCGAGGGACGCCGTGGAATTGTTCAACGTGATGAAGTGCAGTCCTGGTACACCCTCGGACAGCAGCCGCGCGCAGAACTCCGTGGCGAACTCGATGCCAATGGAGCGTACAGCGGCGGGATCGTCCTTGACCGCGAGCATGCGTTCTTTCACAGTCTCGGGGAAGAGCGCGTTGCTGAGTTGCGGCAGCCGTTCGAGCTGCTTCACGGCCACAACGGGCATGACCTCGGGGATGATCGGGGTCTCGCAGCCCGCCTTCGCGACGCTGTCGCGCAGCCGCAGATAATTCTCCGGATCGAAGAACATCTGGGTGATCGCGTAGTCGGCGCCCGCGCGGCACTTGTCCACGAAGTGACGGATGTCCGTGTCCCAGTCGGAGGAGCGGGGGTGCATCTCGGGGAAGGCCGCGACGCCGACGCAGTAGTCGCCCGACTCCTTGACCAGCCGGACCAGGTCCGCCGCGTAGTGGACGCCCTCGGGGTGCGGGACCCACTCGCCCATCGGGTCGCCCGGCGGATCCCCGCGCACGACGAGCATGTTGCGGATCCCGGCGTCCGCGAACTGCCCGATGACGTGGCGCAGCTCGGCGACCGAGTGGTCCACGGCGGTGAGGTGCGCGACGGGGGTCAGGGTGGTGTCGGCGGCGATCTGCTGGGTGGCGCGGACGGTGCCGCCGCGGGTGGAGCCGCCTGCCCCGTAGGTCACCGAGACGAAGCTCGGGGAGACCGCCTCGATCCGGCGGAGCGCGTTCCAGAGGTTGCGCTCGCCCTTCTCCGTCTTGGGGGCCCAGAACTCGAATGAGTACGAGCACCCGGACGCGATGAGGTCCCGGACCGTGTGTGCACGGTCCGACCAGGTGGAAGCGGTACCAAGGGCCATACGGGCAGGTTAGACGCGGCTCGGCGGACACCGAAGCCGTGTCCATCCATTGGACACATTTTTGGACACCTTGCGGACGGCGGCCCGACCGGTGGCGGTCCCGGCCGAGCGGCGCCCTGGCGGCTCCCCCGGTCTAGCCGGTGACGACCTCGGCGCGGGCGCGTACGCGCCGGGCGAGGTCGGCGGCCGCGGCGCCGGGATCGGAGGCCTCGGTGACGGCCCGTACGACGACGACGCGGGTGGCGCCCGCGTCCAGGACCTCGTCCAGGTTGCCGGCGTCGATGCCGCCGATGGCGAACCAGGGGCGGTCCTGGCGCAGGGAGGCGGCGTGGCGGACGAGGTCGAGGCCGGGGGCGTGGCGGCCCGGCTTGGTGGGGGTGGGCCAGCAGGGTCCGGTGCAGAAGTAGTCGACGCCGGGCTCGGCCGCCGCGGCGTCGACCTCGGACTCGGCGTGGCAGGACCGGCCGATGAGGACGCCGCCGCCGAGGATGGCGCGGGCGGCCGGGACGGGGATGTCGCCCTGGCCGAGGTGCAGGACGTCGGAGCCGATGGCGTGCGCGACGTCGGCGCGGTCGTTGACCGCGAGGAGCTTGCCGTGGCGGCGGGCGGCGTCGGCGAAGACCCCGAGGTGTTCCAGTTCCTCGCCGGCCTCCATGCCCTTGTCGCGGAGCTGGACGATGTCCACGCCCCCGGCCAGGACGGCGTCCAGGAACTCGGGGAGGTCACCCTGCCGCTTCCGGGCGTCCGTGCACAGGTAGAGCCGGGCGTCGGACAGCTGCTGCATGGGTGTACCCCCCGTGGTGGTGGCGGTGTGCGGGCCGGTGGGACCGGCCCGCACACCTGTGGATCAGCTCATCAGAGGGCGAGCGCCTGAGCGCGGCGCTTCACCTCCGTGCCGCGATTCTCGCTCAGCGCCTGCACGGGGCTGCCGGGCAGGGTCGGATCCTCGGTGAAGAGCCATTCCAGGATCTCCTCCTCGGAGAAGCGGTCGTCGCGCAGCACGGTCAGCAGGCCCACGAGGCCCTTCACGACCTTGTCGCCGTCGATGAACTGGGCCGGAACCTGCAGGGTGCGGTTCTCGCCCCGGCGTACGGCGATGAGCTGGCCTTCCTTGACCATCTGGCGGACCCGGGTCACCTCGACGTCGAGCATCTCCGCGATGTCGGGGAGGTGCAGCCAGGAGGGGACAAGGGCATCGATCTTTGCGTCAATCTCGGTCACGGACACAAGCCTGCCATCTCGGACGGGCCGCCGGTACCTGGCCCGTCCGTCCGGGGTCCGGGCCGCCTCCCGCCCGGGCGGCGCGGGGCGGACTCCCCCGCTCCGCCGTGCCCGATCCGTCCCGTCGCGCCGTCGGGCGCCTCAGGCGGTGGCGGACTTCAGCGGGGTGGCGGGGTCCGCCACCCGGGCCGGGTCGACGGGGACGGCCGACTCGATGAGCTTGCGGCCCTGCGCGAGGTCCCTCGGCCGGCCGACGGCCAGGACGGCGACCAGGAGGCCGTCCCGGAGCCAGCACACCGACCAGGTGGCGTCGCCGGGGTCGCCGCGCCACAGCAGGGTGTCGGCGCCGGCGTGGTGTCCGGCGTACTGGACGAAGCGGCCGAACTGCTCCGACCAGAAGTACGGGACGGGGTCGTAGGCCCGTACGGGCTCCCCCGCCAGGATGTTCGCCGCGACGGCGCGCGGGCCCTGGAGGGCGTTGTCCCAGTGGTGGACCAGCAGCCGCGTCCCGTAGCGGGCCGACGGGAAGGAGGAGCAGTCGCCGACGGCGTACACCCCGGGGAGGGTGGTGCGCAGGTGGGCGTCCGCGGTGACGGAGCCGTCGGGGCCGCGGTCGATCCCGGTCCCGGTCAGCCAGTCCGTCGCGGGGCGCGCGCCGATGCCGACGACGACGGCGCCCGCCTCCAGTTCCCGGCCGTCCGCGAGCCGGACCCGGCCCTCGTCGATGCCGGCGACCTTCGCGCCGGTGATCAGCTCGGCGCCCGCCTCGGCGTACCAGCCGGCCATCGGGGCGGTGACCTCGGCCGGGAGGGCGCCCGCCAGGACCCGGTCCGCCGCCTCGACGACGGTGACGGCGCAGCCCGCCGCCCGGGCGGCGGTGGCGAACTCGGCGCCGATCCAGCCGGCCCCGACGACGACGGTGGCGGGGGCGGTCGCCAGGACGGGGCGCAGCCGGGCGGCGTCGTCGAGCGTGCGCAGGAGGTGCACGCCGGGGACGCCGTCGGAGCCGGGCAGGGTCAGTGGCCGCGCTCCGGTCGCCAGGACGAGGACCTCGTACGGGACGGGTCCGGCCTCGGTGTCCAGTTCGTGTTCGGCGTGCCGCAGGCCGGTGACCTCGGTGCCGAGCCGCAGCTCGATGTCGAGGCCCTCGAAGTCGACGTCGAAGGCGGAGTCCTCGGCCTTGCCGAGGAGCACCGCCTTGGACAGCGGGGGCCGGTCGTAGGGCTGGTGGGGTTCGGCCCCCAGCAGGGTCACGGGGCCGGTGAAGCCCTGTTCCCGCAGGGCCACCGCGGTCTGCACCCCGGCCATTCCGGCGCCGACGATCACGACACCGGGGTTCGTCTGTTGCGTCTGCTCGCTCACGCGACCCAGCCTAGTTCTCTGACGGTCCGTCAGGAATAGCGGGTGCGGGAGCCCGGGGGAGGCAGCCTTACCCGGCATCGGCCACGGGGTTAGTCTGGCCACCGTACCCATCGCGGGAGTCCGGGCGCACCGGGCTGAGAGGGAGGCTGGCCGGCCTCCGACCGTACGAACCTGATCCGGGTCATGCCGGCGAAGGGAGGGGCTGGACGCCCATGCACTCATCTCGGAAGGGATCCGACGTCCTCGTCATCGGGGGCGGGATCATCGGCCTGGTCATCGCCTGGCGGGCGGCCCGGCGCGGCCTGAGCGTCGTACTGGCCGATCCGGACCCCGGCGGCGGCGCCGCCCGGGTCGCGGCGGGCATGCTGGCCGCCGTCACGGAACTGCACTACGGCGAGGAGACCCTGCTCGGGCTCAACGTCGCCTCCGCCGCCCGCTATCCGGACTTCGCCGCGGAGCTGTCCGAGGCCTGCGGCGGCACGGACATCGGCTACCGGGCCTGCGGCACCCTGGCCGTCGCCCTCGACGCGGACGACCGGCTCCACCTGCGCGAACTGCACGCGCTCCAGCGCCGCTGCGGGCTGGAGTCCGAGTGGCTCACCGGCCGCGAGTGCCGCCGTCTGGAGCCGATGCTGGCTCCCGGCGTGCGCGGCGGGCTGCGGGTCGACGGGGACCACCAGGTCGATCCGCGCCGCCTCGCGACCGCCCTGCTGACCGCCTGCGAGCGGTCCGGGGTGACCCTGCACCGGGCCCGCGCGGCCCGGCTCGTCACCACCGGGGACCGGGCCGCGGGCGCCGTCCTCGACGACGGTACGGAGTTGTTCGCCGACCAGGTGGTCCTGGCGGCGGGCTCGTTCAGCGGCCGGCTCGCCGGCGTACCGCCCGAGGTGGCCGTTCCGGTACGGCCGGTGAAGGGACAGGTGCTGCGGCTGTCGGTACCGGCCGCGTACGGCCCGTTCCTGTCCCGGACCGTACGGGCGGTCGTGCGCGGCAGCCACGTCTACCTGGTGCCGCGCGAGAGCGGCGAGCTCGTCGTCGGCGCCACCAGCGAGGAACTCGGCTGGGACACCACGGTCACCGCGGGCGGGGTCTACGAGCTGCTGCGCGACGCCCACGAGTTGGTGCCCGGAATCACCGAACTCCCCCTGGTCGAAACCGTGGCGGGGCTGCGTCCGGGCTCGCCGGACAACGCGCCGCTGCTCGGACCCACCGAGCTGCCGGGCCTCCACCTGGCCACCGGCCACTACCGCAACGGGGTCCTGCTGACCCCCCTCACCGGGGACGTGATGGCGGAGCTGCTGGCCACCGGAGTCGTACCGGAGATCGCCCGCCCCTTCACCCCCCGCCGCTTCTCCTCCACGCGTCAGGAGTCCTACGCATGACCATCTCCGTCAACGGCGAGCCGCGCGAGATCGCGGTCGGCACCACCCTCGACGCGGTGGTGGCCACTTTGACCCGGGCGCCCAAGGGCGTCGCCGCCGCCCTCAACGAGACCGTCGTCCCGCGCGGGCAGTGGCCGCACACCCCACTGGACGACGGCGACCGGGTCGAGGTCCTCACCGCGGTCCAGGGAGGCTGACGACGATGGCGGACGACCTCTTCGAACTGGGCGGCCGGACCTTCTCCTCCCGCCTGATCATGGGCACGGGCGGGGCCCCGAGCCTGGACGTCCTGGAACGGGCGCTGACCGCGTCGGGGACGGAACTGACGACGGTGGCGATGCGCCGCCTGGACCCGACGGTGCAGGGCTCGGTCCTGTCGGTGCTGACGAAGCTCGGCATCGCCGTCCTGCCGAACACGGCGGGCTGCTTCACCGCCGGGGAGGCCGTGCTCACGGCCCGGCTGGCACGGGAGGCCCTGGGCACGGACTGGATCAAGCTGGAGGTCGTCGCGGACGAGCGCACCCTCCTGCCGGACGGCGTCGAGCTGCTGGACGCGGCCGAGGTCCTGGTGGACGAGGGCTTCACCGTCCTGCCCTACACGAACGACGACCCGGTGCTGGCCCGGAAGCTGGAGGACGTGGGCTGCGCGGCGATCATGCCGCTCGGGTCCCCCATCGGCTCCGGCATGGGGATCCGCAACCCGCACAACTTCGAGCTGATCGTCGAACGGGCCGGCGTCCCGGTCATCCTGGACGCGGGTGCCGGGACGGCGTCGGACGCCGCGCTGGCCATGGAGCTGGGCTGCGCGGGCGTGATGCTGGCCTCCGCCGTGACCCGGGCCCAGGAGCCCGTGCTGATGGCCGCGGCCATGCGGGACGCCGTCTCCGCGGGACGTCTCGCCCACCGGGCGGGACGCATTCCGCAACGGCGCTTCGCCGAGGCCTCCTCCCCCGTCGAGGGCCGCGCCGCCCTCGACCCGGAACGCCCCGCCTTCACCGCCTGACCAGGGGGTACGGGCCCCGACCCGACGGGGCCCGCAAGGGCCCGCGGGCGCCGCGGACGGGGGCGCCGGGAAGGGGACGTGCGTCACAGCTGCGCTGCAACCACCCCCACCCGGGCCGGCGGCGCGGCGGGCGCTCGTAGAATCGCCGGGTGGATACGACCCTGGATGACCCCCTCGTCGGGCGCGTGCTCGACGGCCGCTACCGCATCGATGCCCGCATCGCGGCCGGCGGCATGGCCACGGTCTACCGGGCCGTGGACACCCGTCTCGACCGCGTCCTCGCGCTGAAGGTGATGCACCCGGCGCTCGCCGCCGACGGCGCCTTCGTCGACCGTTTCATCCGCGAGGCGAAGTCCGTGGCCCGCCTCGCCCACTCCAACGTCGTCGCCGTCTTCGACCAGGGGACCGACGGCCCGTACACGTACCTCGCCATGGAGTACGTCTCCGGCTGCACCCTGCGCGACGTGCTCCGCGAGCGCGGCGCGCTCCAGCCGCGGGCCGCCCTCGACATCCTCGAACCGGTCCTCGCCGCCCTCGGAGCCGCCCACCGGGCCGGTTTCGTGCACCGGGACATGAAGCCCGAGAACGTACTCATCGGCGACGACGGCCGTGTGAAGGTCGCCGACTTCGGGCTGGTCCGCTCCGTGGGCTCCGTCACGAACACCACCGGCTCGGTCCTCGGCACCGTCTCCTACCTGGCGCCCGAGCAGATCGAGAACGGGATCACCGACACCCGCGTGGACGTGTACGCCTGCGGCGTCGTGCTCTACGAGATGCTCACCGGCAGCAAGCCGCACAACGGCGGCAGCCCCGCCCAGGTGCTCTACCAGCACCTCAACGAGGACGTTCCGCCCCCGTCGGCCGCCGTCCCCGGGCTCCCGGCCGGCCTCGACGCCCTCGTAGCGCAGGCCACCGCCCGCAACCCCGAGCTGCGGCCCTCCGACGCCGCGGCCCTCCTCGGCCTGGCCCGCGGCGTCCGCGACGGCCTCGGCGAGGCCGAGCTGGACGCCGTACCGCCGCAGGCGCGGGCCCAGGCGCGCAGCGCGGCGGAGGACCGGACGGGCGTGATCCCCCGCTCGGTGGACGTGCAGCAGCCGGTGCTCCACACCTCGCGGCTGGAGTCGGCGCCCGCGCCGGCCGCCGCACCGCCGGACCGGCGGCTTCCGCGCGCACCCCGGCGCGGACCGCTCCTGATCGTCGCCGGGGTGCTGCTCGCCCTCGGTCTCGGCACGGGCGTCTGGTACATCAACTCCGGCCAGTTCACGAAGGTCCCGAACCTGCTCGGCAAGTCGGAGGAGCAGGCGAAGTCCCAGCTGTCGGCCGCCGGCCTCGGGGTGAAGCGGGTCGACCGCAAGTTCAGCGACGCCTTCGAACGCGGGACGGTCATGAACACCGACCCCGAGGGCGGCAAGCGGATCCGCGGGAACGGCGCGGTGGTGCTCACCATCTCGCGCGGCCCCGAGGTCGTCAGCGTGCCCGACCTCAAGGGTCGGCCGCTGGAGGAGGCGAAGGCCGAGCTGACGAAGGTGGGCCTGGCGCCGGGGATCGTGACGCAGGCCTTCAGCCAGGACGTGGCCCAGGGCTCGGTGATCAGCACCGATCCGGCCGGCGGCCAGCGTCGGGCGCCCGACACGGCCGTCGCGCTGGTCGTCAGCAAGGGCCGTCCCGTCCAGGTGCCGAACGTCACCGGCCGCACCGCCGACGAGGCGCGGCAGGCGCTGGAGGGCCTCGGCCTCACCGTGAAGGTGGCCGCCGAGCAGGTCAACTCGCCCTCGGCGCCCGGCACGGTGGCCAACCAGTCGGCCCTGGCCGGTGCTCAGGCCGCCGCCGGCGACACGGTCACCCTCACCCTTTCCAAGGGCCCCCGCCAGGTCCAGGTACCGGACGTGACCGGCCAGGACGTGGACGCGGCCCGCAAGACGCTGGAGGGCCTCGGCTTCAAGGTCAAGGTGGACCGGCCGTTCCTCTCCTTCAGCAACACGGTGGAGTCCCAGTCGGTGCTCGGCGGCCTGAACGCCCCCGAGGGCAGCACGATCACGGTGAGGACGAGGGGCCTGTGAACCCGTCCGGCACGCCTGCGGTGACCCCCTCGACGCCGACCCCTCCCTCGGCCTCCCGCGACGCGGCGGCGACGCGCAACCCGGTCGGCGGGCACGTGCCCGTCGCCGGCGGGCTCGCCTCGGTCGGCCTGCCGTACGCCGCCGGGATGGGCGCCGAGGCCGTCCAGGTATTCGTCGCCAACCCCCGCGGCTGGGCCACGCCGACGGGCAACCCGAAGCAGGACGCACTGTTCCGCGCGCAGTGCGCAGAGCTCTCCGTACCCGCGTACGTGCACGCCCCGTACCTGATCAACTTCGGCTCGCACACCGCGGCGACGGTGGAGAAGTCCGTGGAGTCGCTGCGGCACTCGCTGCGCCGGGCCCGGGAGATCGGCGCGCTCGGAGTGGTCGTCCACACCGGCTCGGCGACCGGCGGCCGCCCGCGCGACGCGGCGTACGCGCAGGTCAGGGAGCACATGTTGCCGCTGCTGGACGAGCTGACCCACGACGACGACCCCTACCTGCTGCTGGAGTCCACGGCCGGGCAGGGCTCCTCGCTGTGCTCGCGGACCTGGGACTTCGGGCCGTACTTCGAGGCGCTCGACCACCACCCGAAGCTCGGGATCTGCCTGGACACCTGCCACATCTTCGCGGCCGGTCACGACCTGGCGGAGCCCGGCGGCACCAAGCAGACGCTGGACCTCCTGGTGGACACCGTCGGGCCCGGTCGGCTGAAACTGATCCACGCCAACGACTCCAAGGAGGGCGTCGGCGCCCACAAGGACCGGCACGCCAACATCGGGGCGGGCCACATCGGCCGGGAGGCCTTCGGCGAGCTGTTCTCGCACCCCGAGACGGCCGGTGTGCCGCTGATCATCGAGACCCCAGGCGGCAAGGAGGGGCACGCCGCGGACGTGGCCCTGCTGAAGGAGTTGCGCGGCCCGCACTGATCCACGGGCCCCTTGAGGAATACCCCTAGGGGGTATACGGTTCTGTCACGGGGACGGAACCGCATACCGGCGTTTCCCATGCGAGGGGCTTGCCATGGAACACGCGCACGCGCACCACGAGCACGGCAACGAGCACGACGGCGCCCACGGACCGGGGCCCGGACACGGGGACGACCACGGGCACGACCACGGACGTCCGCCCGCCGGCGGCAGGGTCACCTGGTCGGCCGCGGCCCGCGCCACCCTGCACTGCCTGACCGGGTGCGCCATCGGCGAGGTCCTCGGCATGGTCATCGGAACCGCGCTGGGCTGGGGCAACGTCCCGACGATGATCCTCGCGATCATCCTCGCGTTCGTCTTCGGCTACGCGCTGACCCTGCGCGGGATCCTCGCCGCCGGGGTCGACCTCCGCTCGGCCGTCCGGGTGGCGCTGGCCGCGGACACCCTCTCGATCGCCGTGATGGAGCTGATCGACAACGGGGTGATCGCGCTGTGGCCGGGCGCGATGGACGCACACCTGGCGGACCCGCTGTTCTGGATCGTCCTCGCCATCGCGCTGGCCGCGGCCTTCGTGATCACCGTGCCGGTGAACAAGTGGATGATCGGCCGCGGCAAGGGTCACGCGGTGGTCCACCGCTACCACCACTGACCGGAATCCGCCGGTTCGATGACGGGCGGCCCGGGTCCGACGTCAACCCTAGAGCTCGGGACCGTCGCCCGGCTCCTCCTGGTACGAGTAGCGCTGCTCGCGCCAGGGGTCGCCGATGTTGTGGTAGCCGCGCTCCTCCCAGAAGCCGCGGCGGTCGGCGGTCATGTACTCGATGCCGCGGACCCACTTGGGACCCTTCCACGCGTACAGGTGCGGAACCACGAGCCGCAGCGGGAACCCGTGCTCGGCCGTCAGCAGTTCGCCGCCCATGTGGGTGGCGAAGACGGTCCGTTCGGCAGCGAAGTCGGCGAGCCTCATGTTGGAGCTGAAGCCGTACTCGGCCCACACCATCACGTGGGTGACCTGCGGTGCCGGGGGCGCCAGTTCGAGGAGGGTGCGAGCGAGCACGCCGCCCCATTCGGCGCCCAGCATGCTGAACTTGGTGACGCAGTGCAGGTCCGCGACGACCGAGTCGAAGGGCAGCGCCGCGAACTCCTCGTGGTTCCAGCAGCGCTTCTCGCCGTCGGCGGTCGCGCCGAAGACGCGGAACTCCCAACGGTCGGGCTTGAACTTCGGTACAGGACCGTAGTGGGTGACGGGCCAGCCTCGCTGCAACCGCTGTCCCGGTGGGAGCTCGAGCTGCTCTGCTCCCGGTGATTCCCGGTTTTCCGGCTGACCCATGACTCCATGGTGACAGACTGGGCAGGGTGGTGATGACCAGGTCCGTGCCTATTCGGGCAAGTCCCGGTAACTCCCACTAAGGAGGCACTTACTGGACGGCCTCCGGCGGCGGTGCAAGGATGCGCGCACCTGCCCAGTCACTTTGCTGACATTGCTTGGAAGGAGCTTCTGCGATGCAGGGCGACCCCGAGGTCCTCGAGTTTCTCAACGAGCAGCTGACCGGCGAACTCACCGCCATCAACCAGTACTGGCTGCACTACCGCATCCAGGACAACAAGGGTTGGACGAAGCTCGCCAACTACACCCGTGCCGAGTCCATCGACGAGATGAAGCACGCGGACAAGATCACCGAGCGCATCCTGATGCTCGACGGTCTGCCGAACTACCAGCGCCTCTTCCACGTGCGCGTCGGCCAGACCCTCACGGAGATGTTCCAGGCCGACCGACAGGTCGAGGTCGAGGCGATCGACCGCCTCAAGCGCGGCATCGAGGTCATGCGCGGCAAGGGGGACGTCACCTCGGCGCGGCTCTTCGAGGAGATCCTGGAGGACGAGGAGCACCACATCGACTACCTCGACACCCAGCTGGAACTGATCGAGAGCATCGGCGAGCCGCTGTACATCGCGCAGCTGATCGAGCAGCCGGAGAGCTAGTCCGCGGGCCTTCGATCCCGGGCCCGGGATGGGGCTAGGCCGCTTCGGCCAGCGCGGGCTCGTCGGCCGAGAGGACGGCGGCCGTCCTGCCCTGGTCCAGCAGTTCCCGGCGCGGGCACGCCCCGCGGCCCAGGAGGCCCTGGATGGTGCGCACGCACGAACCGCAGTCGGTGCCGGCCTTCGTGGCGGAGGCGATCTGGCGGGGGGTGCAGGCCCCGGCAGCCGCGTGGTCCTTGACCTGCTTGTCGGTGATCCCGAAGCAAGAGCAGACGTACACGCGGTTCACCTCCCTGGCGAGGAACGGTTCGGCGGCCCTCCCCTATTCGGTGAGGCTTACCTAACCGTACCCAAAGTTAGGCAACCCTAAAAGCCCTCGATACGACGATGGGGCGCGGATCACATCGATCCGCGCCCCATCGTCGTACGAAGGTACTGAGTGATCCCTACTGGTCGCGGTACATCTCGGCGACCAGGAACGCCAGGTCCAGGGACTGGCTGCGGTTGAGCCGCGGGTCGCAGGCCGTCTCGTAGCGCTGGTGCAGGTCGTCGACGAAGATCTCGTCGCCGCCGCCCACGCACTCGGTGACGTCGTCACCGGTGAGCTCGACGTGAATGCCGCCCGGGTGGGTGCCCAGCGCCTTGTGGACCTCGAAGAAGCCCTTGACCTCGTCGAGCACGTCGTCGAAACGGCGCGTCTTGTGGCCGGAGGCCGCCTCGAAGGTGTTGCCGTGCATCGGGTCGGTGACCCAGGCGACGGTCGTGCCGGAGGCGGTGACCTTCTCGACCAGCTCGGGGAGCTTGTCGCGGACCTTGTCGGCGCCCATGCGGACGACGAAGGTCAGCCGGCCCGGCTGACGCTCGGGGTCGAGGCGGTCGACGTACGTCAGGGCCTCGTCGACGGTGGTCGTCGGGCCGAGCTTGATGCCGATCGGGTTCGCGATCTGCGAGCAGAACTCGATGTGCGCGTGGTCCAGCTGGCGCGTGCGCTCACCGATCCAGACCATGTGGCCGGAGGTGTCGTACAGCTTGCCGGTGCGCGAGTCCGTGCGGGTCAGCGCGCCCTCGTAGTCGAGGAGCAGCGCCTCGTGCGAGGCGTAGAACTCGACGGCCTTGAACTCCGCCGGGTCGGTGCCACAGGCCTTCATGAAGTTCAGCGCGTTGTCGATCTCCCGTGCGAGCTGCTCGTAGCGCTGCCCGGACGGGGAGGACTTCACGAAGTCCTGGTTCCAGGCGTGCACCTGGCGCAGGTCGGCGTAGCCACCGGTGGTGAAGGCGCGCACCAGGTTGAGCGTGGAGGCGGAGGCGTTGTACATCCGCTTCAGGCGCTCGGGGTCCGGGATGCGGGCCTCTTCGGTGAAGGCGAAGCCGTTGACGGAGTCGCCGCGGTAGGTCGGCAGGGTGACGCCGTCGCGGGTCTCGGTGTCCTTGGAGCGCGGCTTGGAGTACTGGCCGGCGATGCGGCCGACCTTGACGACCGGCACGGAGGCCGCGTACGTCAGGACGGCACTCATCTGGAGCAGCGTCTTCAGCTTGGCTCGGATGTGGTCGGCGGACACGCCGTCGAAGGCCTCTGCGCAGTCGCCGCCCTGAAGCAGGAACGCCTCGCCCTTGGCGACGGCTCCCAGACGGGCACGCAGCTGGTCGCACTCACCCGCGAAAACCAGCGGAGGGTACGACTCGAGGTCCGCGACGACAGCGCGCAGAGCCTCGGCATCGGGGTACGAAGGCTGCTGCGCCGCGGGAAGGTCTCGCCAGGTCGCCTTGGCGGCGGGGGCTTGGGTTTCAGCGTTCACGGTCACCCCGTACACATTACGTCGTCATACGTCCCGTCCAGCCCGCTGCCCAGTACGTGAGACAGCCGTCTCCCCCGATGTTCCCGCTGTGCGCTAGGGTCGGCGGCATGTACGCGCACTCGCAGCAGAACTGGTGGTGGCCCGCTCCCGGCGGCCCACTCCTCGCGCGTACCCACTGACACGAACGAGCGAAGCGAAGGCCGCCCCGAGGGGCGGCCTTCCGCATGTGGTGGGACAGACACCACGCAGGAGCCCGGGGCCGCCCCTCCTTACGGAAGGACGCCCCACCATGACCACGGGATTCAGCCGCCTGCTCCACGACTCCGCCCCGCCGTTCGCGCTGCTGCGCCGGCGGACCCCGGGCCGTGACCACGACACCGTCGAGGTGCTCGTCGGTCCGGTCCACGAGGCCGAGCTGCTCGCCGACCTGCCCGTCGGCCCGCTGCCCACCCTCGCCCTCGTGCCGTTCCGGCAGATCCGCGAGCGGGGCTTCGACGTGCGCGACGACGGCACCCCGCTCGGCGTGTTGGTCGCCGAGGAGGCCTGGGAGGTGCCGCTCGCCGAGGCGCTGGCCGCGCTGCCCTCCCACGAGGTGCGGGTCGAGGGCGGCGGCTTCGACGTCGACGACGAGGAGTACGCGGCCACCGTCGGGCGGGTCCTCCGCGACGAGATCGGCCGCGGCGAGGGCGCGAACTTCGTGATCCGGCGCACCTACGGCGGCCGGATCGACGGCTTCGGCCGGGCCGACGCGCTGGCCCTGTTCCGGCGGCTGCTGGAGGGCGAGCGGGGCGCGTACTGGACGTACGTCGTCCACACCGGGGACCGCACCCTGGTCGGGGCCAGTCCGGAGGTCCACGTGCGGATGTCGGGCGGCACCGTCGTGATGAACCCCATCAGCGGCACGTACCGGTATCCGGCGGGCGGCCCGACGGCCGATTCGCTGCTCGCCTTCCTCGGCGACCGCAAGGAGACCGAGGAGCTGTCGATGGTCGTCGACGAGGAACTGAAGATGATGTGCACCGTCGGCGACATGGGCGGCGTCGTCGTGGGCCCCCGGCTGAAGGAGATGTCCCACCTCGCACACACCGAGTACGAGCTCCGCGGCCGGTCCTCGCTGGACGTCCGCGAGGTGCTGCGGGAGACCATGTTCGCGGCCACGGTGACGGGCTCGCCCGTGCAGAACGCCTGCCGGGTCATCGAGCGGTACGAGAGGGGCGGCCGCGGCTACTACGCGGGGGCGCTGGCGCTCCTCGGCACGGACGCCGCCGGTGGCCCGACCCTGGACTCCCCGATCCTGATCCGCACCGCCGACATCGCCGCGGACGGCGCCCTGCGGGTGGCGGTCGGCGCCACCCTGGTCCGGCACTCCGACCCGGCCGGCGAGGTCGCCGAGACCCACGCCAAGGCCGCCGGGGTGCTGGCCGCGCTCGGCGTGCGGGAGGCCGCGCCCCGGCCGGCCTTCGACGGCGCCGGGCTGTCCGACGACCCGCGGGTGCGGGAGGCCCTCGCGGCCAGGCGCCGGGACCTGGCCCCGTTCTGGCTGCGGATGCAGGAACGCCCGGCGGAGGTCACCGGGCACGCCCTGGTGGTGGACGCCGAGGACACCTTCACGGCGATGCTGGCGCACCTGCTGCGGGTGACCGGCCTGGAGGTGACCGTACGCCGCTACGACGAGCCGGGGCTGCGGGCGGTGGCGACCGCCTGGGACGGTCCGGTCGTCCTGGGCCCGGGGCCCGGCAACCCGGCGGACGCCGACGACCCGAGGATGCGGATGCTGCGCGCCCTGACCGCGGAGCTGCTGGCCACCCACCGGGGCGGGATCCTGGGCGTCTGCCTGGGGCACGAGCTGCTGGCGGCCGAGCTGGGTCTGCCGCTGGTCCGCAAGGCGGAGCCCGCGCAGGGTGCGCAGACCCGCGTCGACCTGTTCGGGGCCGAGGAGGTCGTCGGCTTCTACAACACGTACACCGCGCACTGCGGCGACGACCTGGCCGCGCGCCTGGCCCGCGAGGGGTTGGAGGTGTCCCGGGATCCGTCGACGGGTGAGGTCCACGCCCTGCGCTCGGCGGCGGCGGGGGTGGCGGGCGTCCAGTTCCACCCCGAGTCGGTGCTGACGCTGCGCGGCGCGGAGCTGGTGCGCGACCTCCTGAGCGGGGTGCGGGCGACGGTGTGAGCGTCCCCCGGTGTCAGGCGGGGCCGGGCACCAGGGTGTTCTCGGAGCGGCGGCCGGCGAGGTAGTCGGCCACGTTCCGGACGGTGGTCTCGATGATCTGGCCCACGGCGTCGCTCGTGTAGTAGGCCTGGTGGGAGGTGACGACCACGTGCGGGAAGGTGACCAGCCGGGCCAGGGTGTCGTCCTCGACGGCCTCCAGGGACTTGTCGAGGAAGAAGACGCCAGCCTCCGCCTCGTACACGTCCAGGCCGATCCCGCTGAAGCGGCCCGCCCGCAACTCCGTGACCAGGGCTTCCGTGTCGATCAGTCCGCCGCGGCTGGAGTTCACCAGGATCGCGTCGTCGCGCATCGCCTTCAGGGCGGCGGCGTCGATGATGTGGTGGGTGGACTCCAGCAGCGGCACGTGCAGGCTGATCAGGTCCGAGGAGGCGAACAGTTCCTCCTTGTCCACGTACTTCATGCCCAGGGCCGTGCAGGCCGGGTTCTCGGCGACGTCCCAGCCGAGCAGGTTCATCCCGAAGCCGTGCGCGATCCGGGTGAAGGCCTCGCCGATCTTGCCGGTGCCGAGGACGCCGACGGTGCGGCCGCGCATGTCGCGGCCCATCAGCCCGTTCAACCGGAAGTCGAAGTCGCGGGTGCGGATCGAGGCGCGGACGATCCGCCGGTTGACGGCCATCGCCAGGGTCCAGGCGAACTCGGCCACGGAGTAGGGCGAGTAGTACGAGACCCGGCCGACGGTCATGCCGAGCCGGCCGGCCACGTCCAGATCGATGTTGTTGAAGCCGGTGGAACGCTGGGCGATCATCCTGGTCCCGCCGGCCGCGAGGATGTGCAGGACCCGGGCGTTCAGGTCGGCGTTGACGCTGGAGGAGACGATCTCGTACCCGGCGGCGATGGGCGCGGTGTCCTCGGTCAGGAAGACTTCGAGACAGCGGGCCTCGTGCTCCCCCGAGAAGGCGCGCTCCAGGAGCGGCTTCTCGTCGGCGGTCACTCCGAAGGCGAGGATCTCCACGCGTGCTCCCGTGCGCTGTGTCGGACCATGGGTCGTTCGTCACGATACGACCCACGGTCCGGCCGCGCCCGGCAAGCCACGGCCTCTCGGGGCCCCGGGAATCCCGGGGAATCCCGGGGCGGTCAGCCGAAGAAGACGCCGACCTCCTCGTAGAGCGCCGGGTCCACCGTCTTGAGCTTCGAGGTGGCCTCGATGATCGGCACCCGGACGATGTCGGTCCCCTTGAGCGCGACCATCTTGCCGAAGTCCCCGTCCCGCACGGCGTCCACGGCGTGCAGCCCGAAGCGGGTGGCCAGCCAGCGGTCGAAGGCGCTCGGGGTGCCGCCGCGCTGGATGTGCCCGAGGACCGTCGTGCGGGCCTCCTTGCCGGTCCGGGCCTCGATCTCCTTGGCCAGCCACTCCCCCACGCCCGAGAGGCGGACGTGCCCGAAGGAGTCGGTGGTGGCGTCCTTGAGGACCAGTTCGCCGTCGGTCGGCATCGCGCCCTCGGCGACGACCACGATCGGGGCGTAGCTCGCCTTGAACCGGGAGGTGACCCAGGCGCAGACCTTGTCGATGTCGAAGCGCTGCTCGGGGATGAGGATGACGTTGGCGCCGCCCGCGAGGCCCGAGTGCAGGGCGATCCAGCCGGCATGCCGACCCATCACCTCGACGACGAGGACCCGCATGTGGGATTCGGCCGTCGTGTGCAGCCGGTCGATGGCCTCGGTGGCGATGCCCACGGCCGTGTCGAAGCCGAAGGTGTAGTCGGTGGCCGACAGGTCGTTGTCGATGGTCTTGGGGACGCCGACGCAGGGGATGCCGTACTCCTCGTACAGCTTGGCGGCCACGCCCAACGTGTCCTCGCCGCCGATCGCGACGAGGGCGTCGACCTCGAACTTGGCGAGGTTCTCCTTGATGGAGCGCACACCGTTCTCCGTCTTGAACGGGTTGGTGCGCGAGGACCCGAGGATCGTGCCGCCCCGGGGAAGGATGCCCCGGACCGCGGGGATGTCGAGCGGCACGGTGTTGCCCTCGACGGCCCCGCGCCAGCCGTCCTTGAACCCGACGAACCCGTAGTCGTACTCCTGTACGCCCTTGCGGACGACGGCCCTGATCACCGCGTTGAGTCCGGGGCAGTCGCCGCCGCCCGTGAGCACTCCGACCTTCATGGAATCTCCCTTCGCCATGACGGTCACGCTAGTGGTGACCCAGGTCACAACAAGGGGCCGGGCGCGGGCAATTCAGGTGGAATTACGGGGCGTTGCGTACACCGGTTCACTCGTACGAGGACGTAAGTACGACCTTCGACAGCCGGTTCGCGCGGTGCGGCGGGTCGGTGGGTCCGCTCAGGCGTCGTCGAGCCCGCGCTCTATGGCGTACCGGACGAGCTCCACGCGGTTGTGCAGTTGGAGCTTGCCCAGGGTGTTCTGGACGTGGTTCTGCACCGTGCGGTGCGAGATGACCAGGCGTTCGGCGATCTGCTTGTACGAGAGGCCCTTGGCCACCAGTCGCAGGACCTCGGTCTCCCGGTCGGTCAGCTGCGGCGCCTTGGGCTCGTCGGCGGCGGCCGGGGCGGGGTCGGTCGCCAGCCGCCGGTACTCACCGAGCACGAGGCCGGCCAGGCCGGGGGTGAACACCGGGTCGCCGGCGGCCGTGCGGCGGACCGCGTCGATCAGCTCCTGGGCGCCGGCGGACTTCAGCAGGTAGCCGGTCGCGCCGGACTTCACCGCCTCCAGCACGTCCGCGTGCTCCCCGCTGGCCGACAGGACGAGGACGCGCAGGGCCGGATCGGCGCCGACGAGCTCCTTGCAGACCTGCACCCCGGGCATGCCGGGCAGGTTGAGGTCGAGGACCAGGACCTGCGGGACGACGGCGCGGGCGCGGCGGACCGCCTCGGGCCCGTCGCCGGCCGTGGCCACGACGTCGAACCCGGCGGCGGCCAGGTCGCGGGCGACCGCGTCCCGCCACATCGGGTGGTCGTCGACGACCATCACCTTGATGTCCTGGTGCTCGTTCGGCGCGTTCACTGGGTCCTCCCCCTCGGTACTTTCAGTTCCACTTCGGTGCCCTGTCCGGGGACGGACACCAGCTCGGCGCTGCCGCCGAGGTCGCGCAGTCGGCCCCGGATGGACAGGGCCACGCCCATCCTGCCCTCGCCCTCCGCCTGGTCCAGCCGACCGGACGGGATGCCGGGGCCGTCGTCCCGGACGGTGACGATCACCTCGTCACCCCAGTCCTCCAGCAGGATCCAGGCGCGGGCGTCCTCCCCGGCGTGCTTGCGCACGTTGTCGAGGGCGGCGGAGACGGCCGCGGCCAGTTCCCGGGCCGCGGGCACCCGCAGCATCACCGGCGTGCCCGGCTCGGCGAAGCTCACCTTCGACCCGGCGTGCGGGGCGAGGAGCGAGCGCAGGTCCAGTTCGCCGGACCCGGTGTCCGGCTCGTCCACCTCGTACGTGTCGACGAGCGCGCCGAGGGACTCGTCGCGGGAGACCCGCGAGGGGTGCACGAGCCCGCTGGAGACCAGCGTGCGCAGGGCGACCTCCTGCTCCCCGGCCATCCGTCCCAGCTCGGCGGCCTCGCCGCCCAGTTCGGTGCCGCGCCGCTGGACCATGGCGAGGACCTGGAGGACCCCGTCGTGGATGTCACGGGCCAGGCGCTCGCGCTCGCGGGTGGCCGCCTCGATCTCCAGGGCGCGGGCGAGGGTCGCCTCACTGGCCCGGGCGACCTCGACGACGTAGCCGATCGCGATGGACGCGACCCAGACCAGCAGGACGTTGTGGAGGGTGTCGCGGGTGGGCTCGCCGGCGTGGATCACGAGGTTGGCGGCCGCCACGAAGGACGAGGCGAAGGCGGCCCAGCGCCAGCCGCCCTTGATGGCGAAGGCGAGGACCGATCCCGCGGTCCAGATGCTCGGCAGGGTCGAGCCGCCGTCCGCTATCCGTTGGTGGGAGTCGGCGAGCGGGGTGAGCAGGATGCCGGTCAGCGCGACGGTGAGGTCCGCGCCGAGGAAGCCCCGGGTGCAACTGGCCGCGTTCGCCACCCTGGGGTGGGTGGCCAGGGTCCAGACCGCGAGGAGGCAGAGGTAGCCGATCGCGACCCCGGGCCGGTCGAACTCCTTGTGGGAGAAGGCGAACAGGAGTACCGCGTAGACCATGGTGAGCAGCCGGTAGGCCGTCAGGGCCCGCCACAGCGGCTGCTCGACCGACATGCGTACGACGCGCTCGCGCTTCGCCATCTCCCCCACCCCCTGCGGGCGGTACGTCCGCCGCCCGCCTACTCCGCGACCCGGTCCTGCTGTTCGGCCTTGTCAGCCTTGTCGGCCTTGTCCGTCCTGGCGGCCTTCTCGGCCTTCTCGGCGTCGGCGATCTGCCGCTTGGCGGCCGTCGCGTAGATGTCGACGTACTCCTGGCCGGAAAGCTTCATGATCTCGTACATGACCTCGTCGGTCACCGAGCGGAGGATGAAGCGGTCCCCGTCCATGCCGTGGTAGCGGCTGAAGTCGAGCGGCTTGCCGATCCGGATGCCCGGGCGCATCAGCTTCGGGACCACCTTGCCGGGCGGCTGGATCTTCTCCGTGTCGATCATCGCGACGGGGATCACGGGGGCGCCGGTGGCGAGCGCCACCCGGGCCAGACCGCCGGGCTTGCCGCGGTAGAGGCGGCCGTCGGGTGAACGCGTCCCCTCGGGGTAAATACCGAACAGTTCCCCGCGTTCGATGACGTCGATGCCGCTCTTGATCGCGGCCTCGCCCGCACCGCGCGCGCCGGAGCGGTCCACCGGAAGCTGGCCGACGCCCTTGAAGAAGGCGGCCGTCAGCTTGCCCTTGACCCCGGGGGAGGTGAAGTACTCCGCCTTCGCGATGAAGGTCACCTTCCGGTCGAGCACGGCCGGCAGGAAGAAGGAGTCGGAGAAGGACAGGTGGTTGCTCGCGAGGATCGCCGGCCCCTCCGCGGGAATGTTTTCGAGGCCCTCCACCCACGGCCTGAAGGCGAGCTTCAGGGACCCGCCGATGGAGAACTTCATTGCGCCGTAGATCAACTCGAAAGCCTTCCTGTGTCTGTCGAACAGACCTTAACCCCTGCCTCCACCCGGAGCGGCCCTACGACCCTGGTCGGTGCCACCCCGGTCGCGTACGGTGAAGTCACACAGCGCAACGCTCCCCGTACCCCCGCGCATCCTGATCGACAAGGAGACTCTGGTGCCCGTCCTCCCTGGAGCAGAGCCGTTCCGCCACGAGGGCGGAGAGGTCGGCGTGCTTCTCTGCCACGGCTTCACCGGCTCGCCTCAGTCGCTCCGCCCCTGGGCCGAGTACCTCGCCGAGCGCGGACTGACCGTGTCACTGCCGCTGCTGCCCGGGCACGGGACGCGCTGGCAGGACATGCAGCTCACGGGCTGGCAGGACTGGTACGCGGAGGTCGACCGCGCGCTGCGGGAGCTGCTGGACTCCTGCGAGCAGGTGTTCGTGTTCGGACTGTCCATGGGTGGCGCGCTGACCCTGCGGCTGGCGGCCAAGCACGGGGACGAGATCAGCGGCATCGTGCTCGTCAACCCGGCCAACAAGGTGCACGACCCGCTCGCCGTCGCCCTTCCGGTGGCCAAGCACTTCATCCGGTCGACGCCGGGGATCGCCAGCGACATCGCCAAGCCGGGCTCCGTCGAGGTGGGCTACGACCGGGTCCCGACGCGGGCCGCGCACTCCCTGCGCAAGTTCTTCCAGCTGGTCGACGCCGAGCTGCCGCAGGTCACCCAGCCGGTGCTGCTGTTGCACAGCCCGCAGGACCACGTCGTACCGCCGGTCGACTCGGCGCGCATCCTGGCCCGGGTGTCCTCCACGGACGTCACCGAGACCCTGCTGGAACAGAGCTACCACGTGGCGACGTTGGACCATGACGCGGAGCGGATCTTCGCGGACAGCTATGCGTTCGTCGGTCGGCTCGCGAAGAGCGTCGGCAAGGAGGGGGCGGCCAGCGGTGGCTGAGCACGAGGAGTCGTCCGGGGGCGTTCCCCCACTGGACGAGGAGGCGGCGTGGGCCGCGATCGTCGCCGGATACGGACAGGAGCCCCCGGACCCGCCCGGGGCCCGGCCGTTCCGGCCGATCGAGAACCTGATGTTGCCCGAGGAGGACGTGAAGCCGGCGCCGCCGGCGCCCGGTGCGGACGCGGACAAGGGCATGAACAAGGGCAAGGGCAACTCCAAGTCCGAGTCCGAGTCCGAGTCCAGGTCCACGTCCGACGACAAGGGAGCCGACCCGGATCCCCTGCCGCCGCTGGGCAGTTCGGTGGTCTTCGCCCCGGGCGTGGGCGTGGGCGGACCGGGAACGGGTCCCCGTGACCACACCCCGGCCGAACCGAAGGACGACGACCTGGCGGCGGAGGAGGGACACTTCGTTCCTCCGGAACCGGAACTCCCGCCCGCGGACACGACGGCGAAGTTCGCGTGGCTGGCGGTGGTCGGCGGACCGGTACTGCTGCTCCTGGCGGTGCTGTTCCAGTGGAACATGACCTGGTGGCTGACCACCCTGGGCATCGGCGGCTTCCTGGGCGGCTTCGCCACCCTGGTGGCCCGCATGGCCCACGGCGACGAGGACGACGACGACGACCCGGGCCGCGGCGCGGTGGTCTGACCCCGCGCCCCCTCGCGTCCGAGTGCGCGGGGGGACGCGGGACCCTCATCCGGCTCGGCGGCCGACATCCGGCCCCACCCGGCCCCACCCGCCTCATCCGGCCCCACCCAGCCTCATCCGACGCCGCCCGGCCGCATCCGGCCGACACCCGGCCCCATCCAGCC
>NZ_JBHVPG010000038.1:0-90428 GCF_042887545.1 Streptomyces sp. NPDC057939
CGTTGAGTATAAGAGACAGACCCAACCCCGGTCGAAGCCCCGCCCCACCCGCAGCCCCCGCACCGGCCGAAGCACCGCCCCACCCGCAGCCCCCGCACCGGCCGAAGCACCGCCCCACCCGCAGCCACCGACCCCCGCCGAAGCACCGACCCCGACCCCCGCCCGGCCAGGGCTAGAGCGGGGACTGCCACGTCAGCGTCGTGCCGCGGGTGCCGGAGTCCGTGCGGCCGTCGTCGGAGACGGTCAGGTGGACCCGGGTCGGGGTCGCGTCGATGCCGACCTCGATCGAGGTGACCCCGACCCGACGGTGCGCCGCGGCCAGCGCCCCGCGGAGGGCCGCGAGCAGATCCCCCGCCACCGGCTCCGGCAGCAACGCGTCCACCGCGCCCGCGAAGTGCACCGACGGCTGGAACCCCAGCAGCACCGCCGCCCCGCCGGTCTCCCGCAGGACCCGCCCCCGGAACGTCGTGGGGGCGTCGGTCGGCGGCTGTTGGAGGGCGAAGATGGCCGTCCGGACCTCCTGGATGGTGGAGTCCAGCTCGTCGACCGCGCGGCTCAGTTCCTCGCCGACGGTGTCCCCGGTCGGCGCGTTGGAGGAGCGCCGCCGCGTGCTCTCCAGCATCATCTCCGTCGCGAACAGCCGCTGGACGACCAGGTCGTGCAGGTCGCGCGCGATCCGGTCCCGGTCCTCGTAGACGGCGAGCTGCTCGCGGTCGTGCTGCGCGTCCGCGAGGACGAGCGCCAGCGCGGCCTGGGAGGCGAACTGCGAGGCCAGCAGCCGGTCCACGGCGTCGTACGGCGGCCCGCCCCGGGCCCTGGGCAGGGCCAGCGTCCCGATCAGCTGGCCGCCGCTCTGCAGCGGCAGCATCATGCTCGGGCCGAAGCGTTCCCGCACGTGGGTGGTCATCCGCGGGTCCGTCGCGGAGTCGTCGATGAACACCGGTTCCCCGCCGAGCAGTTGCTCCAGCACCGCCGAACCCGGCGCGATGGCCGTGCCGACCAGGTCCCCGGGGTCGCCGTGCGTGGAGGCTGCGACGATCTCCATGCCGCCCTCCGGGGTCGGCTGGAGCACCACCCCGGCCGCGGCGTCCGCCAGCAGCCGGGCCCGCTCGGCCACGCACATCAGGGCGTCGGCGGCCGGCCGGCCCGCCAGCAGGGTGGTCGTGACCGCGGCCGCGCCCTCGATCCAGCGTTCCCGCCGCCGCGCGGTCTCGTACAGCCGGGCGTTGCCGATCGCTATCCCCGCCTGCGAGGCCAGGACGCGCAGCAGCGCGACGTCCTCGTCGGTGAACGGGCCGCCGCCGCGCTTCTCCGTGAGGTACAGGTTCCCGAAGACCTCGGTGTGGACCCGGATCGGTACGCCGAGGAAGCCGTGCATCGGCGGGTGGCCGGGTGGGAAGCCCGCCGAGCGCGGGTCCTGCGCCAGGTCGTCCAGCAGCAGCGGTCGCGGGTCGGTGATCAGCGCCCCGAGCAGGCCGGCGCGGCCGTCGGGCAGCCGGCCGATCGCGGCCCGCTCGGCGTCGGTCAGGCCGACGGTGAACAGCTTGGTCAGCCGGACGCGCTCGGGGTCGACGACCCCGAGCGCGCCGTACCGGGCCGCGCACAGTTCGGCGGCGGACTCCACGATGTGCTGGAGGGTGGAGTGCAGTTCCAGCTCCGAGCCGACGCTGAGGACCGCTTCCAGCAGGACCGGGAGCCCGGCCGACTCGGTGGCGGGAGCCGTTTCCCCCGTCATCCGGCCAACGGGTTGAGAACCATGGGTGCGATCTTCCCTTCCAGCATCGCGCCGAGGCCGAGCACGGCGCACACGTCCGGCCGTTCCGCGATGGCGACGGGCATTCCGGTGGCGTCGCGCAGCATCTGGTCCAGGCCCGGCAGCAGGGCGCTGCCGCCCACCATCATGATCCCCCGGTCCGTCAGGTCCGCGACCAGGTCGGGCGGGCAGTCGCGGAGGACCTTGCCGATGCCGTCGATGACGGCGGTCAGCGGGGTGTGGATGGCGTCCCGGACCGCGGCGGTGTCCACCTGGACGGACCGGGCGAGTCCGGTGGCCACGTCGCGGCCGTGGATGAGGGTGGAGGTCGGGCCCTCGGGGGTGAGCCCGTTGCCGTGCAGGGCCAGCTGGAGCGGCCGGACGGCCTGGCTCGGCAGCATCAGCTCGTGTGCGTGGCGCAGGTGCTGGACCACGGCGTGGTCGATGGCCTCGCCGCCGATGGGGATCCGCTGGGCGGTGACGATCGAGCCGAGCGAAAGGACCGCCACCTGGGTGGCCGCCGCCCCGCACACCATGATCATCGTCGCGGTCGGCTGCTCCACGGGCAGGCCGCAGCCGACGGCCGCCGCGATCAGGGTGTCGACGAGTTCGACGCGGCGGGCGCCGAGTCCGACGAGGGTCTCGACGGTGGCCCGCTGGGCCAGCGGGTCCGCGTCGTGCGGGGTGCAGGCGGCGGCGCGCAGCCGGGGCTTGCGGCGCAGTGCGCGGCGCAGCTTCTCGCCGAGCAGGTGACGCAGCATCCGCTGGGCCATCTCGATGTCGACGACGGTGCCGCCGGAGACGGGGCGGACGACGCGGATGTAGTCGGGCGTACGGCCCGTCATCCGTTCGGCGAAGGTGCCGACGGCGATGAGCGCGCCGGTCCGGGTGTTGACGGCGGCGACGCTGGGCTCGTCGACGACCAGTCCGGCGCCCTTCACGTACACGCGGGTCCTGGCGGCTCCCAGGTCGACGGCGACGTGGCAGCGGCGCAACTGCTCAAGACTGACGGTCACGGCAGATCCTCCCGAGAGCACTGACGCAAAGGACCGACGGGTGCCGGTCGCAATTCATATCTTCTCGGGTAAATGGGGTATGGCGCCCGTTGAGATGCTCCGGGCGGGGTGGGTCACGTGGGTCCGGAGGTGCTGCACGGGGGTGGATTTCTGTACCGACAGGCACCACGATGCGCGCACGTCCGCGCTACTGGCGCGTAACAAGGTAAAGGGGACCCGATGCTGACGCCCCGCCAGACGATCCTGGCGCTCCTGGCGCTCTGCGCCGCCCTGCTCGCGCCCCTGCCGGCCCACGCGGCCACCGGCACCCCCGCCGGTCCGCCCGCCGCCGTCCGCAATCCGGTGGTCCTCGTCCACGGTTACAACGCCGACCCGGGCGTCTGGGGCTCCCTCAGGGAGGACCTGAGGGCCGACGGGTACACCGACTCGGAGCTCTTCTCGTGGGGTTACGACACCCACCAGTCCGTCAACGAGGTCCTCTCCGGACGGCTCGCCGCCTACGTCGACCAGGTCCGCCGTCAGACCGGCGCCGCCCGGGTCGACATCGTCGGCCACTCCTTCGGATCCCTCGTCAGCCGCTGGTACGTCAAGTACGGGGGCGGCGGCGCGAGCGTCGGGCGCTGGGTCTCGCTGGCCGGCCCCAACCACGGCACCTCCACCGCCTGGGCCTGCGCGCTGTGGGACCAGGCGTGCCGGGACATGACCCCCGGCTCCTACGTCGTGAAGAACCTGGCCGCCGGGGACGAGACCCCGGGGGACGTGCGCTACGCGACCTTCTGGTCGGAGTGCGACGAGATCGTCAACCCCGACAGCAGCGTCCCGCTCACCGGCGCGGTGAACACGCCGGTCGGCTGCCTCGACCACAACGAGCTGCTCGGCGACGACGCCACCTCGGCGGGGGTCCGCGCCTTCCTCGCCTCCTGAACCCGCCCCGCCGCTCCCGACGCCCCTCCCTCGTCCGGTGTCGGCCCCGCGTGCCTTCGACCGGGCGTCCGGTGCCGGCTCCGACCCGCGCGACCTCTCGACCGTCCCCGGCCCCCCGGTCCGTCCCCGCCCCCTCAGTACGTCCCCGGCGCCCCGCCTTCGGTGACCCGCTGGAGCAGTCCGTACGTGAACTCCGCCACGCGGGGCCGCCCCGACGCCGTGAACGCCAGCCGCCACCGCGTCGGGGCGGTGCCCTCCATGGGGCGCACCGGGGCGAAGGCCCGCGCGACCTCGTCCACCGTCGCCGACCAGGGCCGCAGGTCGTCGGCCGTCTCCAGGACGGGCCCCGGCGCTCCCGGGGCCCGGACCAGCCACTCGTTCCACACCGCCCCGTCCGGCGCGGCCAGCACCTCGAAGCGCAGCTCGGGCCAGAGCGGGAGCGGCCACAGCAGCGCCTCGCACTCCAGGGCGCCGATGGTCCGCCGGTCCACGGACTCCGGGGGGCCGAGCACCGACCGGTAGCGGGTCAGGGCGCCGCGGGAGCGGGGCGAGCGGACCATGGCCTGCCAGCGCTTGTTCGCCTCGCGCTGCTCGGCGAGGCCGGCGCCCATGCGCAGCCGGGCCTCCTCGGCGAGGTCGGGTTGGAAGTCCGCCATCCTGCGCAGCAGGACCAGCTGGAATGCGGCCGGGCCGAAGGCGGCACGGGCGCCGGGACGCGGGTTCGCAGTCATGGAGGCAAAGATTCCACACAGGATCCTTACGAACCCGCGATGCGGAAGTCGCGTTCGACCACGTAGCCTGCGGGCGCCATGGACTACTGCCACGCCTGTCGGAGGCACCTCAACGGCGCACTCGCGTGCGCCGGCTGCGGAACTCCGGCCGCCCACCTGATACCCGCCGCGCCGACCGCGGGGGCAGTGCCCCCTGCCGTGCCGCCCGGCTCCGCCCCACCTGCCGCGCTGTCGGAGGTGTACGCCGACTCGCTCGTGGTGCTGTCCGGCCCGGACGGGGGCAGGGCCGGTGCCCGTCGGCGGGCCGGCGGTCGACGCCGGACCCGGCGGACCGTGCTGTCCGTGGGTCTCGGACTGGCACTCGCGGCCGGCGGTTCGATCGCCGTGGCCCGGATCGTCACCGAGGACGAAGGGGTGGACCGGGCCGGCCAGGTCGTCATGAAGGACGACGCGGAGCCGCAGCAGGCGGTGCCGGCCCCGGCCCTGACCAGCGGCGCGGCCCCCTCGGCCCGGGCGGGCGGGGGCGCCGGGACGGCGAAGGCCACCGCCGGCGCGACGAAGTCGGCGGGCCCCACGGGTTCGCCGAGCGCGTCCGTGTCCCCGTCGGGCGCGGAAACCTCCGCCTCCGCGAAGCCGGAGCCCTCGCAGAGCAGCGCCGGGGGCGGGACGTCCGTACGTCCTTCGAAGCCGGCGCAGCCCGCGCCGAGCACCTCCGCGACCTCGAAGCCGCCGCAGCCCACGCCCACGAAGACCAAGCCGGGCAAGCCGACCCCGAAGCCGACGCCCACCGAGGACGACGACTGCTGGTTCCTCTGCTGGTGAGCCGCCGGGCGGTCAGCCCAGCATCCTCCTGAGCAGGTCCCGCAGCGCCGTGCGCTCGTCCGGCGACAGTCCGGAGAGGGGCTCGCGGGCGAAGTCCAGGGACTCGCGCAGCCGCTCCGCCGTCCGCAGGCCCTCCTCCGTCGGCGCGGCCAGCTTCACCCGCCGGTCGGCCGGGTCCGGGCGGCGTTCGACCAGGCCGCGCGTCTCCAGCCGGTCGATGATGCCGGTCACGTTGGACGGCTCGCAGCGCAGCTTCTGCGCTATGCGCCGCATGGGCAGCGGCTCCACCGACAGCAGCGCCAGCACCCGGGCCTGGGCCCCGGTGAGCTGGTGGCGCGCGGCGGCGTCCTCGTACTCCATGTGGTAGCGGGCCACGACGTCGCCGATGAGCTCGACGACCTCAAGGGTCACTGGGTCTGTGCGACGACTGGGCATGGCAACAGCGTACCCATTTACTTGACAACATGAAATATCCAGCTGCATGGTTGTTTCATGTGGTGAAGCACTTCCGGTGCGACACCGTCCCACCCCCAGGTCATCAGGAGCGCCCCATGTCCGAGATCCCTGCCGTCAGCCGCGAATGGCACCTCGTCCGCCGCCCGCAGGGCTGGCCCGTCGCCGAGGACTTCGCCCTGCGCGAGGTACCGGTGTCCGCCGAGCCCGCCCCCGGCCGGGTCCTGGTCCGCAACCTCCACATGTCCGTCGACCCCTACATGCGGGGTCGGATGAACGACACCAAGTCCTACGTTCCGCCCTTCCAGCTCGACGAGCCGATGCAGGGCGGTGCGGTCGGCGAGGTCGTCGCCTCCGCCGCCGAGGGCTTCGAGGTCGGCGACCACGTCCTGCACCACCTGGGCTGGCGCGAGTACGCGGACGTCGACGCGAAGTACGCCACCAAGGTCGACGCCTCGATCGCCCCCCTCTCCGCCTACCTCGGCGTCCTCGGCATGCCGGGTCTGACCGCCTACGCGGGCCTCTTCGAGGTCGCCTCCTTCAAGGAGGGCGACGCCGTCTTCGTGTCCGGCGCGGCCGGTGCCGTCGGCGGTCTCGTCGGCCAGTTCGCGAAGATCAAGGGCGCCTCCCGGGTGATCGGCTCCGCCGGCTCGGACGAGAAGGTGACGCTCCTCACGGAGAAGTACGGCTTCGACGCCGCCTTCAACTACAAGAACGGCCCCGTCGCCGAGCAGCTGCGCGCGGCCGCCCCCGAAGGCATCGACGTCTACTTCGACAACGTCGGCGGGGACCACCTGGAAGCGGCGATCTCCTCCCTGAACGTCCACGGCCGCGCCACCCTCTGCGGAGCCATCGCCGGGTACAACGACACCGAGCCCGCACCGGGCCCGCGCAACCTGATGATGGTCATCGGCAAGCGGCTGCGGCTCCAGGGCATCCTCGTCGGGGACCACGCCGGCCTGCAGCAGCAGTTCGTCCAGGACGTGGCCGGTTGGCTGAACTCCGGCGAGCTCCGCTACGACGAGACGGTCGTCGAGGGCGTCGAGAACGCGACCTCGGCCTTCCTCGGAATGCTCCGCGGCGAGAACACCGGAAAGATGATCGTTTCCTTCACCGGTTAGGCTCACTGCACACCGTCGTGATCGTGGGCGCGCATCACGGCGATTCATCCGGAGGATTTGCTTTCATGTCCATCACCCAGTCCGACGTCAAGTACACCGCCGTGGCCACCGCCGAGAACGGCCGTGACGGTCGCGTCGCCACCAGCGACGGCAAGCTCGACGTCGTCGTGAACCCGCCGAAGGAGCTCGGTGGCAACGGCGAGGGCACCAACCCCGAGCAGCTGTTCGCCGCCGGCTACAGCGCCTGCTTCCAGGGTGCCCTCGGTGTCGTCGCGAAGAACGAGAACGCCGACATCTCCGGCTCCACCGTCACCGCCGAGGTCGGCATCGGCAAGAACGACGACGGCTTCGGCCTGATCGTCAAGATCTCCGCCGTGATCCCGAACGTGGACGCCGCCACCGCCAAGGACCTCATCGAGAAGGCCCACCAGGTCTGCCCGTACTCCAAGGCGACCCGCGGCAACATCACGGTCGAGCTGGCCGTCTGATCCCCGCCGAACGCAGCGAAGGCCGCACCCCTCCGGGAGGGGTGCGGCCTTCGCCGTAAACTGGCCCCATGCGTGATCTTGCGGGGGGCTTCCGGTACTTGCTGGCCGGACAGCGATGGGTGTTCGGACACGGCCGCTGGCTGGGCTTCGGCCTGCTGCCGGGCCTCGTCGCGCTGGTGCTGTACATCGGCGCGCTGATCGGGCTGTTCCACGGCGCCGACGACTTCACCGCCTGGGCGACGCCCTTCGCCTCGGACTGGTCCTCGCCGTGGCTCGACATCTTCCGGGGCACCCTGACCGCACTGGTCTTCGCCCTCGGGCTGTTCCTCGCGGTCATCACCTTCACCGCGGTGACCCTGCTCGTCGGCCAGCCCTTCTACGAGTCCCTCTCCGAGCAGGTCGACCGGACCGAGGGCGGCGAGGTCCCCGAGTCGGGGCGCTCCCTGTGGGAGGACCTGTGGATCTCCGCCCGGGACAGCCTGCGGCTGCTCCTGCGCGTGGCCCTCTTCGGCATCCTGCTGTTCGCCCTCGGGTTCGTTCCGGTGCTCGGTCAG
Source organism: Streptomyces sp. NPDC057939 (assembly GCF_042887545.1). Lineage (NCBI taxonomy): Bacteria > Bacillati > Actinomycetota > Actinomycetes > Kitasatosporales > Streptomycetaceae > Streptomyces > Streptomyces sp. NPDC057939. Next base: position 7,863 of record NZ_JBHVPG010000038.1, read on the forward strand.
ACCGTCGTCCCGGCGATCGGCTTCTGCGTCTCCGGCTTCTTCCTCACCCAGGAGCTCACCTCCGTCGCCCTCCAGCGCCGCCGTGTGGACCTCGACGAGCAGCTGACCCTGCTGCGCGGGCGCCGCGCGCTGGCCCTCGGCTTCGGGGTGCCCCTGGTCCTGTCGTTCCTCGTCCCGTTCGTCGCCGTCTTCCTGATGCCGGGAGCGGTGGCCGGGGCGACCCTGATGGCCCGCGAACTCGTCGGCGCCGACGAGGAGACCGAGCCGGGTCGGGAGCCCGGCGGGAAGGGCGGGCCCGACCAGGCACCCCCGGTCCCCGGCTTCGGCCCGCCGCCCTCCTCGTACGCGTAGCCCCCTCGCAGGCGCGGCCCGGGGACCGCGTCCCGCTACGCCGCCCCGCGCCGCAGCAGGGTGAGGGCCCCGGTCGTGTCCTCGCCCGCGTGGGCGGCCGGGTCGGCGGTCAGCCGCTCCCGCATCAGGTCCAGGTACGGCGTGATCAACTCGGCGCTGACGCCCTGCTCGGCGGCGGTGGTCAGCAGGGTCGCACTGGCCGCGACCTGCATGGCCAGGTTGGACTCCACCCCGGAGGTGAAGTCCCGCGAGGTCAGCCGCTCGGCGACGTTCCCGACGAAGAACCCCATCGCGCCCAACCACTCGGACAGCAGCGGGGACAGGCTCGCGGGGGCGATGTCCTCGCCCTCGATCAGGGCGTAGGCGTGCGAGATCCCCGCGAACAGTCCGTACATCGCGCTGAGCAGCGCCACGTCGTGCAGGGCCGCGTGCCCCGGGTCCTCGCCGACGAAGCGGGCCCCGGCCGGGACCTCCAGGGCGTTCCGGTGGGTGTCGAAGAGGGCGCGCGAGCCGCTGTAGAAGACGTACCCGCCGGCCTCCGGGCCACCGATCATCGACGGCGTTCCCATGATCCCGGCGTCCACGAAGCGGGCGCCGCGGGCCTGCGCCCAGGCGGCCCGCGCCCGGCCCTCGGCGGGCGTGCCGGTGGTGAGGTTGACCAGGTCCTTGCCGGTCAGGTCGACGCCGTCGAGGGTGGCGTCGATGGACTTGTCGTCCAGCAGGCAGAGCACGATCAGGTCGCTCGCGGCCACCGCTCGGGCGGGCTCCGCGGCGACGAGGGCACCCTCGGGGGCCAGGGCGGCGGCCTTGGCGGCGGTGCGGTTCCAGACGGTGAGCGGATGCCCGGCGGCGAGCCAGGCGCGGGCGAGGACGGTTCCCATGGCGCCGAGGCCGAGGAGGGTGAGCGGGGTCTTCGTCGTGTGCGTGTCGGTCATGCCGTTTAGCCTGGTGGCAGGCGGTGAACCGCTCAAGTACGCACTTCGGGGTGGGTGGTTACCCCGAAGTGAGCGAGCAGGTGGGAGGGGTGCGCGATGGCGCTGACACGCAGGCCCGGAGCGGATCATTGCGGGATCGCCGCGGCGATGTCGGTGATCGACGGCAAGTGGAAGGTCTCGCTCCTATGGGAGTTGGACCAGCATCCGGGACGGCGGTTCGGCGAGCTGCGCCGACTGGTCCCGGGCGTCTCGGAGAAGGTCCTCGCCGCGCAACTGCGCGAGCTGGAGGCGGACGGGATCGTCCACCGCGAGGTGTACGAGGAGGTCCCGCCCCGGGTGGAGTACTCGCTGACCCCGCTCGGCCAGGAGCTGAACACGGCCCTGGAGGCGCTGGGCGCCTGGGGCACCCGCCACCTCCTGCCGGCCCCCGCGGTGGCGGCGGTCCCGGGCTGACCGCGGTCCGACGCCCGGGGCCGACCGCCGGGACGCGCCCTCCGGGACGGGGTCTCCCGTCCCGGAGGGCCCGGTCGGGGCACCGTCGGGCGGTGGTGCGGGCGGGCTCCGGGGCGGGGACCTCAGACGGTGTCGGGGGCGGGCTCCTCGGCGGGGACCTCCGCCGTCACCACGCCCTCCTCCGTGGCGCCCGCCTCGGCCAGCAGCGCTCCGCCCGGGGCCCAGACGGCCGAGCGGCCGCAGCCGGTCCACCGCCCGGCCGGGCCGACGTGATTGGCGAGGACCACGTACAGGCCGTGGTCCCGCGCGATGCCCGGGTACACGGTGGCCCGCTCGACGATCCCGTCGCCCGAGCCGTACAGGGTGCTCGCCAGGTGGACCCGGCAGCCGTCGGCCGCCGCCCGGCCGGTCAGATCCGGGAAGTGGTTGTCGTAGCAGACGCCCAACGAGAAGCGGATGCCGCCCAGTTCGAAGCGCCCGTCACCCGAGCCGGGTCGGAAGGCGTCGTGCTCCTGCTGGTAGAGGTGCTGCTTCGCGTACGTGGTCAGGAGCGCGCCGTCCGCGCCGTACACCAGCGTCGCGATGAGGGGGCGGCCCCCGTCGACGGCGGGCAGCGCGACGTTGACCGCGGTCGCGATGCCCGCGGAGCGCAGCGGGTCCAGACGCGGATCGTCGGCGGCGGTCCACAGCCCCGGATCGGCGGCGAGCGCCTCCAGTTCGTAGCCGGTGAGCGTGAACTCCGGGAACACCACCAACTCGGCGCCCCCTTCCCGGGCGGAGACGGCGAGAGCGGCGGCCCGGGCGGCGTTGGCGACGACGTCCGCGGGGACGCAGCTCAGTTGCGCCGCGGCGATCCTCACGCGCCCGCCCCGCCCGCCTCGACCGGCTGCGGAACGTACCGCGCCTCCAAGGACTCGATCACCACGTGGTGGTCGGAGAACGGCGAGTCGGTCACCGTGCAGCCGCGCCTGACCTCGCTGCTGAACAGGTAGTCGATCTTCGCGCCGGATCCGTGCGTGGCCCGTCCGGTGCGCGAGGTGCCGCTCTGGTCGCATTCCCGGTAGCCGCCGTCCAGTTCGGGGCGGGCGGTGTAGAGGCCGGCGGGCCACACCCAGGCGTCCTTGGGGTTCGTGGAGTCGGGGGAGAGGGCGTTGAAGTCCCCGCCGAAGACCGTGCCCGGGAAGGTGTTCACGATCGCCTTGATCTCCTTGAGCTGGTCGTCCCGGTAGTCCCAGGTCGGCTGCTCCGGGTTGCTGCCCAGGGGCGAGAGGTGGACGTTGCACAGGCGGACCTTCAGCTCCGCCGACGTCGCGCACTGGAAGGGCCGCTGCTGGCCGACGTACGGCTGCGTCGTCGGGTACTCCCGGGCGTCCGTCATCTGCCCCTTGAGGACGATCGCGGTGCCGATGCGGTCGGCCCGCCCGTTGTCCTCGCCGCAGCGGCTGTTCCACTTGCCCGAGGCGCCCTGGGACCACTGGTACGGCGCGAAGCTCTTGGTCCAGCCCGGGCCCAACTGGGCCATCAGGGCGGTGAGATCGTCCTCGCAGACCTCCTGGAGCAGCGCGGCCCGCACGTCCTTGTCCCGGATCTGCTCCTTCACCACGTCGATCTTCTGCTGTGGCGTTCCGGTGCCCCCGCAGTGCCAGGTGGCGCGCTGCGAGCCGCAGATGTTCCAGGACATGACCTGGAACGGCGTGGTCGCGGCCGTGGCCGACGGCGCCCCCAGGCCGGTGGCGAGCAGCAGGGTGGTCAGTACCCCCGCGCCCCTCTTCAGTGCTCCGGACGTGCTCATGAAAACTCCCCGTTCTCGGACGACTTCGTCGCCGATCAAGGTATCCGCCCGTCCGACCAGGTCAGTTGGCGGGCTCCGGCCCCCGCAACAGGGTCAGGAAGGAGCGGAACGCGGCGGGCATGTCCACCGATTCGGGGGCCAGCAGCCACTGGTACTGGAGGCCGTCCATGACCGCCGTCAGCAGCGGGGCCGCTTCCTCCGGGGTCAGGCCCGAGGGCAGCCGCTCCCCGAACTCGGTGCGCAGCACCGCCGCCATCTCGCCGCGCACCTGGGCGTAGCGCTCGGTGAAGAACTCCCGGGCCGGGTGGCCGTCGGTCACGCTCTCGCCCAGCAGGGCGGAGAAGGTCTGCACGATGCCCGGCCGCATGGCGTTGTACTCGACGAGGGATTCCAGCAGGTCCAGCCGCCACGCGCCGCCCGCGACCCGCGAGCCGCCCCCGGTGTCCCAGCGGTCGCGTTCCTCCAGCACCGCCACGAGCAGGGACTCCTTGGTCGGGAAGTAGTGCAGCAGCCCCTGTTGGGTCAGGCCCACGCGCTCGGCGACCGCACCCAGGGCGGCGCCCCGGTACCCCCGCTCCGCGATCACCTCGACCGCCGCGCGGACGATCTCGCCGCGCCGCTCCTCGCTCCGCGCCCTGGCCATCGTCGGCACCCCTTCCATTTTCGCCCGCCAGCAGGACCGTACGGCATTCGAACGTCACGAATGCATCACGAACCCTACCGTTCACCAGGGAACGGGTCCACGATGGGGCCACCCCACCCTCACCGCACCGCACTCAACGAGGAGGCACGGCCGTGACCGATGCTGCGCAGAACGGCGACCAGACCCGGGACGAGACCCGCGACGCGAGCGGGGACCGGATCCGCGAGGAGGCCGTGGAGGCGGCGCTCGGCAAGTTGGACCTCGACACGAAGGCCCGCCTGCTGGCCGGTCAGGACATGTGGTCCCTGCCCGCCCTCCCCGAGATCGGCCTGAGCTCGCTGATCATGTCCGACGGCCCCATCGGCGTCCGCGGCGTGCGGTGGACCGCCGACGACCCGTCGATCGCCCTGCCCTCGCCGACGGCCCTGGCCGCGTCCTGGGACCCCGCCCTGGCCCGCCGGGCGGGCCGGCTCCTCGCCCAGGAGGCCCGCCGCAAGGGCGTCCACGTCCTGCTGGCGCCCACCGTCAACCTGCACCGCTCGCCGCTCGGCGGCCGCCACTTCGAGTGCTACTCCGAGGACCCGTACCTGACCGGGGAGATCGGCAGCGGCTACGTCAACGGCGTCCAGGACGGCGGGGTCGGCACCACCGTCAAGCACTTCGTCGGCAACGACGCGGAGACCGAGCGCTTCACCGTCGACTGCGTCATCGCCCCGCGCCCGCTGCGCGAGCTGTACCTGGCGCCGTTCGAGGCCATCGTGGCCAACGCCCACCCGTGGGGGATCATGACCTCCTACAACCGCATCAACGGCACCTCGATGACCGAGAACCAGTACCTGGTGAACGAGGTCCTGCGCGACGAGTGGGGCTTCGACGGGTACAACGTCTCCGACTGGATGGCGGCCCGCTCCACCACCGGCGACATCCTCGGCGGCCTCGACGTGGCCATGCCCGGCCCCGACACCGTCTACGGGCCCGCCCTCGCCGGGGCCGTCCGGGCCGGCGAGGTCCCCGAGTCCGCCGTGGACGCCGCCGTCCGCAACGTGCTGCGGCTCGCCGCCCGCGTCGGCGTCCTTGAGGGCGCCCCGCCCGCCGTCACCGAGGTGCCGGACCCCGTGGACGGGCAGGCCCTGGCCCGGGAGATCGCGACCCGCGGCTTCGTCCTCGTGCGCAACGAGGGCGGCGTGCTGCCGCTCGCGGCGGGCGAGGGCCGCACGGTCGCCCTGCTCGGCGCCGCCGCCCGCGACGCGCGCATCCTCGGCGGCGGCAGCGCCACCGTGTTCCCCGAGCGGCTGATCCCGCCGCTCGACGGCCTCACCGCGGCCCTCCCGGAGGGAGCACTGACCTTCGCGGTCGGCGCCGACCCGAGCGAGGAACTCGTCCCCGCCGACAAGGGCTTCACCCTGCGGGCCGTGTGCCGCGACGCCTCCGGCGCCGTCCTCGGCGAGGGCAGCCTGCCGAGCGGCCAGGTCCAGTGGATCGGCGACGACCTGCCCGCGGGCGTCTCCTACGCGACCATGGCGACCATCGAGGTCACCGGCACCTTCGTGCCGCGCGAGAGCGGCGAGCACGCCTTCGGCACCCGGGGCCTCGGCGCCTTCGCCCTCGCCGTCGACGGAACGGTCCTGTGGGAGGGCGTCCAGGAGCTGGGCAACGAGGCCGACCCCTTCGAGGCCTTCTTCGGCGCGCCCAGCGAGCGCGGCCGGATCCACCTCACGGAGGGCCGGCCCGTGGAGGTGGCGCTGACCTACCGGGTACCCGACATGGGGGCGCTGTCGCTCAAGGCGATCATGTTCTCGCTGCTCCACATCGGGCCGCGGCGGGACGCCGACGAGCTGATCGCCGAGGCCGTGGAAGCCGCCCGGGGCGCCGACACCGCCATCGTGGTCGTCGCCACCACCGAGCGGGTCGAGTCCGAGGGCTTCGACCGCGAGGACCTCACGCTGCCGGGCCGCCAGGACGACCTCGTGCGCGCCGTCGCCGCCGTGAACCCGAACACCGTGGTCGTGGTCAACGCGGGCTCCCCGGTGGAGCTGCCCTGGCGCGAGGAGGTCGCCGCCGTCCTGCTGACCTGGTTCCCCGGGCAGGAGGGTGGGGCCGCGCTGGCCGACGTGCTCCTCGGGGACGCCGAGCCCGGCGGCCGCCTGCCCACCACCTGGCCCGCCACCCTCGCCGACGCGCCCGTCACGGAGGTGATCCCCGACGGGGGGACCCTGGAGTACGCGGAGGGGCTCCTCATCGGCTACCGCGCCTACGAGGCCCGCTCGGTCGTCCCCGCCTACCCCTTCGGGCACGGGCTCGGCTACACGGACTGGGCGTACGAGTCCCTGCACGTCGACCCCGAGGCCGTCCGGGTCCGGCTCACCAACACCGGCGGTCGGCCGGGCCGCGAGGTCGTCCAGATCTACCTGGAGCCCGTCGCCGACGGCGTGGAGCGCCCCGCCGGCCGGCTGGCCGCCTTCGCGGGCGTCGAGGCCGGGCCCGGGGAGAGCGTCGAGGTGGAGATCGCGCTGCCCGCCCGCGCCTTCGAGATCTGGGACGAGGAGGCCCGCGGTTGGCGGCGGATCGGCGGCGGCTACGAGGTCCGCGCGAGCCACTCGTACACCGACACGCGGCTGACGGCCACGCTCGACCTGCCGTGATCGGCCGGCGCGCGCTCGGCCGGCGGGCGGATCGCCGCCGTGTGGTCCGCCGCCGTGTGGTCCGTCGTCACATGATCTGACGACCCGACGCGGAGCACCGCGCGAACCGCCGCGCGACACGCCGGAGGGCCGGATGGCCTGAAGTCGACCCTCGCGCGGCCCCGGAACGGACCGGAGGCGGGACCTGACACCCGCCTCCGGTCCTTCGCGTCAACGCGGCGGCTCGGCCGCCGTCACCTGCCGGTGCGCCAGTTCGGCGAGCCGCGCCTGACCGTTCTTGCCCGGGTGGAACCAGTCCCAGTGGCTCAACTGATCAGCCGCGAACGGGTACTGGAACACGGCGCCGCCGTCGTAGCGGCACAGCGCGTCCTTCCCGCACACCTCGCGCAGCACCTCGTTGTACTCGACCACCCGCGCCCGCACCTGCTCCCGGCGGGCCGTGGCCCCCGCGGTCGCCGACAGCGGTTCGGCCAGCATGGACTGACAGATGCCCAGCTTCCAGATCTGCCGGACCATCGGGCTGTCCTTGCCCTGCTCCCACAGCCGCTGGAGGTCGGGCACGGAGGACACGTACACCTGGGAGGAGGGGGACGCCGCCCGCAGCTCCTTGAGGGCCTTGTCGAACCCGTCTCGGAACTCCGCCACCGGAGTCATCGACGAAGCCGTCGGCCGGCAGGCGTCGTTCGAGCCCACCATCACCGTGACCAGGTCGGGCTTGTTCGCGGCCGCCGCGGTCAGCTGCGCCGACAGGTCCGCCATCCGGGAGCCGGTCACCGCGTGGTTCCAGCTGCGCGCGGGCGCCTGCGCCTCGCCGAGCAGCCGGGTGGCGAGGGAGTGGACCAGGGGATCGTTGCCGGTCGCCCAGGAGGCCTCCGGGCAGTCCGCCAGCACCGAACAGGCGTCGAACCCGCGGGTGATGGAATCGCCGACGGCGGCGATCGAGGTGGGGGCGGTGTTCCAGCGCGGCGCGGCGGCGGCCTGCGCCCCCCGCTCGCCCCCGTCCGCCGGACCGCTCTCATCACATGCCGTGACGGACGCGGCCAGGACGGCCACCGCCACGCCCGCGCCCGCGAGGGCGCGGCGCGCGCGGCGGCGCGGAGCGGTGGTGCGCATGGGGTGGTCCTCCCTCGTCGCCCCTTGTCCTTCAGGGGCGTCCTGCTGAGTGAATGCTCTGTGTTTACCGGCCTCGGAGCGACCGTACGTCACACCATGACCCCTGGCGCACGGTAGCTTTTTCCCGTGGCGTTTCGGCCGCCACTGCCGATGCGCAATGTCAAATAATTTCCGTTACATTACATCACGTCACATACTGTCCGTTTTCTGGAGTTTATTCCCGACCTCGTCCCACACTGGAGGTCCCGGTGACGACACGTGGAGTTCTGTACGTGCATTCCGCACCGCGCGCGCTCTGCCCGCATGTGGAATGGGCTGTAGCGGGCGTGCTCGGGGTGCGGGTGAACCTCGACTGGATCCGTCAGCCCGCCTCCCCCGGCACCTGGAGAGCCGAGTTCTCCTGGCAGGCCGAGGCGGGCACCGCCTCGAAACTCGCCTCCGCACTGCGCGGCTGGCACCTGCTCCGCTTCGAAGTGACCGCCGAACCCTGCCCGACCGCCGAGGGTGAGCGCTACAGCTCCACGCCGGAACTCGGCATCTTCCACGCCGTCACCGGCATGCACGGCGACATCCTGATCCCCGAGGACCGGCTGCGCGCCGCCCTCGCCCGGTCCGTGCGCGGCGAGACCAACCTGGAAGCCGAGATCGCCAAGCTCCTCGGGAAGCCCTGGGACGACGAACTGGAACCCTTCCGGTACGCCGGTGAGGGTGCCCCGGTCCGCTGGCTCCACCAAGTCGTCTGACACCGCCGCCGACGAGGCGGGTACGCGAAGGGCCCCGCCCGGCAGAAGCCGGACGGGGCCCTTCGCGTCGTACGGGACTCCGGTCAGACCGAGCGGAACGCGAGCGTCACGTTGTGGCCGCCGAAGCCGAAGGAGTTGTTGATCGCCGAGATCGGGCCGTCGACGGGCAGCTTGCGCGGCTCGCCGCGCACGATGTCCGCGTCGATGTCGTCGTCCAGCTCGGTGACGTTGATCGTCGGCGGGGCGATCCGGTGGTACAGCGCCAGGACGGTCGCGACCGTCTCGATGCCGCCCGCGCCACCCAGCAGGTGACCGGTCATCGACTTGGTCGCGGAGATCGCGATGTGGTCGAGGTCGTCGCCCAGGACCTTGCGCAGGGCCTTCAGCTCGGCCGTGTCGCCCTGCGGGGTCGACGTGGCGTGCGCGTTCAGGTGCACCAGCTCGGACGGGTCCAGGTTGGTGTTGTCGAGCAGGTTCTGCACCGCCGCCGCCACGCCGCGGCCCGTGGGCTCCGGCTGCGCGATGTGGTGGCTGTCCGCGGACAGGCCCTGGCCCAGCACCTCGCAGTAGACGCGGGCGCCGCGCTTCGCGGCGTGCTCCGCGGACTCCAGCACCACGACGCCCGCGCCCTCGCCGAGGACGAAGCCGTCACGGCCCTTGTCGTACGGACGGGAGGCGCCGGTCGGGTCCTCGTTGTTCTTCGACATCGCCATCATGTTGGCGAACGCGGCGATGGGCAGCGGGTGGATCGCCGCCTCCGTGCCGCCCGCGACGACCACGTCGGCACGGCCCGTACGGATCATCTCGACGGCGTAGCCGATGGCCTCGGCGCCCGACGCGCACGCGCTGACCGGGGTGTGCACACCGGCGCGGGCGTTGACCTCAAGACCGACGTTGGCCGACGGGCCGTTCGGCATGAGCATGGGGACGGTGTGCGGGGAGACCCGGCGCACACCCTTTTCCTTCAGTACGTCGTACTGGTCGAGCAGGGTGGTGACGCCGCCGATGCCGGAGGCGATCACGGTGCCCAGACGCTCGGGAACGATCGAGTCGTCCTCGCCCGCCGGAGCGGTGTAGCCGGCGTCGGCCCAGGCCTCACGGGCGGCGATGACGGCGAACTGCGCCGAACGGTCGAGCTTGCGGGCCAGGGGGCGGGGCAGTACCTCGCTCGGATCCACGGCTGCCTGCGCGGCGATGCGGACCGGGAGTTCGGCGAACCGCTCGCCCTCCAGGGGCGTGACACCGGACCGGCCGGCGAGCAGGCCTTCCCAGGTCGAAGCGCTGTCGCCACCCAGCGGAGTGGTTGCGCCGATACCGGTGACGACCACGGTGCGATTGGTCGGGCTCACAGGAATTCTTTCTCCACGTCTCAGGGGGTGCTGAATTGTCACGGCGCCACCGCCAGGTGGCGACAAACGCTCGGCAGGCTTTAGGCCTGGTTCTTCAGGATGTAGTCCGCGGCGTCGCCGACCGTCTTGAGGTTCTTGACGTCCTCGTCCGGGATCTTGACGTCGAAGCGCTCTTCGGCGGCGACGACGACCTCGACCATGGACAGGGAGTCGACGTCCAGGTCGTCGGTGAAGGACTTGTCGAGCTGGACGTCCTCCTGCGGGATACCGGCGATCTCGTTGACGATCTCGGCGAGACCTTCGACGATCTCTTCCTGGGTGGCGGCCATGTGGCGCTCCTTCTATAGCTGAATGGGTTGATCAGGGGCGGAACGGATTCCGACCCTAGGGGAGGGTAACGACCGTCGCGGCGTAGACGAGTCCCGCCCCGAAGCCGATGACGAGCGCGGTGTCGCCGCTCTTCGCCGCTCCGGTCGCCAGGAGCCGCTCCATAGCGAGCGGAATCGAGGCGGCCGACGTGTTGCCGGTGGTTTCCACGTCACGGGCGACCGTGACGTGTTCCGGCAGCTTCAGAGTCTTCACCATCGAGTCGATGATCCGCATGTTCGCCTGGTGCGGAATGAAGACGTCCAGGTCTTCCGCGGTGATCCCGGCGGCGTCGAGCGCCTGCTGGGCCACCTTGGCCATCTCGAAGACGGCCCAGCGGAAGACCGCCTGACCCTCCTGCGTGATGGCCGGGAACTTCTCCCCGCCGCCCTTGCCGAGGTACTCGTCCCACGGCACGGTCTGCTTGATGGTCTCGGACTTGTCGCCCTCCGAACCCCACACCGTGGGGCCGATGGCCGGTTCGTCCGACGGACCCACCACCACGGCGCCCGCACCGTCACCGAACAGGAAGGCCGTCGCGCGGTCCTCCAGGTCGGTCAGGTCCGAGAGCCGCTCCACGCCGATGACGAGGACGTACTGGGCGGATCCCTCGACCACCATGCCCTTGGCGAGGGTCAGGCCGTAGCCGAAACCGGCACAGCCCGCGGAGATGTCGAACGCGGCGGGCTTCACAGCACCGACGCGGTGCGCGATCTCCGTCGCCACGGCCGGCGTCTGCTTGAAGTGCGAGACCGTCGAGACGATCACGGCGCCGATCTGCTCCGGAGCGATCCCGGCATCGGCCAGCGCCTTCCCGGACGCCTCCACCGACATCTGGGCGACCGTCTCGTGCGGGCCGGCCCAGTGCCGCGTGGCGATGCCGGACCGGGACCGGATCCACTCGTCGGACGAGTCGATCGTCTCCAGGATGACCTCGTTGGGCACCACACGGGTCGGACGGTAGCCGCCGACACCCAGGATGCGGGCGTACGGGGAGCCCTTGGCCGGCTTGATCTTGGACATGCTGTGTGGGCTCCTTCTCTCAGGCCGCGTGCTCGGCGAGGAGCGCCGCGGCCTTTTCGAGATCGTCCGGCGTCTTCAGGGCCACGCTCGGCACACCCTTGAGGGCGCGCTTGGCGAGACCCGTCAGCGTGCCACCGGGGCACAGCTCGACGATCCCGGAAACGCCCAGCGAGGCGAACGTCTCCATGCACAGGTCCCAGCGGACCGGGTTCGCGACCTGGCCGACCAGGCGGGCGACGACGTCGGCGCCCGAATCGATGACGAGGCCGTCCCTGTTCGACACGTACTTCAGGACCGGGTCGGCCGGCGTGAGGGCCTGGGCGGCCTTCTCCAGCTCGGCGACCGCGGGGGCCATGTGGTGCGTGTGGAATGCGCCCGCGACCTTGAGGGCGACGACCTTCATGGAGCCTTCGGGCTTCTCGTCCACCAGGGCGGCGATCTGCTCGACGGTACCGGCGGCCACGATCTGGCCCGCTCCGTTGATGTTGGCCGGGGTCAACCCCAGCTTCTCCAGATGTGCGACCACCACGTCCTGGTCGCCGCCGAGGACGGCGGCCATGCCGGTCTCGGTGACGGCGGCCGCGTCGGCCATGCCCAGACCGCGGGTCCGGACGAACGACAGCGCGTCCGCGTCGGACAGTACGCCCGCGACCGCGGCCGCGGTGATCTCGCCGACGCTGTGGCCCGCCACGGCACCGAAGGCCGAGGACGCGCCGAGCGCGGAAGCGGACAGCAGACCCGCTGCGACGAGCAGCGGCTGTGCCACGGCCGTGTCGCGGATCTCGTCCGCGTCGGCCTTCGTGCCGTAGTGGGCAAGGTCGAGCCCGATGGCGTCCGACCAGCCGGCGACGCGGTCTGCGGCACCGGGGAGTTCGAGCCAGGGAGTCAGGAAGCCGGGCGTCTGAGCGCCTTGGCCTGGAGCGACGAGTACGAGCACCCTCACACTCTCTCTTGTGGATGGTCCCCGCCGCCCGTGGGGACAGGGACGAAGAACCGTCGGGGTAATTGTTGATGTCCGACAAAAGTCTAGGACTGCGGATCCCCGTCGGCCAGACGCCCCAGGATCAGGGCGATTCGCAGTGTGAACGCCGAGCGGACATCGGACGGTGACCATCCGGTGACGTCGGTCACACGTCGGAGCCGGTAGCGCACCGTGTTGGGGTGCACGAACAGCATCCGCGCGGCCCCCTCCAGGCTGCTCGCCTGCTCCAGATAGACGCTCAGCGTCTCCAGGAGGGCGGAGCCCGCCTCCTCCAGCGGTCTGTAGATCTCCTCCACCAGCTGCTCCCTGGCCGAGGGATCCGACGCGATCGCGCGTTCCGGCAGGAGATCGTCCGCCAGGACCGGTCGAGGAGCGTCCTGCCACGCCGTGCAGGCCTTCAGGCCGGCCGCCGCAGCCTGGGCGGACTTCGTCGCGTTCAACAGGTCCGGGACCACCGGCCCCGCCACCACCGCACCGGCCGCGAACGGCCCGATCAGCGACTTCGCCACCTGCATCGGGTTGTCGCTGCCACCCGCGATCACCACGAGACGGTCGCCGAGCACCCCGGTGAGCACCTGCAACTTGTGGTGGCGGGCCGCACGCCGGATCGCCTCGACCGTCAGCTCGCTGTCACCGTCCGGCGCGGTGCCCAGCACCACGCACACGTGCTCCGGCGAGTTCCAGCCGAGCGCGGCGGCCCGGGACAGGGCGCCCTCGTCCGCCTCGCCCGACAGCACGGCGTTCACGACGAGGGACTCCAGACGGGCGTCCCACGCCCCGCGCGCCTCGGCGGCCTGCGCGTACACCTGGGCGGTCGCGAAGGCGATCTCCCGGGCGTACACCAGCAGGGCCTCGCGCAGGATCGACTCGTCGCCGGGGGCCGCGACCTCGTCGATCGCGGTCTCCATGACCTCGATCGTCGTCCGCACCATCTCGACGGTCTGACGCAAGGTGATCGCCCGGGTCAGCTCCCGCGGAGCCGTCCCGAACACGTCGGTGGAGATCGCCTGCGGCGTCTCGGGGTGCCGGAACCACTCCGTGAACGCGGCGATGCCGGCCTGGGCCACCAGACCGATCCACGAGCGGTTCTCCGGCGGCATCGCCCGGTACCACGGAAGGGTCTCGTCCATGCGCGCGATGGCGTTGGCGGCGAGCCGGCCGGACGACTTCTCCAGCCGGCGCAGCGTCGCGGCGTGCGGATGGGCCGGATGCGCGGGACGGGTGTCGGGTGACTGCTCACGTTCGGGTTGGGGCACGGGACAAGACTGCCTTATCAGCGCCCCGGCGCGGACTCCGGTCCCGCGCCCCGTCCCACCCCTCGGGCTACGGTGGCCCCCATGATTGATGTACGCCGAGCCGCCGACCGGTACGCCGGAGGGGATCCGGGCGCCGGGATCACCACCGGGCACGCCTTCTCCTTCGGGTCCTTCTACGACCCGGACAACATCCGCTTCGGCCCGGTGCTCGCCTGCAACGAGGAGCGCCTCGCGCCCGGCGCGGGTTTCGACGAGCACCCCCACAGCAACACCGAGATCGTCACCTGGGTGATCGAGGGCGAGCTCACGCACCGGGACGGCGTCACCGGCGACACGGGCCTGGTGCGGCCCGGTGACGTACAGCGGCTCGGCGCCGCTTCCGGGGCCCGGCACGTGGAGCGCAACGACGGGGCCGCACCGCTGAGGTTCGTGCAGACGTGGCTGGCGCCGCTCACCGCCGGCGGGGAACCCTCGTACGAGCTGGTGCGCGGCCTGGCGGACGGCACCCCGTACGAGGTACCGGCGGCCGGGGCGGTGCTGCACGTCCGGCGGCCGGCCGCGGGCCAGCGGGTACCCGTACCGGACGCGGAGCGGGTCTACCTGCACGTCGTACGGGGGGACCTGCGCCTCGACGGGGAGGAGCTGGGCCCCGGGGACTCGGCGCGGATCACCGCCGAGAAGGGCCTGGAGGTCACCGCGGGCTCCCCGGGGGAGCTGCTGATCTGGGAGCTGCCGCTGTGACGGCGCGGACCTGACGAGGTGAGAAGGGGACGGCCTAGCCGCGCAGCTCGGCGAGGACCGCGTCGGTGAACGGGGTCCAGGCCTCCGCGGCCCACGGGCCGAAGGCGCGGTCCGTCAGCGCGACGCACGCGGCGCGGGCGTCCGGGTCCACCCACAGGAAGGTGCCGGACTGGCCGAAGTGGCCGAAGGTGCGCGGCGAGGAGTGCAGGCCGGTCCAGTGCGGGGACTTGCCGTCGCGGATCTCCAGGCCGAGGCCCCAGTCGTTGGGCGACTGGTGCCCGTAGCCGGGCAGGACGCCCTTGAGGCCGGGGTGGACCACGGAGGTGGCCTCGGCGACCGTGCGCACGTCCAGCAGGCGCGGTGCCTGGAGCTCGGCGGCGAAGCGCACCAGATCGGAGACGGTGGAGACGCCGTCCTTCGCGGGCGAGCCCTCCAGGGCGGAGGAGGTCATGCCCAGCGGCTCGAACACGGCCTGGTGCAGGTACTCGGCGAAGGGGATCCCCGTCGCCTTCGCGATGTGATCGCCGAGCAGCTCGAAACCGGCGTTGGAGTACAGCCGGCGCTGTCCGGGCGGGGCCATCACGCGGTGTTCGTCGAAGGCCAGTCCGCTGGTGTGCGCGAGGAGGTGACGGACCGTCGACCCCTCGGGACCGGCCGGCTCGGCCAGCTCGATCGCGCCCTCCTCATACGCGACGAGGGCGGCGTACGCGGTGAGCGGCTTGGTGACCGAGGCGAGCGGGAAGCGCCGGTCGAGGGGCCCGTGCGAGCCGGCGAGGCCGCCGTCGGCGCGCACGACCGCGGCCGCGGCGGTCGGTACCGGCCAGGTGTCGATGATCCGCAGGCTGTCCATGCCGCTACCGGTCCCCGTGCTCGCCGTGCTCTCCGCGCTGTCCATGCGGCCGAGCCTACTTGCTTGGAGTGCACTCCAAGGTTTTAGCGTGGGGGCATGAGCCTGACGCAGACGCGGTACACGATCAGCGAGGTCGAGGCCCGGACGGGTCTGACCCAGCACACGCTGCGCTGGTACGAGCGGATCGGTCTGATGCCGCACGTGGACCGCTCCCACTCGGGGCAGCGTCGGTTCAGCGAGCGGGACCTCGACTGGCTGTCCTTCGTGGGCAAGCTGCGGGCCACCGGCATGTCGGTGGCGGACATGGTCCGGTACGCGGAACTGGTCCGCGAGGGCGAGCACACCGTCGAGCAGCGCCGTGAGCTGCTGGAACGCACCCGTACCGAGGTGCGGTCGCGGATCACGGAGCTGACGGACGCCCTCGCCGTACTGGATTTCAAGATCGGGATGTACGAGATGAGAACGATCGCGGGGAAGGCGGGGTCATGACGCGGAACCAGTACGAACACGAGCGGCACTTCACCATCGAGCGGACCGAACTGGGCAAGGGCGGCCCGGTCGTCGGCGTCCAGGGCCTGGGCTGCATGGGCATGAGCGAGTTCTACGGGGACACCGACGAGGCGGCGGCCCGGGCGACCCTCGACGCGGCGCTGGACGCCGGCGTCACGCTCTTCGACACGGCGGACGTCTACGGGCGCGGCGCCAACGAGGAGTTCCTCGCGCCCTTCGTGGCCGCGCACCGGGACCGGATCACCCTCGCCACGAAGTTCGGCATCGAGCGCACCGACGCCCCCCATTACCGGGGCGTCCGCAACGACCGGGCGTACGTCCGCCGGGCCGTCGAGGACAGCCTGGGGCGGCTCGGCACGGACGTGATCGACCTCTACTACATGCACCGCCGGGACCCGGCCGTGCCGCTCGCCGAATCGGTGGGCGCCATGGCCGATCTGGTGCGGGAGGGGAAGGTGCGTCACCTGGGGCTCAGCGAGGTCACGGGGGCGGAGCTGCGCGAGGCGTACGCCGTGCATCCCATCGCGGCGCTCCAGTCGGAGTGGTCGCTGTTCAGCCGGGACGTCGAGCGCAGCGCGGTGGGCGCGGCGGCGGAGCTGGGGGTGGCCTTCGTCCCGTACTCCCCGCTGGGGCGCGGCTTCCTGACGGGCGCCTTCGCGGACGCCTCGGTGGAGCTGTCGGCCGGGGACTACCGCCGGTACCAGCCGCGGTTCACCGGCGACAACGCCCGGACGAACGCGGAGCTGCTGGCCCCGGTCCGCCGGATCGCGACGGCGCACGGCGTCACGCCGGCGCAGGTCGCGCTGGCGTGGGTGCAGCAACGGGCGGCGGTGCACGGTCTGACGGTGGTCCCGATCCCGGGGACGCGGCGGCCCGGTCGGGTCGTGGAGAACGCGGCGGCGACCCGGATCACGCTGACCCCGCAGGAGCTGGCCCTGTTGGAGCCGGTCGCGGCGGGCGTCGCGGGCGACCGCTACCCGGACATGAGCTCCACCTCGGCGGCCCGCGAGGCCTGACCCCGCGCCGCCCCGAGCCGCGGAGCCGCCGAGCGAGGAGCCGCCGGCGGCGGGGCCCCGATCAGGAGGGCGTGAAGCGCGCGCGGAGCGCCGAGTACTCGGCGTCCGTGAGGAGGCCCGCTCCGTGGAGTTCCGTCAGGTGGCGCAGGCGGTCGTCCTCGGAGGGGCCGGCCGACGGGACGGAGGCGACGGGGGTGCGTGCGCCCAGGGCCGCGAGGACGGCCGCGGCGAAGGGCAGCGATTCGTGGACGGCTCCGTAGCCGACGCCGAAGACGGCGGCCGCGAGGTCGTGGTCGGGTCGGGCGTCGGTCGTGGTGTCGCGCGGGACGAGCCGCAGGTGGCCGCCGCCCGGGCGGTCGGGGGAGGTCCACTCGACGCCGGTGACGGAGGTCAACGGGTAGCGCTGGTCGCCGGCCTTCCATTTGGTGCTGGTCGCGCCGGTGCGGGACCACTGGAAGGTCACGGTGGTCCCGTCGAAGCCCACGCGGGCGTCGTAGGCCTTGAGTTGGAGAGGCGGCTCGGGCACGTCGACGAGGAACCGGTCGGCGGGTCGGTCGGCGTCCGGGTCGAGGCGTGCGCGGAGGGCGTGCGCGAAGGCGTCGGCGTCGGCCGCCCGGTCGCGGGGCAGGACGAGGCGGTAGGGGTCGCAGGCGTCCTTGAGCTGCCCGGCGGCCGCTTCCATCAGCGGATCGGCGCCGGGCCGCGGTTCGGCGCGCAGGATCACCGTGTCTCTTCGGCCTGCGGTCACGTTCGCCCCGGACAGCGCTTCGAGGGGGATCCTGCGCGGGCCCAGCGCGTGCCAGAGCCGTGGCGTCCGCATCCCCCGTGCGAAGCGGATGAGCACCGAGTCCGAGTCGAACTCCCAGACGGCATGATTTCCGGCCAGTACGTCACCCATGCGGCACATCGTAAAGGGACGCGGCCCCGCGCGTCTGCCTTGCCGGGGGGCCAGCTTTTTCCGGGGTTCTGCCGGTGAGGGGCGGGACGGGTGCTCGTCCCTCCCCGTCAGTCACCCTCCGTGCCGGAAATTCCGCGGCGGCAGTCGTCACCGTCGCCCACACAGGCGACGGAACCGAATGCGCCGGTTCCGATCCGGGCGAAGTTGTCGAGCGAGGTGGTACCTGGCTCGAAATAGCCGGTGTGGCTCTTGGCGCCCGCCGAGGACAGCACCCGCGCGCCGAACTCCGGGGAGACCGGGTCCGCCCCGTGCCCCAGCCCGCCGAGCTCCAGGTGCGGTACGTCCTCGATCCAGTCGCCCTCGTCGCGCATGGCCCACACCCGGGCGTTCGTGTGCAGCTCGGTGACGTTCCCGGCGCGCATGCCGGGGCTGCCGGCGACCACCACGTCCGTCACCCGGCGGGGCAGCTCGTGGGCGGCGACCCCGCACACCACGGACCCGTAGCTGTGGCAGAACAGGGCCACCCCGGCGTCGCCGGGCAGGGCGGCGGCCAGGGACCGCAGGCGGGCGGCGCCCTGGACGGCGAGCCGGCCCGTGGCGGCGTCCACGCCGACGCCGGTGGGCGCGGTGTAGCCGGCCCAGGCGATGACGGCGGTCGCGCTGTCGGGCGCCGCCGCGCGCTCGGCCTCGTACAGGGAACGGGCCATGCCGGCGGGGGCGGTGAGACGGCGCTGGGTGCGTTCGAAGGTGACGGCGTCGGTGTCCACGCCGGGCACGATCACCGAGACCCGGCGGGCCCGGTCGAGGTCGCCGAAGACCTCGGCGACGAGGCCGCCGCCGGTGGGGTCGAAGGTGAGGATCTGGCGGCCCGGGTCGGCGAGCGACGCGAAGCGGTGCGCGCGCCGGAGGGCCGTGGCCCGGTCGGCCGGGGTGAGGGCGACGTCGTGGGCGCGCTCCTGCTCGATGCCCTCGGCCCGTTCCAGGGAGATGCGGTTGGCCTCGTAGCGCAGGTGGGCGGGGGTCCCGTCGAGGTTGCCGACGACGAGGGGGTAGCCGGTGGTGAGCCGGGCCCGCTGAGCCCCGTCCAGGCCTGCGAAGAAGCGGGCCACCGTCCGTACGGGCGCGTCCGCGGGCGGTACGGCCCGGCCGTCGATCCGGGCCACGGCCCACGCGGCGAGCGCGGCGGCCCGCGGCGGGGTGCCCGCCTCGGGGCGGTGCACGGCGGTCCAGCCGGTGGTGGCGAGCATGACGAGGACGACCGCGAGCGCGAGCAGGGTGCGCAGGGCGGCGACGGGGCGCGCGGGTACCGCGGCGGCGGTGGAGGGGGCGGGGCCGGACAGTTTCACTGGAGTCAGACTAAAAGACCGCCGGAGCCCCCGGCGCGCCAGGTGATGGGGCTCACGGCCGGTCGTCGCCGTCCGGCGGAGCGTTCCGCGACGGAGAGTCGCGGTCCCTCGACCGGGGTCGCGGGGCCGACGCCCGCCCGTCGGGGACGGTTCCCGGGGGCGGCCGCCGGAGGCCGTCGGCCCGCTCAGCCGGGGTCGGCGGGGGTGCGGCGCCAGTCCGCGGCGAGCGCCGGGCCGATCTGGTCGAGGTAGGCCTCGGTCATCCGCCGGATGGCGTCCACGCTGGCGTCCTCGCCCTGGCCCCACAGCCGCCCGGTGACGCGCATCACGCCGCAGAAGGCGGCGACGGCCACCCGGGGCCGGGGATCGGCGTCCACGTCGAGGCCCTCGCGGCCGGCGATCAGCCGGGCGATCTCCTCCTCCAGCTCGGTGGAGCGCCGCAGGTGGACGGCGAGCAGCGCGGGAGTGGACTCGATCAGCTGGTAGCCGCGCATGTACAGGTCCACGGGGACCACCTCGGAGATGGCCTCCTCGACGGTGTCCCAGGCGGCGAGGACCGCGCGGTGCATCGCCGTGAGGGGTCCCTCGGCGGCGGGCCGGGCCCGCAGTTCGGCCACGAAGTGCGACTCGACCAGGTCCTGGACGGCGAAGGCGACCTCCTCCTTGTTCGCGAAGTAGCGGAAGAAGGTGCGCTGGGAGACGTCGACGGCGGCGGTGATCTCGTCGACCGTGGTCCGTTCGTAGCCCTGGGAGATGAAGAGGAGGAGCGCGGCGCGCAGCAGCGCGTCCCGGGTGCGCCGCTTCTTGCGCTCGCGCAGTCCGGCCGCTGCCGGGGCGGCCGGCGCGGGCCGCAGATCGGTCATCACCTCGGGGGTCCCTTCTGACGCAGAGTGAGCGGTCAGGGTACCTGTGACCCACGCGACAAAGATGGCCCCGTTGAGCCGTTTGTGAAGTGTCAGTCGCTGTCACTAGCCTGTTCGCATGACTAGTCAGATCACCGTCCACGACCAGGTGCCGGGCAAGGAACCCGCCCCGGCGCAGGACCGGTCCGGGCTTCGCGGCCATCCGTGGCTCACTCTGTTCGCCGTGGCGATCGGCGTCATGATGGTCACCCTGGACGGCACGATCGTCGCCGTCGCCAACCCCGAGATCCAGAAGGACCTGGGCGCCAGCCTCGCCGAGGTCCAGTGGATAACCAACGGCTACCTGCTGGCCCTCGCGGTCTCCCTGATCACCGCGGGGAAGCTCGGCGACCGCTTCGGGCACCGCCAGACCTTCCTCATCGGCATCGCCGGCTTCGCGGTCTCCTCGGCCGCGATCGGCCTGTCGACCGGTGTGGGCCTCGTCATCGGCTTCCGCGTCGCGCAGGGCCTCTTCGGCGCCCTGCTGATGCCCGCCGCCCTCGGCCTGCTCCGCGCCACCTTCCCCGCCGAGAAGCTCAACATGGCCATCGGCATCTGGGGCATGGTGATCGGCGCCTCGACCGCCGCCGGACCCATCGTCGGAGGCCTGCTCGTCGAGCACGTGAGCTGGCAGTCCGTCTTCTTCATCAACGTGCCCGTCGGCATCGTCGCGCTGGCCTTCGGCCTGTTCATCCTGCTCGACCACCGGGCCGAGAACGCGCCGCGCTCCTTCGACCTCCCCGGCATCGTGCTGCTGTCGGTCGCGATGTTCTCCCTGATCTGGGCGCTGATCAAGGCCGCCGAGTGGGGTTGGGGCGACTCGAAGACCCTGCTGTTCCTCGCCGCGTCCGTGATCTGCTTCGTGCTCTTCACCGTGTGGGAGTCGAAGGTCTCCGAGCCGCTGATCCCCCTGGGCATGTTCCGCTCGCTGCCGCTGTCCGCGGGCACGGTCCTCATGGTCCTGATGGCCTTCGCCTTCATGGGCGGCCTGTTCTTCGTCACCTTCTACCTGCAGAACGTGCACGGCATGAGTCCGGTCGACAGCGGCCTGCACCTGCTGCCGCTGACCGGCATGATGATCATCGGCTCGCCGTTGGCGGGCGCCGCCATCACCAAGGTCGGCCCGCGCGTGCCGCTCGTCGCCGGGATGGTCGCCACCGCCGCCGCCTGCTTCGGGATGGCGCGGCTCACCCCCGACACGGGCACCCTCACCATGTCCCTGTGGTTCGCCCTCCTCGGCCTCGGCCTCGCCCCGGTGATGGTCGGCGCCACCGAGGTCATCGTCGGCAACGCCCCGCTGGAGCTCTCCGGCGTGGCCGGCGGGCTCCAGCAGGCCGCCATGCAGGTCGGCGGCAGCCTCGGCACCGCCGTCCTCGGAGCGGTCATGGCTGCCGAGGTCGGTGACACGTTCGGGGACAAGTGGGCGGCGGCGCAGCTGCCGCCGCTCGCCCCCGCGGACCTCGAACTCGCCGAGAAGGGCGTCCAGGTCGGCCTCGCGCCCGTCCCGGAGGGCGCTCCCGAGCAGGTCGCCCAGGCCATCAGTGCCGTCGCGCACGACACCTTCGTGTCCGGCATGAGCACGGCGTTCACCGTCGCCGGGGTGGTCGCGGTCCTCGCCGCGGTCGTCGCCTGCTTCACCAAGCGCGGCGCCAACGCCGAGGCGGGGGCGGGCGCGGCCCACATCTGACGGACCCCACCCGCCGTTACGGCCGGGTCAACCCCGCGCGTACGACAGCCCCGCCGGACGGTTCCGGCGGGGCTGTCGCCTATCCGGGTGGACCCGCCCGCGGCCCCTTCCGTACCGGCGTCTTCGCAGGTCAGCGTGGTGGCGACGAAGTCCTCGGAAACGGTCCGGGGGCTGCGCGTCCACCAAGGAGCTGATCCGTCATGCGTACGTGGAGCACCGCACGCGTCACCGCACTCGCCGCCACCGTCCTGGCCGCCACCGCCTTCGTCCCGGGGACGGCCGGCCGCGCACACGCCGCCGGCCCGCCGCCGTACGCGGCCTGCGCCACGGGCCAGCTGTGCCTGTGGGCCAAACCGGACTTCAAGGGAGCCCGGCAGAGCCACGAACTGAGCACCCTGGACGTCAACAGCTGCACCGCCGTGCCGGCCGGCACCACCGCCCAGTCCCTCGTCAACCGGACCGGCCGCCCCGTGACCACCTACCAGTCGGCCGAGTGCGCCGAGACCGGGGAGTTCCAGACCTACCCGGGCGACGGCGTCCTGCTGCCCCAGTCGCCCTACCAGGTACGGGCGTTCAAGGTCTGGGAAGGGTAGACCCGGCCGGCACCGCGGCGCTCTCCGACGTCCGCGACGGCGGTACGTCACCCCCGCCGGCCGCGCCGGCCGGCGGGGCCGGCGCGCAAGGGCCCAGCCGGGCGACCTCGGCGCGCAGCGCCCGCACCTCGTCCTGGAGTTCGCGCACGGCCGCCAGCTGGAGCCGCTCCACCTGATCGTCGCGCTCGAAGCGGGCGATGAACCAGGCGGCGATGTTGGCGGTCACCACACCGAGCAGGGCGATCCCCGACAGCATCAGCCCCACGGCCAGCACCCGGCCGAGCCCGGTCGTGGGGGAGTGGTCGCCGTAACCCACCGTCGTCATGGTGGTGAAGGACCACCACACCGCGTCGCCCAGGTTCTTGATGTTGCCCTCGGGGGCGTCCCGCTCCACGCTCAGCACGGCCAGCGACCCGAACATCAGCAGGCCCACCACCGAGCCGGCCACGTACGTCGTCAGCTGGACCTGCGGCGCCATCCGCGCCCGCCGGCCCACCAGCATCAACGTCGACACCAGCCGCAGCAGCCGCAGCGGCTGGATCAGCGGCAGCAGCACCGCCGCGAGGTCGAGCCAGTGCGTCCGGACGAAGGCCTTCCGGGCCGGTGACAGGCCGAGCCGCACCAGGTAGTCGGCGGCGAACGCCGCCCACACCACCCACTCGGTGATCGTGCACAGCCGGTGCACGCGGTCCTCGGCGTCCGGGACCACGATCGGAACGGCGTACGCGACGGCGAACGCCACGGCCAGGAAGAGCAGCGGGGTCTGGCTCCGCCGCTCCCACAGCAGCAGGCGGGAGGTTTCCTTCATGACGGGCATCGTAGGGACCGGGCACGACGACGACGGCCCCCGGGGGAGTCCCCGGGGGCCGTCGCCTCACCTCACCGACCGGCCGTCAGGCGTCGCCGCCCGCGGCACCCGGGTCGGCGGCCGCCACGTCCAGGAGCTGGTAGCGGTCGATCGCCTGCTTCAGCACCGAACGGTCGATCTTGTTCTCCTTGGCCAGCTCGGTCAGCACCGAGAGGACCACCGACTGCGCGTCGATGTGGAAGAAGCGCCGCGCCGCGCCCCGGGTGTCCGCGAAACCGAAGCCGTCCGCGCCCAGCGAGGTGTACGGCCCCGGCACCCACCGCGAGATCTGGTCCGGCACCGCGCGCATCCAGTCCGAGACCGCCACGAACGGCCCCTCGGCACCCGACAGCTTCCGCGTCACGTACGGGACGCGCTGCTCCTCCTCCGGGTGGAGCAGGTTGTGCTCCTCCACCGCGACGGCCTCGCGGCGCAGCTCGTTCCAGGAGGTCGCCGACCAGACGTCCGCCTTCACGCCCCACTCGGCGCCCAGGATCCGCTGCGCCTCCAGGGCCCACGGCACGGCCACGCCCGAGGCCATGATCTGCGCCCCGATCGTCCCGGAGGAGCCCCGCGACACCCGGTGGATGCCCTTGAGGATCCCGTCGACGTCCACGTCCGCCGGCTCGGCCGGGTGCTGGATCGGCTCGTTGTAGACGGTCAGGTAGTAGAAGACGTCCTCGCCGGGCTCGTTCGTCTCGGTCGGCCCGTACATGCGCCGCAGACCGTCCTTGACGATGTGCGCGATCTCGTACCCGTACGCCGGGTCGTACGCGACGCAACCCGGGTTGGTCGACGCCAGCAGCTGGGAGTGACCGTCGGCGTGCTGGAGGCCCTCACCCGTGAGGGTGGTCCGGCCGGCGGTCGCGCCCAGCACGAAACCGCGCGCCAGCTGGTCCGCCATCTGCCAGAACTGGTCACCGGTGCGCTGGAAACCGAACATCGAGTAGAAGACGTAGACCGGGATCAGCGGCTCGCCGTGCGTCGCGTACGCGGAACCCGCGGCGATCAGCGACGCCGTGCAGCCGGCCTCCGAGATGCCGTCGTGCAGCATCTGGCCGGTCGGCGACTCCTTGTACGCCAGCAGCAGCTCGCGGTCGACCGCCTCGTACTGCTGCCCCAGCGGGTTGTAGATCTTGGCGCTCGGGAAGAACGCGTCCATGCCGAAGGTGCGGTACTCGTCGGGCGCGATCAGCACGAAGCGCTTGCCGATCTCCTTGTCCCGCATCAGGTCCTTCAGGATGCGGACGAAGGCCATCGTCGTGGCGATCGACTGCTGCCCGGAGCCCTTCTTCGCGGCCGCGTAGGTCTTCTCGTCCGGCAGCTGGAGGGGCTTGGCGCGCACCACGCGGGTCGGCACGTAACCGCCGTGCGCGCTGCGCTGGTCGTGCATGTACTGGATCTCCGGGGAGTTGCGGCCCGGGTGGTAGTACGGCGGGGCGCCGCCCTCCAGCTGCTTGTCCGTGACCGGGATGTGCAGCCGGTCACGGAAGCGCTTGAGGTCGTCGACCGTCAGCTTCTTCATCTGGTGGGTGGCGTTGCGGCCCTCGAAGTTCGGGCCCAGCGTCCAACCCTTGACCGTCTGCGCCAGGATCACCGTCGGCTGGCCCTTGTGGGCCTTGGCCGCCGCGTAGGCCGCGTAGACCTTCTTGTGGTCGTGACCACCGCGGCCCAGGTGCTGGATCTGCTGGTCGCTCATGTTCTCGACCATCGCGCGGAGCCGCTGGTCACCGCCGAAGAAGTGCTCGCGGATGTACGCGCCGGACTCCGTCGCGTACGTCTGGAACTGACCGTCCGGCGTCGAGTTCATCTTGTTGACCAGGATGCCGTCGCGGTCCTGGGCCAGCAGCGGGTCCCAGGACCGGTCCCAGATCAGCTTGATGACGTTCCAGCCGGCACCCCGGAAGATCGACTCCAGCTCCTGGATGATCTTCCCGTTGCCGCGCACCGGACCGTCGAGGCGCTGCAGGTTGCAGTTGACGACGAAGGTCAGGTTGTCCAGGCCCTCGCGGGCGGCGATCGACAGCTGGCCGAGCGACTCCGGCTCGTCCATCTCGCCGTCGCCCAGGTACGCCCACACGTGGGACTTGGAGGTGTCCGCGATCCCGCGCGCCTCCATGTACCGGTTCATCCGCGCCTGGTAGATCGCACCGAGCGGACCGAGACCCATGGAGACCGTCGGGAACTCCCAGAAGTCCGGCATCAGCCGCGGGTGCGGATAGCTGGACAGGCCATACGGGGCCTTCGACTTCTCCTGCCGGAACGCGTCGAGCTGCTGCTCGGAGAGCCGGTCCAGGAGGTAGGCGCGCGCGTAGATGCCCGGGGAGGCATGGCCCTGGAAGAAGATCTGGTCGCCGCCGTCGCCCTCGTCCTTGCCCCGGAAGAAGTGGTTGAAGCCCACGTCGTAGAGGGAGGCGGAGGAGGCGAAGGTGGCGATGTGCCCGCCGACGCCGATCCCGGGACGCTGGGCGCGCGACACCATGACGGCCGCGTTCCACCGGGTGGCGTTGAGGACCTTGCGCTCGATCTCCTCGTTGCCGGGGAAGAACGGCTCGTCCTTGGTGGCGATGGTGTTGACGTAGTCCGAGCTGCGCATCTCCGGCACGGCCACGCGCTTCTCGCGGGCCCGCTCGATCAGCCGCAGCATCAGGTAACGGGCACGCTCACGGCCCCGCTCGTCGACTGCGGCGTCCAGGGAGTCGAGCCACTCCTGCGTCTCCTCCGGATCGAAGTCCGGGACCTGACTCGGCAGGCCGCCAATGATGATCGGATTGCGATCGGATGCGGAAGCCACGCTGTTCCTTCGCTGTCGGGGGAGTCGTGCCTTGGGTCGCCGCCTCCCATGGTCTTACGCTCGACCGAAATCTTCACCTCTACCACTGGGTAACACCTGGAGCGGCGAAGGAGCGGACAAGCGGGCAGGTCCACCTCGCAACCTTACGCCCAGGTCGATCATCGGGTTCGTAAGGTCGTTCGTCCCTCAAACAGGTAGGAAAGTCCTCCTGCGATGCCGAATGAGCTGGAATGGTGTGGGATGAATCACCAGGGGCGTATGAGGGAAGCCTGAAAGTTGCGGCGAGACGGCCGCAATCGTCACCGTTTCGACGGTCTCGGCGGCCGGGTACTTGCGCGATCCGCCGCGCCCGTGTGGACTACGCCCAATGCTGCGCGTACGCGCGCCGCCGAAAGACATTCACCGAACATGAGCAGGAGGCACACCGTGAGCGCGACCGCGGACCACGCGGAGAGCCCGGTCACTCGACTTGGCTTCCAGTCCGAACAGGTGGTCCAGGAGATCGGCTACGACGACGACGTCGATCAGGATTTCCGTGACGCCGTTGAGAAGCACGTCAGCGAACTCGTCGATGAGGATTACGACGACGAGGTCGACGCCGTGATCCTCTGGTTCCGGGAAGAGGACGGTGACCTGACGGATGCGCTGGTCGATGCCATCGAACTGGTCGATGAGAACTCCGTCGTCCTGCTGCTGACCCCCAAGACGGGCCGTGACGGCTTCGTGCAGGCCAGCGACATCAGCGAGGCCGTCGAGACCGCCGGCCTGTCCCAGGCGAAGCCCGTCAAGGTGGGCGACGACTGGACGGCCGTCAAGCTGACGACCCCGAAGGCCGCCGCCAAGAAGCGCTGAGCCGACCCCCCCGCAGACGAGCGGACCCGCCCCGCCGACCCGGATCACCCCGAGGTCGGCGGGGCGCGGTCGTTTTCGGGGGCGCACGCGCCCGCCCGGACGGGCCGGTCACCCCATAGGCTGACCCCCGGGACCGGCGGGCTCTCACCCGAACGGTCCAAAGCGCACGTGCGGGAATGCAGGAATGCAGAAACGAAGGGATACGAGAGATGGCCATCGAGGTCGGCGACAAGGCTCCGGACTTCGAGCTCAAGGACAACCACGGTGCCACCGTGCGGCTCTCCGACTTCCGGGGCGAGAAGGCAGTGGTGCTGCTCTTCTACCCGTTCGCCTTCACCGGCGTCTGCACCGGCGAACTGTGCGAGCTGCGCGACCGCCTGCCCCGCTTCCAGAACGACGAGGTCCAGCTCCTCGCCGTCTCGAACGACTCCGTGCCGACCCTGAGGGTCTTCGGCGAGCAGGAGAACCTCGACTACCCCCTGCTGTCCGACTTCTGGCCGCACGGGGAGACCTCCCGCGCCTACGGGGTCTTCGACGAGGACAAGGGCTGTGCCGTCCGCGGCACCTTCATCATCGACAAGGACGGCGTCGTGCGGTGGACCGTGGTCAACGGACTGCCCGACGCGCGTGACCTGAACGAGTACATCAAGGCCCTCGACAGCCTCTGATGCCCTCGGGCAGATTCCGTACCAAAACCGTGTACGAACGGGAACCCGTCACTAGGATCAGAACGTTGATCCGGTAGCAACCGCACGACGGGGCCCCGCCCCAGACACATACCCAATGGAGGACCCGTGGGAGTCAGCCTCAGCAAGGGCGGCAACGTCTCGCTGACCAAGGCCGCGCCTAACCTGACGGCGGTCATCGTCGGTCTGGGCTGGGATGCTCGCACCACCACCGGTGTCGACTTCGACCTCGACGCCAGCGCGATCCTGACCAACGACCAGGGCAAGGTCGCCAGCGACTCGAACTTCGTGTTCTTCAACAACCTGAAGAGCCCGGACGGCTCGGTCGAGCACACCGGTGACAACACCACCGGTGAGGGCGAGGGCGACGACGAGGCCATCAAGGTCAACCTCGCCGGCGTACCCGCCGATGTCGCCAAGATCGTCTTCCCCGTCTCGATCTACGAGGCCGAGGGTCGGCAGCAGAGCTTCGGTCAGGTCCGCAACGCGTACATCCGCGTCGTGAACCAGGCCGACAACACCGAGCTCGCCCGCTACGACCTCTCCGAGGACGCCTCGACCGAGACCGCCATGGTCTTCGGCGAGCTCTACCGCAACGGCGCGGAGTGGAAGTTCCGTGCCATCGGCCAGGGTTACGCCTCGGGCCTGCGCGGCATCGCGCAGGACTTCGGCGTCAACGTCTGAGCCAACAGCAGTCAGTCAGTCCGGCGCCGTGCACTGTGTGTACGGCGCCGGACCGGCTTTGCCACCACATCACGTCGTCCGGGGAGGACCACATCATGGGCGTCACACTCGCCAAGGGGGGCAACGTATCCCTGTCCAAGGCCGCACCGAACCTGACCCGGGTTCTGGTGGGACTGGGATGGGACGCGCGCTCGACCACGGGGGCCGACTTCGACCTCGATGCCAGCGCGCTGCTGTGCAACAGCGGCCGGGTGCTCGGGGACGCGTACTTCATCTTCTACAACAACCTCAAGAGCCCTGAGGGCTCCGTCGAGCACACCGGCGACAACCTCACGGGCGAGGGCGAGGGCGACGACGAGTCGATCATCATCGACCTCACCAAGGTTCCGGCCAACGTGGACAAGATCGTCTTCCCGGTGTCGATCCACGACGCGGACGCCCGCCGGCAGAGCTTCGGCCAGATCAGCAACGCGTTCATCCGCGTCGTCAACATGGCGGACGACCAGGAGTTGGCCCGCTACGACCTGACCGAGGACGCCTCCTCCGAGACCGCGATGATCTTCGGCGAGGTCTACCGGTACGGCGGCGAATGGAAGTTCAGGGCCGTAGGGCAGGGGTACGCGTCGGGCCTGCGCGGCATCGCTCTAGACTTCGGGGTCAACGTTTCGTAAAGCCGTACAAGACGATGGGGTGCCAGTGGTTCTCAAAACCTTCGGCTGGTCGTTCGCAATCACTGCGCTCGGTCTGGTCGCAGCTGTGTTCTACGGGGGGTGGCAGGCCTTCGGAATCGTGGCGATCCTGTCGATCATGGAGATCTCGCTGTCGTTCGACAACGCGGTGGTCAATGCCGGAATCCTGAAGAAGATGAATGCCTTCTGGCAGAAGATCTTCCTCACGATCGGCATCCTGATCGCCGTGTTCGGCATGCGCCTGGTCTTCCCCGTCGTCATCGTCGCGATCAGCGCCAAGATCGGGCCGATCGAGGCGGTCGACCTCGCACTGTCCGACAAGGACCAGTACCAGCAACTCGTCACGGACGCCCACCCGTCCATCGCCGCCTTCGGCGGCATGTTCCTCCTGATGATCTTCCTCGACTTCATTTTCGAGGACCGTGACATCAAGTGGCTCGCCTGGCTGGAGCGTCCGCTCGCCAAGCTCGGCAAGATCGACATGCTGTCCGCGTGCATCGCGCTGATCATCCTCGCCGTCACGGCGATGACCTTCGCCACCAACGCCCACCAGCACGGCGGCGCACACGTCGACAAGGCGCAGACCGTCCTGATCTCCGGGGTCCTCGGTCTGATCACCTACATGATCGTGGGCGGTCTCTCCGGCTACTTCGAGAACAAGTTGGAGGAGGAGGAGGAAGCCGAGCACGAGGCGGAGGAAGAGGCCAAGCGCACCGGCAAGCCCGTCTCGGCCGTGGCCATGGCCGGCAAGGCCGCCTTCTTCATGTTCCTCTACCTCGAAGTCCTCGACGCCTCCTTCTCCTTCGACGGGGTCATCGGCGCCTTCGCCATCACCAACGACATCGTGCTGATGGCCCTCGGCCTCGGCGTCGGTGCCATGTACGTCCGTTCGCTGACGGTCTACCTGGTCCGCCAGGGCACCCTCGACGACTACGTCTACCTGGAGCACGGCGCCCACTACGCCATCGGCGCGCTGGCCGTCATCCTGCTCATCACCATCCAGTACGAGATCAACGAGTTCATCACCGGCCTCGTCGGTGTCGTGCTCATCGGCTGGTCCTTCTGGTCCTCCGTGCGCCGCAACAAGCGCCTGGAACTGGAGGAGGGTGCCGCAGCCGAGGCATGACCCCGGTGACAATGCGGAACGCTCCTGTTGCGGGGCGGCCGGTCGGGTCCACGGACCCGGCGGGCCGCCCCGCTTCCGTACGTGTGAGGGGTTCGTACTCGTGATGAAGCAGGGGGGCAGGGGACCATGGGGTTCTTCGACGGGATCAGGGGCGCGCGTGCCATGGGGTTCGATTCGGGGCACGCCTCGTCGAACGCCATCGAACTGACGAAACGACATCCGACGGTGTCGCTCACCAAGCAGCAGGCGGTCCACGGCAACCTGCGCGTCAACCTCTCCTGGCGGATGCGCACCTCCGACTTCGGCGGCCGCTCCGGACAGAGCGGGCAACTGCTGCGGCACCCGTTCAAGCTGTTCAAGCCCGACATGGTGCAGGCCCACACCCAGGGCATGGTCAACGTCGACCTCGACATGGGTTGTCTGTACGAGCTGACCGACGGCACCCGCGGCGCGGTGCAGCCGCTCGGGAACCTCCTCGGCGACCTCAACGATCCGCCGTACGTGAAGCTCAGCGGCGACGACCGGTTCGGCTCGGCCTCGGGAGAGACGCTCTACATCAACCTCGACCACGCCGAGGACATCAAGCGGCTGCTGGTCTTCGTCTACATCTACGACCAGACCCCGGCCTTCGACCGGACGCACGCCCTGGTCACCCTCTACCCGGTCACCGGGCCGAGGATCGAGATCCCGCTGGAGGAACGGCATCCGCAGGCACGCTCCTGCGCCGTCCTGTCCGTGGAGAACGTCAAGGGCGAGCTGATCGTCCGCCGTGAGGTGAAGTTCGTCTACGGGTTCCAGGCCGAGCTGGACCGCCTCTACGGCTGGGGGCTCCAGTGGGGGCGGGGGTACAAGAGCACCAAGAGCTGACGGGCCGACCCGGGCCGCACCCCGCACCCGCCGGCCCCGTGAGCGGGGCCGCGGGAGGCGGGGCGGGGGCGTGGGGCGACGGGCCGCGTCAGCGGCGGATGAACTGGGGGCCCTGCACCGGCAGCCGGAACGACGGGTCGCCGCCCGGGGTCGGCACCGGGGCCGGGGACACCGGCTGCGGGTACCCGTACGCCGGCTGGACCGCGGGCGGGGCCTGCGTCGGCGGGGCCGGGACCGGCGGGCGCATGGCGGCCGTCTGCTCCGCGGTGGGCCCGGTGCCCGCCGCGGAGGCGCCCTCGGCCGCCGGGGACTCCTCGGAGCCCCCCTCGGCGGCGTTCTCGTCCACGGAGATCCCGTGGTCGGTCGCCAGCCCGACCAGTCCGTCGGAGTAGCCCTCGCCGAGCGCGCGGAACTTCCAGCCGTCGCCCCTGCGGTACAGCTCGCCGCAGATCAGCGCGGTCTCGGCGCCCGTCTCCGGCCGCACGTCGAAGTGGGCCAGCGGTTCGGGGCCGGCGCTCGCCGTCGCGTCGTAGAGCAGGATCCGCAGGTCGTGGACCCGCTGGAAGGGGACGTCCTCGGCCGAGGCCACCACCAGGATCCGGTCCACCGCGGCGGGGACGGCGCGCAGGTCGGCCTGGACGGCGTCCGTGAATCCGTCGCCCAGCTGCTTCTTGCCCAGCCGCCACACGGCCCCCGAAGGGTGCCGGGGCTGGTTGTAGAACACGAAGTCCTCGTCCGAGCGCACACGCCCGTCCGCGCCCACGAGCAGCGCCGAGGCGTCCACGTCCGGCACCTCGGGCCCCGTGGACCAGCGCAACACCGCCCGGACCGCGACGGCGGCCACCGGGATGTTCGAGCCCTTCTGCATCGTGTGCGTCATGCCCGTCATCCTGCCCTCCCGGGCACGACCGGGACAATGCGGCCCCCCGTAGGGCCTTGTACCGAACGTGCGAGCTGGGCATGGTGCGAGAGGGTTACCTGAACTTCATGTGCTTGAGGAACTCTTGACTCATATTCGTACGTACTATTACCGGCCACGCCAGTCGGGCCGCCGAGGCAGTACGGGGGAAGCACATGCGTCACTTCGGGCACATTTCGCCCAGCGTCCGGAAGGAGCTCTTCCACCAGGAACCCGCGGAATTCACTCTGGCGTCCCCCGCCCGCACGCTGGCCGCCGCGCTCGGAGCCACCCTCTACAGCCCCGCCACCCGCCCGAACCTGGCCGCCGACATCCGCAAGCAGGCCGGCCTAGGAGTCGTCTCGATGGTCCTCTGCCTGGAGGATTCCATCAGTGACTCCGACGTCGTCGACGGCGAGGAGAACCTCGTCCGACAGTTCGCGGAGCTCGACGCGCAGGGCCCGGACGCGGCGGAACTGCCGCTCCTGTTCATCCGCATCCGCACGCCCGAACAGATCTCCGATCTCGTACGGCGCCTCGGCGGCTCGGTGCGAAACCTGGCCGGATTCGTGCTTCCCAAGTTCACGGAGAGCCGTGGCACGGCCTTCCTCGACGCCGTCATCGAGGCGCAGGCCGTAGCCGGGCTGCCCCACCTGTATGCCATGCCGGTACTGGAATCCCCGGAGCTCCTCCACCTGGAAACCCGTGTCGAGGCCCTCGCGGGCATCTCGCGCACCGTCAACCGCTACCGCGAACACGTCCTGGCGCTGCGCCTCGGCGTGACCGACTTCTGCTCCGCGTACGGGCTGCGCCGCACCCCGGACATGACCGCGTACGACGTCCAGATCGTGGCCGGCGTGATCGCCGACGTGGTCAACGTCCTCAGCCGCGCCGACGGGACCGGCTTCACCGTCACCGGCCCGGTCTGGGAGTACTTCCGCAGCCAGCAGCGACTCTTCAAGCCGCAGCTGCGCCGCAGCCCCTTCCTGGAGGAGGGCGTGGAGGACCTGCGCACCACGCTGATCGAACACGACCTCGACGGACTCCTCCGCGAGATCGAACTCGACCGGGCCAACGGGCTGACCGGCAAGACCTGCATCCACCCCGCGCACGTCACCCCCGTGCACGCATTGTCGGTGGTCTCGCACGAGGAGTTCAGCGACGCCCAGGACATCCTGCGCCCCGAACGCGGAGGCGGCGGGGTGCTGCGATCGGCTTATACGAACAAAATGAACGAAGTGAAGCCGCACCGGGCCTGGGCCGAGCGCACCATGCAGCGCGCCGAGGCCTTCGGTGTGGCGAGGGAGGAGGTCGGCTTCGTCGACCTCCTCACGGCCGGGCTCCAGGTGTGAGCGGGCCGGTGACGACGGAGTTTCCTACGGAGAAGGGCAAGACGATCGACGAGGTGTGGTCGGGAACCTGGGTCGCGGACCGGCTGGGCGTAGCCCTGGAAGCGGGCGGCGACCCGGCGCAGCCACCGCTGGAGGAGCTGCTCGGGCTCGCCCTGCGCCGCAACCCCAAGCGCGCGCACCTGCTGGTGTCGCAGGTGCTCGGCAAGCACGTCCCGCAGTCCCCGTCGGTGGTCCACTCCGCCGGGTACGGGCTCGGCGAGCGGGTACGGGAGCTCCTCGGCGCCGAGGCGGCCGCCTCCGCGGTGGTCCTCGGGTACGCCGAGACCGCGACCGGCCTCGGACACTGCGTCGCCGACGGCCTGGGCACGGCCCCCTACCTGCACTCCACCCGCCGCCCCGTACCGGGCGTCGAGCCCGCGGGCGGCTTCGAGGAGGCGCACTCGCACGCCACCTCGCACCTGCTGCTCCCCGAGGACCCGCGGCTGCTCGCCGGCAGCGGGCCCCTCGTCCTCGTCGACGACGAGTTCTCCACCGGCAACACGGTCCTGAACACCATCCGCGACCTGCACGCCCGCCACCCCCGCCCGCACTACGTGGTCGTGGCCCTCGTGGACATGCGCTCGGCGGCGGACCGCGACCGGCTGACCGACTTCGCCGCCGAGCTCGGCGCCCGCGTCGACCTGATCTCCCTGGCGGCCGGCACGGTCTCCCTCCCGGAGGGGGTCCTGGCCAAGGGACAGGCCCTCGTCGAGCGGTACGAGAGCGCGGGGGAGGGGGGCAGGCCGGGTGCGGGTGCGGGTGGTGCCGGTGGTGCTGCCGGTGCTGGTGCTGGTGCTGGTGCTGGTGCTGGTGCCGGTGCCGGTGCTGCTGCTGGTGTCGGTGTGCCGGCCGCCGGCGCTGTGGCTCCCGTCGCCCCCGTCGCGCGGGTCGTGCTCGGCTGGCCCGACGGGGTCCCCGACGGGGGGCGCCACGGCTTCACCCCCGCGCACCGCGCAGCCCTGGAGGCGGCCCTTCCGGGGCTCGCCCGCCGGCTCGCCGACGCGCTGGGCGCGAACCCCGGGCGGGTCCTCGTACTCGGCAACGAGGAGCTGATGTACGCGCCGCTGCGGCTCGCCCTGGCCCTGGAGCAGTCGGGGGCGGCGGCCGAGGTGCGGTTCTCCACCACGACCCGCTCGCCCGTGCTGGCCGTCGACGACCCCGGCTACGCCATTCGCACCCGGCTGGTCTTCCCCGCCCACGACGCCCCGGCGGACGGGCCCGGCGACCGGTACGCCTACAACGTCGCCCGCACCGACGGGACCGCCTTCGACACCGTCGTCGCCGTCGTCGACTCGGCCGGCGACACCCCCGAGCTGGGCACCGGCCTGCTCGCCGCCCTCGCCCCGCACACCGGGCGGGTCCTGCTGGCCGTCGTACCGTCGTACGTACCGCCGTCCGGCGCGGTGGCGCCCCAGGCGTCCCCGTCCCGGGTGTCGTCGTCCCACGCACCGTCGTCCGAAGCGCCGTCGTCCCACGCGCCGTCGTCCCACGCATCCGACCGGCGGGAGCCGACCATGTCCGAGCCGATCCTCCTCCCCGAGCCGCTGCGCGGCCCGGCCTTCTCCTCGTACGCGGCGGCGGACGTCGGCTGGCTGCTCCAGGACCTCTCCGGGGTGGAGCTGGAGGCCCCCACCGAGGAGCGGGAGGAGGCCATCCAGGCGGGCGGCGCGCACTACGCCGAGTCCCTGCCGGTCGAGTACCAGCCCTCCGAGGGTTACCAGGAGCTCTACCGCAGCGCCCTGGCCACCTCCGCGACCCGAATAGCCCGGGCGGTCGGGACCGTCACCGAGACCGTGCTCGCCGAACGCTCGCCCTCCCCGGTACTGGTCTCCCTCGCCCGCGCGGGCACCCCCGTCGGCGTGCTGATGCGCCGCTGGGCCCAAGCCCGGCACGGCCTGGACCTGCCGCACTACGCCGTCTCCATCGTGCGCGGCCGCGGCATCGACGCCAACGCGCTGCGCTGGCTGGCCGCGCACCACGACCCCGCCGACGTCGTCTTCGTGGACGGCTGGACCGGCAAGGGCGCCATCACCCGGGAGCTGAAGGACGCCCTCGCCGCGTTCCCGGGCTTCGACCCGGAGATCGTCGTCCTCGCCGACCCGGGCTCCTGCGTGCGCACCTACGGCACCCGCGAGGACTTCCTGATCCCCTCGGCCTGCCTGAACTCCACCGTCTCCGGACTGGTCTCGCGTACGGTGCTGAGGTCCGACCTGGTCGGACCCGCCGACTTCCACGGCGCGAAGTTCTACCGCGAACTCGCCGGAGCCGATGTCTCCGTCGGCTTCGTCGACGCCGTCGCGGCCCGCTTCGACGCCGTGGCGGACGCCGTCGACGACGAGGTCAAGGAGCTGCTCGCGGCCGACCGCACCCCCACCTGGGTGGGCTGGGCGGCAGTCGAGCGGATCAGCGAGGAGTACGGCATCCACGACGTGAACCTGGTCAAGCCCGGCGTCGGCGAGACGACGCGGGTGCTGCTGCGCCGCGTGCCGTGGAAGATCCTCGCCCAGCGCGGAGCCGGCGCCGACCTGGACCACGTACGTCTGCTCGCGGAGCAGCGCGGGGTGCCGGTCGAGGAGGTCGACGGACTGCCCTACACGTGCGTAGGACTCATCCACCCCCGATTCACTCGCGGCGCCACGGGCGCCGACGGAAAGGCCGTGTCCGCCAAGTGACTGTCCTCGTAGCCAGTGACCTCGACCGTACGCTCATCTACTCGACGGCCGCCCTCGGCCTGACCATGCCCGACCCGGTGGCCCCGCGGCTGCTGTGCGTCGAGGTGCACGAGAGCAAGCCGCTGTCGTTCATGACGGAAACGGCGGCCGCCCTGCTGGCGGAGCTGACCGAGAACCCCGCGGCGGTCTTCGTCCCCACGACGACGCGGACCCGCAAGCAGTACCAGCGGATCCGCTTCCCCGGCCGCCCGGCCCCGTACGCGATCTGCGCCAATGGCGGCCAGCTGCTCGTGGACGGCGTCCCCGACCGGGACTGGCGACGGTCGGTCGCCGGACGCCTCGCGCAGGAGTGCGCCCCGCTGGAGGAGGTCCACCAGCACCTCCTCGCGGTGTCGGACCCGGCGTGGCTGCGCAAGGCGAGGATCGCCGAGGACCTGTTCGCCTACCTGGTCGTCGAGCGGGCCCTGGTCCCCGAGGAGTGGCTGAAGTCCCTCACCGAGTGGGCCGAGGCGCGCGGCTGGGGGGTCTCCCTCCAGGGCCGCAAGATCTACGCCGTCCCGCGGCCCCTCACCAAGAGCGCGGCGATGGCCGAGGTGGCCCGCCGCACGGGAGCGACCACGACCCTCGCCGCGGGCGATTCCCTCCTGGACGCCGACCTGCTGCTCGCGGCGGACCGGGGCTGGCGGCCCGGACACGGCGAGCTGGCCGACGCGGGGTGGACGGCGCCGTCGGTGACCGCCCTGGCGACGGCCGGTGTGCTGGCGGGTGAGGAAATCATCCGCGCGTTCGGCGGGACGGTTGCGACACTGACCGCATGACCAAGGGCAACAGCACCAAGATCACTGACGAGCTCTACCAGTACGTCCTGGCGCACAACCCCCCGCTGGACGCCGTCCAGCGGGGGCTGGTCGCCACGACCCACGAGAAGTTCCCGCAGTCGGCGGGCATGCAGTCCGCGGAGGAACAGGGGCCGCTGCTGGCCTTCCTGGTCCGGCTGACGGGAGCCCGGCACGTCGTGGAGGTGGGCACCTTCACCGGCTTCTCCGCCCTGTCCATGGCCCAGGCGCTCCCGGCCGACGGCCGCCTCATCGCCTGCGACGTGTCGGAGGAGTGGACGGCGTACGGTCGCGAGGCCTGGGAGGCGGCGGGCGTCGCCGACCGCATCGAGCTGCGCATCGCCCCCGCGCTCGACACGCTCCGCGCGATGCCGGAGCAGGAGCACATCGACCTGGCATACGTGGACGCGGACAAGCAGAGCCAGATCCTCTACTGGGAGGAACTCGTCCCGAGGCTCCGCCCGGGCGGCCTGATCGTCACGGACAACACCCTGTTCCACGGGACCGTCCTCGACGAGTCCCCCGACAGCCGGGGCGCGAGCGTCCACGCCTTCAACGAGCACGTCGCGGCCGACTCCCGGATGGAATCCGTCCTGCTGGCGATCTCGGACGGGCTGACGCTGTCGCGCAAGCGGTAGTCGTGGCTGCGGTGGTGGCGTTGGTGGTGCCGTTGGCGGTGCCGTTGGCGTAGAGGTGGCTGGTGCCCTGTCCGGGTTCGGACCCGGACAGGGGTGTCGGAGGCGGGCAGGGCCCTGGGGTCGGGATCCGGGTCGGGCGTCGGGATCCGGGTCGGGGCCGGAGTCGGATTCGGGGTCGGATTCGAGGTCGGCAGAGGTGGGCGGCGCGGGTCAGCCGCAGGCGCCGCCACCGCAGCAGCCGCCCCCACCGCCGCCCATCGCGGGCGCGGGTGCGGCGGAGCCGCCGCTCGTCCCGCCGACGGCGACGGCCGACAGCAGCTTGACGGTGTCGGCGTGACCGGCGGGGCAGTCGGCGGGAGCGGACGACTCGGCCATGGGACGGCTGACCTCGAAGGTGTCGTCGCAGGTCCGGCAGCGGTACTCGTAACGGGGCATGCCGACCAGGCTATGCGGCCGAACGGCATCCCGGTATCCCCGAGCCCCGGACACACCGCCGACGGCGCCGGGCCGACCGTCGGGGCTACGGGTCGAGCCCCCGCCGGGCCGCCGCACGCGCCTCCCGCGCCGCCTGTTCGGGGTGCCGGGCGCGCCAGTACGGATTGTCGTGCGGCAGGGCGCTGCCCACCCGCCCGTACATCCCGAACCACATCAGCATCACGCCGACGACGAAGCTGAACAACACGTTCGGAATCTTGAAGGCCAGGAAGTTCAACCCGGTGTCCAGCAGCGCGAGGTTCACGAACCCGCTCGCGATGAACAGCAGGCCGAGCACGATGTTCAGGGTCGACGCGAAGTTCCCGCCCACCACCATCCCGGCGAGGAGCAGCAGCCCGACCAGGATGGACAGCACGCTGAGCGCGCCGTTCGTATTGAGCCCCGCGACGGTGTCCCCGCCGGTGTCGAAGAACCCGATCCGGTCGATCAACCCCAGGACCCCGAACACCACCAACAGCAGCCCGGTCAGCCCCGCCCCCACCCGGTACACCTTGCTCAGCTTGTGGTCGACGGGGAGGTGCTCGTTCAGCCGGGCCCCCACCGGCCGGGGAATGCGCGGCGCCGCGTGCGAAACCATCACGGCCTCCTCTGCCTCGGGCCGTACGTCCCTCCAGCATCCGCCGCCCGGGGGCGGGGGACAACCGGGAGGAGGGCCGGGCGCGGGGGCGGGGCGGGACCGCCGCCTCTGCGGGACGCCCTACGGCTTCGGCCATGCTGCGCCCGCTCCCGCGGGGCCCGGCGAAGCCGGAGGCGGGCCCGTTTCCGGGGTGGGTCGTCGGCCGGCCGGCCGGCTGTGGGCCGTCGGCTTCGGGCTGCCGGGCTCGGTTCATTCCGGGCAGGGGCTTGCCGGGGGACGGCGTTCCACGGTTCGGGGATGTTCCCGTTGATCGTCCGGTGCCGGTTTTGCCGGGCTGGGCCACCGGGCTCGGTGATTCGGCTCGGGCCCACTGGGGACGACCTGCAACTCCGCCACGCCGCGCCCGCTCACGCCAGGCTCGGCGAAGCCGGAGACGGGCCCGCTTGCCGAGGGGTGTCCTGTCGGCGGCCGGGCGGCCTTCGGCGTCGGGCTGCCGGGTCAGGCGTGGCCGCGTTCCGCCCGGATGTCGTTCACGACCCGGTTCACCGAGGTCCGTACGTCCTCCATCTCCTGGAGGAACGCCCAGTAGTCCGGATGCCGCCCCTCCAGGCCGGTGAGGGCCCGCTCGACCCGCGCCACCGACTCGTCCAGCGGGCGGGCGTGCCGGGGATCGGGCACGCTGCGGCCCGCCATCGCCAGGCGCTGCGCGTCCCGGATCGCGAACCGCGTCCGTTGCACCTCCGCCTGCGGATCCCGCGCCACCGCCTCCAGCCGGTCCAGCCGGTCCTGCGCCGCCGACACCGCCTCGTCCGTGGCGTCCAGGGAACCCCGAACCGCCTCGATGGCCGCCGTCACGTCCGCCCAGCGCTGTTCGTCCCGCGCCCGGCCGGCCTCCGCCAGCCGCTCCTCGGCCCGCGCGACGTCCCGTACCGCCTCGTCCGGCACCTGCTGGAGGTCCTGCCAGCACGCCGCGCTGAACCGCCGCCTCAGCTCGCTGAGCACCGGATCCACCCGGTCCGCACGGTTCCGCAGCGCCTGGGCCCGGGTCCGCAGGCTGACCAGCCGCCGGTCGATCTCCGCCGCGCGCTCCGGGAGCCGCTCCGCCTCGGCCCGTACGCCCTCCGCGTCACGCAGGATCCGGTCGGCCCGCTGCACGGTCTCCTGCACCCCGTGCTGCGCCGCCCCCTGATTCAGCTTCGTCAGCTCCGGACCCAGCGCCGCGAGCCGCGCCGCCAGGTCATCGGCCCGCATGCCCTTGGCGCGCACCGAGTCCAGCGCGTCACTCGCCGCGAGCAACGCCGCCCTGGCCCGCTCCCGGGCCGGAGCCACCCGGGCCAACTGAGTCTCCGCCTTGTCCAGCAGCGGCTGCAGCCCCTGCGCGAACCGCTCCAGCTCCCCCTGGACCCGCACCAGCTCGTCCCGCGCCCGCGTCAGCTGCTCCCGCGCCTGCGCGGCGACGGACCCCTCAAGATCGACCCGGTCCAGGTCGTGCGCATCCACCGCCTCGATGTACACCTGGCTCACCTGGTCGATGCGCACCCCCAGCGCGGCGAACCCCTCGGTCGCCCGCCGCGCCGCCGGAGACCCGTCCGCCGCGGCGATGGTCTCGATCGAGATCCACAGATCCCGCTGCGCCGTGTCCAGCTCGTAGAACGCGGCCGCCGCGGCATCCTTCGCCGCCTGCGCGTCCGCCCGCCGACTCTCGTCCCGCCCGCCGAACCACCGCCGGGATGCCGTCGTCACAATCCCTCTCCCGTGCCCCGTTCGCCATGCCCCGGTCCATTCTCCCCCACCGGAACGGGTTTGCGTGGGGGGTGCGCCCGCCATGTAGGCTGTCCACTCATCCACGGGTGCGTAGCTCAGGGGTAGAGCGCTGCTCTTACAAAGCAGATGTCGGCGGTTCGAAACCGTCCGCGCCCACCAGCACAAAGGCCCCCCGCCGATCATGGCGGGGGGCCTTTGATGGTTGAAAGTGACGGCAACGCCTACCCGGGCGGCATCCGAATGCCCGCGGCCCGGTTGACCGTCTCGCTCCGTGTCGCGAGCCGTGCAGACGCTCGACGGCGACCTGTGAGTAGCCCGCAGTGGTGCTGCGTGCGAGTCGCACCGTGTCTGGCCGGCCCCGCGTTCGGTGAGCCGGTTCCGGAGCTGACCGGGTGCCTCGCTACGGCCTCACCATGCAGCCCGCGCCGCGAGGAACGTGTCCGTCAGACAGCCCGCGGTGTGGTGCAGATGAACGGCTGTCAGCAGCTGCTCGTAGTCTCGTGCCATGGGCCAGGAAGCGATCACACGGGAGGCCGTGCTCAAGGCAGTTGCCGAGCACGATGAGATGGGACGTGAAGCGTTCTTGTCGATGTACGGCTTCGGGGAGGCGCGCTCGTACGTCCTCGTCCACGAAGGTCGGGAGTACGACTCGAAGGCGATTGCCGGGGTGGCGCACAAGTGGGATCAGGGTCGCGCCCTGAAGCCTGGAGAGTTCAGCGGGGGAAAGGACCATGCAGCAGCTTGGCTGAAGCGTCTCGGCTTTCAGGTCAAGGCTGTGAAGAACCCCGACTGGGTACGGGACGAGGTCATCCTGGCCTGCCA
The DNA here is from genome assembly GCF_042887545.1 of Streptomyces sp. NPDC057939. Taxonomy (NCBI): domain Bacteria; kingdom Bacillati; phylum Actinomycetota; class Actinomycetes; order Kitasatosporales; family Streptomycetaceae; genus Streptomyces; species Streptomyces sp. NPDC057939. The sequence goes on from NZ_JBHVPG010000038.1 coordinate 48,692, forward strand.
GTTGGTCATGGTGAACGGTTGGAAGCGGCTGTTCGCCGAAGACCCCAGGGTCACGGCGCTCTCCGAGCTGCTCCAGCGCGTTCCCATCCACCCGGAAGCTGACCGCGGCGAGAAGTTCAGAAGTCCTGACAGCGTGGCTCGGAAGACCGTCGATATTGCCAGCCGGCACCCCGATTACGTGGGCAAGGCCACGAATGGTGGCGCCCTCGACCGTGCCGTCCTCCGTGAGTTCCTCGACCATTCGGAGCGGATGGACAAGACCGCGGTTCTTCTTCGACAAGGCCTCGAAGCGGGTTCGTTGCAGGAACTCGTGCTTGCGGAGGAAGAAGAGATCGACGACGACTTCAGCGCGCCCGAAGGCCGCTTGCTCTACCGTCGGCATCGGGCGCGTGAGCGTAGTAGGGCGTTGCGCAGAAAGAAGATCGATTCTGTGGTGGGTCGCGGGATGAGTCTGGCGTGCGAGGCCTGCGACTTCGACTACGAGGAGGTCTATGGGGAGCGCGGCAAGGACTACATCGAGGTGCACCACGTAGTGCCCCTTCATGAAGCCGGTGAAGGGATTACCCGGCTGGCTGATCTGGCTCTCATCTGCGCGAGCTGCCACAGGATGATTCACCGGCGGGCGCCTTGGCCCACACCGGCACAGCTGAAGGAGATCGTGCAGACACGGCGGCTGGCGCGCGGCACAGCGAACGGTCATGCATAGGGCTGCACGGTGAATGTGGGCGGATCACACCGCACGATCGGAAGGCCCTCAACCCGTATCGGTTGGGGGCCCTCCGTGGATTTGCTCAAGGCTGTCAGGCCTGCGGAGCCCGGGTTCGCAACATCCCGTCCTTGTGTCCGATCGCCTCGCGCCGCGTCTCCTCCGACACGTGCATGTAAGACGTTCATCATGACGGTGATCGGCGGGTGTCCGAGTCTCCACGGTCACTTGTGTGGGTACCTCGGCCGCGAGGGGCAGGGTGGCGGATCCGGGCCGGGCGTCGTGCAGGGGTGGGGGAGGTTGCGGTGGCGTTCGGGGCGGGGTCCGGCCGTTCGGGGGACATGCGGGGTTCGGCGGCGGGTGTCCGGGCTGTCGGGGCATTCCTTGAGGGAACGGAAGGGAGACGTCGTGCCGCTCTATCTGTCGCGGTTCAGCTATGCGCCCGAGACCTGGGCGCGGTTGGCCGGGCATCCCGAGGACCGGTCGGAGGCCGCCCGGTCGTACATCGAGTCCGTCGGCGGGAAGCTCCACGGCTTTTGGTACGCCTTCGGTACTCATGACGGCTACAACCTTTGGGAGGCGCCGGACAACGTGTCCATGGCCGCTGTCGCCCTGGCGATCAGAGGGGGCGGCGCGCTCAGCTCGTTCGAGACGACGGTCCTCCTGACCGTCGACGAGACGTTGGATGCCCTGCGCACGGCCGAAGGGATCCGGTACCGGGCTCCAGGGGCTTAGGCCCAGTTGGTGGGGGCCTTGGGGTTCGGTCGGGTCGGTGGTGCGTGGGGGCGTCGGGTGGACTTGGCCGGGCGGGTTCGCTCGTGGGAGGAGGGCGAGGTCCGGGTGCGCGTGCCCGTCGCCGAGCCCGTCGATGCCGATGCCGAGGTCGCTTGTCAGTCGGGTCGGCTTCGAGTCGTGGAGGCAACTCGGATCGGCCCGGAAAGCGCACGGCTTGCTGAGTTGGGCTTCGGTGACCGGGAGGTCCCTCTTCGCGTGGTGGTTGAGCAGGACGGCGCTGCCGTCGACGGCCATCAGTGTTCGGCCTTGCAATCTCGGGGAACCGCTCTGTCGAGGGGGCCAGGCCGGTGGTGAGGGTCTCGTGCTGTGCCGCGCGGAGGCAGTGATCGTACGCCTCCTGCGTGCGCGTGCCGAGCTGTTCATGGGCAGGACGGGCTCTCGCGTGCGCTTCCATGAGGCAGGCCGGGATGGTTTGGGCCGGTAGTTCCGCCGCGCCGCTGAACGTCCTCCTGGCTCGGAGCGGCAACGAAGTCGGCATGCGTCGCCCTATGGCTGCGTCGCTCGGAACGCCGAGCCGCGTCCTCCCCACGGCGTGGGCGACGGGTGGGGGTGCGGGGGGCGGCTCGCCCGGGGGCGTGGCGGTGGACGAGAAGGCCCCCCGTCGGTCTCGGCGGGGGGCTCGGGGTCAGGCGTTGGGGCGCTTGCCGTGGTTGGCCTTCTTCTTCTTGCGGGCGCGTCGCTTGTTTCCTCGCTTGGCCATGGAGCGTCTCCTCATCACGGACAATTCGGGCGTTCGTCAGTCTAGGTCGGGGTGTGGTGGCCCGCATCAGGGGCGTGTGGGTTTCCCGCGCCGGAGCGCGGGGATCCCCCGGTGGGGGTGGTGCGAGTGACCGGTGTGGAGGAGTGGCTCTGGGTGATCGGCGCGGGCGTGCTGTTGGTCGCCGCGCTGGTGGTGTTCGGGCGGCTGGACGCCGACCGGTTCGAGCGGCGGCGGGATCGTGAGCGGGCGCGGCTGATGGCCTCGCTGGGCGCGGAATCCGAGAGCGGCGAGCAGCCGCGCTTGCGCGACCCGCGCTTCATCGACGCCGGGGCGAGCCGGTCGGGGCCTGCCGAACTGGGTGACCGGCGGGACGACTTCACGCCGATCCTCGTCGAGTACTACGCCTACGGGCTGACCCAGGCCCGCAGCAGCTTCGCGACCAGCCAACTGTTCGCCGCGGTCGGAGCGGCCGTCCTGCTCTTCGGGGTCGGGCTGGCGGTCTGGAAGGCGGAGAGCTCGGGGGACGCGTACGTCGGGGTGGTGACGAGCTCCGTCGGGCTGGTCGTCACGCTGGTCGGGCAGCTGTTCCACCGGCGGGCGGACATCGCCCTGCGGCACATGGCCGCGCAGACCGCCTCCCTCCGCGAGGACCGGCGGGCCGCGGAGAGCACGCAGCAGGCGATCGGCCTGCTGGAGGAGGTGGCCGATCCGGAGCTGAGGGCTCGGCTCCAGGCTGGGTTGATCATGAAACTGTCCGGGGCCGAGCTGCCGCGGTAGCGCCATAGTGGAGGTATGTGCCGCTCCATTAAGACCCTGCGCCCGCCCGCCATCCCCGAGAAGGCCACCGAGGAGGAGATTCGCGCGGCCGCGCTCCAGTACGTACGGAAGGTGTCCGGGTTCCGGGCGCCCGCCGCGCACAACCGAGAGGTGTTCGACGCCGCCGTGGACGCCGTCGCGGAGGCGACGAGGCTGCTGCTCGACGGGGTTCACGTACGGGGCCGGGCCGCCGCCGAGGCCACTGCCGACGCGTGACCGCCACCGCCCGGCCCTTGCCGGGCGGCCCGTCGCCGCCCTGGGGGCTGGGTAAGACTCGGGCCGGGCACGTCCCGGCCCGGGGGCGGTTCGCGTCGGGCGGGCGGGCGACGGACGGGGCGGGGCCGGTGTCGGCCCTGCGGGTGTTCCTCCGCCGGTTGCGCCGGTTCAGCCGATGGACGCCGAGCGGCGGCGCAGGACCCACACGCCGGCGCCGAGTGCGCCTGCGGCGAGCGCCCCGCCGATGGCGATCTGCGCGCTGCTGATCGATCCGACGCTGCCTCCCAGGCCGCCGCGGGCGGCGCCGGAGGCGACCTGGAGGGCGACGGTGACGCGCTGGCCGCCCGCGCCGCCGCACTCGAAGGTGACGGGGTGCGAGCCGGCGACGGCGTCGCGGTAGACGGTGGCGGCGCCGAAGAGGTTGGTCGCCTCCAGGTTGCCCGGGGTCAGCGACACGTCGCCGAAGGCCCGGGAGGTCGCCCGGCCCGTCTTGGTGCCGCAGCCCTCGATGTTGAGGCTGACGCGGGCACCGGGGGCGACGGTCCCGGGGGAGACGGTGGCGAAGGGGGCGGCGGAGGCGAGTGTGGCCGGGACGACGGCCGCGACGGCGAGTGCCGCGGCGGCGACCCCTGCCAGGCGGTGCCGGTTGCGGGTGCGGGTCATGGAGAGAACTCCTCGGGCTCCTCGAAACGGCGCGGCCAGGGCACGGATGTGACGCGGATTCGGTTGCGCACCGTGCTCTGGACGCTAGAAGCCCTGCCGGGACGCGGCGATCCCTGCCGGGTGAACGGGTGACCGAGTGCCCCACACGGGCTACTCCCGCGCTGCCCGCGCCGGTCGGTTGGGTCGGTCGGGTTCGGGTGTTGGTGGGGTCGGGGTGTTCTACGTGGCCGGGGTCGGGGACTCCGGGGGGCGGCGGATGACGTAGGCCGCCAGGGAGCCCGCCGCGAACAGGGCGATGAGGGAAACCGCGCCGCCGAGCCAGGTCGTTCCGAGCCACTGTGTGCCGTAGTAGCCCAGGGCCACGCTGTAGCCGGCCCAGCTCATGCCCGCCAGTACCGACCAGGGCAGGAACTCCATCACCTTGCGCTGGGTCTTGCCGGCGCCCAGTGACACCACCGAGCGGCCCGCGGGGGCGAAGCGGGCGATCACCACCAGGGCGCCGCCGCCCCTGGCCAGGGCCGAGCCGAGGCGCTCGTGGGCCCGGGTCAGCCGGCGCGAACGGGCGATGGCCCGGTCCAGTCGGGCTCCGCCGCGCCGCGCCAGCCGGTAAGCGGCCATGTCGCCCAGTACGGAAGCGGTCGTGGCGATCACCAGCAGCGCCAGGATGTCCGGCACCTCGGCGGGAGCGCCCGCGGCCGCCGCGGCCGCCGCGGCCATGATCACCAGCATGCCGCTCGGCAGCACCGGGAGGAACACGTCGAGAACGACCGACACCGCCACCACGACATAGATCCATGGGCTCGCGGTCAGCGACCCCAGCGTCTCAAGCAAAGCGGAACTCCCCAGTCCGAAGCGCCGCGTCGTCGCGGGGAGCGGCAGGGGCGGCTTGACAGCCATACAGCGTACGCCCGGAGCCCGATCCGCGGAGCCGCGGGTCCTCGGCGGTGGCGGGGCTCGGGGCCGCCCCGGCCCGGGCCGGGCCCGGGCGCCGCAGTCCGTGCCCGTCGTACGGGAGGTGGTCGGTGTTACTCCGCATCGGTGAGTTCACGGTCCAGCACCGTCACCAGGCGAGCCCCCGACCGCCCCTTGCGGGTCTGGTCCAGTCGCAGTCGGGCGTCCCGGCCCGCCAGTGACAGCGTCATCAGCTGATTGCCGAACCACGGGCCGCCCGTACGCCGCCAGCTCAGCGGCGGCCGCCCCGTCCGGCCGTGGCGGGAGAAGCCCCTCCCCAGCCACCGGCCCACCCGCGACCAGCCCAGGCGGAAGCCCAGCTTCACGGCCGTGTGGATGGAGTTGTGCACCGGCGAACAGGTCAGCTGGAACACCCGCGAGGTGCTGGGTATTCGGGGCTCGGCCACGTACGCGTGGTGGACGTCCCCCGAGAGCACGCACACCGTCGACGGAGCTCGCGGGCCCGTCCCGACCTCCTCGATGAGATCGCTCAGTGCCTCGAACGAGCTCGGGAAGGCCGCCCAGTGCTCCAGATCGCTGCGCCGCCGCAGGTCCTCACCGATCCGCGCCCAACGGGGCCCCCGCTCGCCCCGGCACAGCGCGGCGTTCCACACCTCCGCGTCGTGGATGAGCGGGGGCATCAGCCATGGCAGCGAGGACCCGATCAGCAGGTGGTCGTACCCGCCGTGCCCGGCGAGCGCGTTCTCCCGGAGCCAGTTCTGCTCCGCCGGGTCGAGCATGGCCCGGCCGTCCTCGGCCAGTACCCGGGCGGCCCGGGTGTCGACCATCAGCAGCCGGGTCCGGCCGAAGTCCCGCCGGTAGCTCCAGCGGACCGAGGCCGGGTCGGCGTCCGCCCGCGCGGCGAACGTGCGCAGCACGTCCGTGCCGTCCGGGGTGTCCCGTACCGCCGCGTACAGCGGGTCGGCGGCGAGCTCGGCGGGGGAGAGGTTCCCGAGGTGCTGGTGCACCCAGTACGACATCAGGCCGCTGAGCACCCGCTCCGGCCACCAGGGCGTCGCGCGCATCTCCGCCAGCCACGCCGCGCTCGTGTTCCAGTCGTCGATCACGTCGTGGTCGTCGAATATGTGCAGGCTGGGGACGGTCGACAGCAGCCAGCGGATCTCGGGGTCGAGCCAGGACTCGTAATAGAGCCGGGTGTACTCCTCGTAGTCCGCGACTTGCGCGCCCGGCGCCTCGCGCAGGTCGCGGCGGGCCGCGAGCCACCGCCGGGTGTCCCGCGACAACTGGTCGGCGTACACCTGGTCGCCGAGCAGCAGCAGGACGTCCGGGCGGACGGCCTCCGGCTCCGACGCCAGGCGGGCCGCGAGCGTGTCGAGGGCGTCGGCGCCGTGCGGTCCGCGGTGGTCGGCGGGCGGTGCGGCCTGTCTGCAGGAGCCGAAGGTGACCCGCAGTCCCGGCGCCGGCCTGCCGGGGCCGCCGCCCACGGCCGGAGTGCTGATGGTGCTCGGTGGGAAGGCGCTGTCGGCGGCGGGCCAGACGAGGACCCCGTCGAGCAGGACCTCGTAGGCCGTGGTCGCCCCCGGGGTCAGGCCGGTCACCGGCACGAGCGCGTAGTGGTGGCCCGATACCTGGAAGGTGTGGGTGCTGCCGCCGGCCCCGTCGGCACAGCGGACCTCGGCGGTACACGGGCGGTCCGCCTCCACCCATATGGTGGCGGAACCCCCCGTGTCCCAGTCCACGTACCGCAGCAACGGCCCCAGACGCAGTCCGGCCATCCCAATCCCCCTTGTCGGCATCCCCTGTGATCACGGTACGGGGTGGAGGGTGGGCGTGGCCTCCCCCTGGCGGGGGAGAAACGGCCGGTTCGGGTGAGGGGTCAGCAGCCGTTCAGGACGTTCGTCAGGGCGGTCTTCTCGGTGGCGTCCATGCGCAGGTTCCAGTGCTGCTTCACCTGGACCCACATGCGGGCGTAGGTACAGCGGTAGGCGGTCCGCGGCGGCAGCCACTTGCCGGGGTCGAGGTCGCCCTTCGCCTGGTTGACGTTGTCCGTGACCGCTATGAGCTGCGGACGGGTGAGGTCGTTGGCGAACTGCTGGCGCTTGGTGGTCGTCCAGGAGTTGGCGCCCGATCGCCAGGCCTCGGCGAGCGGCACCATGTGGTCGATGTCGATGTCGGACGCGGCGGTCCAGGTGGCGCCGTCGTACTCCGAGTACCAGCTTCCGCTGACGGCGGCGCAGGACGAGTCCTGGACGACGTTCACGCCGTCCCTCTTGAGGACGGTCTCGCGGGTGTTGCAGGAGCCGGAGACCGTGCTCCAGTGGGGGAACAGGTCGCGGCTGTAACCGCTGGTGGAGCCCTCCGCCGCGGGCGTGACCGTGGCCAGGTAGGCGCGGGCGGCCGCGGCGCTGATGGGCGCGGGCGGAGCCGCCATGGCTCCGGGGGCGTTGACGAGCGAGGTGAGCGAGGCGAGGGCGACCGCCGACGCGAGGACTCCCGCGCGGCCGATGCGACGCGCGTAGAAGGAGGGCATGCGGAAGGAAGCGAGGGCCATGAGGGCTCCGTGGATGCGGGGGGTGGTGGCCGTGCTGCCCCGGCGGGACGCGGCCATGCTGGCGCCGTGAGATGTCGTCCGGGTGGGCGCCAGGTGACAGCGTGCCGACATGCGCACGTCACATCAAGCCGTTCAAGGCCCTTCTCTCAAGCGAAAGTTGAGATTCCGCGCACAGGGATGGGGGCAAGGCGGGGTCAAACTCGCATACGGGGTGGCCGGGGTCGGTGGCAGGGGCGACCGGCGGTGAGATTTTCGGCCGCCGCTCCCCGGGGCGGGACGCCTTGCGGGTGATGGGTGGATCGCGGGGGCGCGGTGAGGTGGAGGGGGTGAGTTCGGAGTCGCGGTGGGGCGGGTGGGAGTGGTGCGACGCGGCGCCATGCCGGGGGTGGCCTTCGGCCTCGGCGTACCGGGTGACTGTGCGTCATCGGGTCCGAACGCGTGCGGCGGGGTGGGGGCATGAGGGTTCGGCGGGAAATTCCGTTGCGGTACGCGGGGCGTCGGGGCAAGGCTCGCCGTCGTGATCACACCTGCGCCCCACAGCCGGTTCGGCTGGTCCAACATGTTCGTCCACCCCGATGACGATGCCCGCTCGGACGGCGGCTTCCAGGGAGAACGGGACGTCCTCGTCGGCTATTTGCGCGACCAGCGGCTCACCTTGGAGATGAAGTGCGCCGGCCTCGACGCCGAGGGCATGGCCCGCCGATCGGTGGCGCCGTCGAACCTGTCGCTCCTGGGGCTGGTGCGGCACCTCGCGGGTGTCGAGCAGTACTGGTTCCGACAGGTCATGGCGGGGGAGGGGATACGTCGTCACTACCGCTCGGCGGACGACCGCGACGGGGAGTTCACCGGTGCGATCGGCGACCCGGAGGTGGTCGCGGACGCATGGGCGACCTGGCGCGATGAGGTCGCCTTCGCCGAGCGACTGGTGGCCGAGGCCCCCGACCTGGATGTCACCGGCACGGGCGGCGAGGAGCCGATGCAACTGCGCGAGGTCCTCGTGCACATGGTCGAGGAGTACGCCCGCCACAACGGCCACGCGGATCTCCTGCGGGAGTGCGTGGACGGGCGCGTGGGGCAGTAGCGGTGGCAGCGGGCTGCCGCGCGTGATCCCCGCAGGGGCGGGCGGTGCGCGGGAGTCGCGCCGCATCGTGCTGCGCCCCGCAGGGTCGGGCTGTGCGGTGTCGCTGCGGGCCGGCCGGGCCGGGCTGTGCCGAGCCGAACCGCACGGGGCCCGTGCGGTGCAGTGCCGGATCCGGCCGTGTCGTGCCGGGCTGGGCTGGGCTGTGCGGCAGGGCTGGGCCGTGTCGGGCCGGGTTGTGCGGGCGCCGCTGGGCCGTGTCGGGTCGCGCTGTGTGGGGACCTGCTGTGCCGCGGTGGGTCGTGCGGGGCCGTGCAGGGTCACTTTGCATCGTGGCGGGTTGCGTCGTGCAGGCCGCGTCGCGCCGGGGGCGGGGTGTTTGCGGGAGGGTCAGCGGGTGGGCGGGGTGAGGGTGAGGCGGATCGCGCCGTTCGGGGTGGTGTCCACGCGGACCGAGGTCAGGTCGGGGACGTGGGCCGTCGGGCCGTGCGCGGCGGCGCGGGGGCCGATGCCGATCACGCGCATGCCGGCGGCGAGGCCCGCGGCGATTCCGGCGCCGGAGTCCTCGAAGACGATGCAGTCGGCCGGGTCCACGCCCAGTTCGGCGGCGCCCTTGAGGAAGCCCTCGGGGTCGGGCTTGCTGGCCGAGACGGATTCGGCGGTCACCCGTATCCGCGGCATCGGCAGCGCGGCGGCCGTCATCCGGGCCGCTGCCAGCGCGGCGTCGGCGGAGGTGACCAGGGCGTGCGGCAGGGAGGCGATCGAGGCCATGAACTCGGGGGCGCCCCCGACGGGGACCACGCCGTCGGTGTCGGCGGTCTCGCGGGCGAGCATCACCGTGTTCTCGGCGTAGTTGAGTTCCATCGGCCGTTCGGGCAGCAGGATGGCCATCGTGGCGTAGCCCTGGCGGCCGTGGACCACCTTCAGCGCCTCGTGCGGGTCCAGCCCGTGGGACACAGCCCACTCGCGCCAGCACCGTTCGACCACCGCGTCGGAGTTGACGATGGTGCCGTCCATGTCCAGCAGCAGGGCCTTGGCGGTCAGGACGAGGGGCGCGGTGGTGGTGCTGGCCGGCATGGGAGGGGCTCCAGACGGGGCGGGAAAAGAGAACAAGTGGTTCCGTCCCCCGGTCAGGGGTTGAGGACGGAACCACTTTGTTCCTCCAAGATACAAAACTCTGGAGGGTCCGCGCCACCACGGGGGACGTGACTTATCCCTCCAAGGCCCGCCGGGTCGCCGGCCCGTAGACGCCCCACGGGTCGTCGTATATGCCGAACTCCATCTGGAGGTCCTCGACGGCGCTACGGACGGAGCGGCCGAACCTGCCGTCGAGCCTGCCGCGGTACAGGCCCTGCTCCGAGAGGAGCCGCTGGAGCTTCTCGACCTCGGCACCGGAATCCCCGTACCGAAGGGTCGGCGCCTGAACGGCCGGCGGCGACGGCGGGGGCGACGACGGGCCGGCCGAGCGGCTCGCGGACGCCGACGGGGTCGTGCTGGGCGGAGGCGACGAACGGGACGTGCTGGGCGAGGCGGACGGCGACGCGGAGCGCGACGCACTGGGCGAGGCCGAGCGCGAAGCCGACGCGGACGGGCCCGGTGTCGGACTCGACGCCTCCTCCGAAGGGCCGGTCGGGTCGACCGGCACCACGCTGACCGCGGGGGCCGACGGCTTCGGGTCCGTCAGCGCCCTGTCCTCCGTCCCCGAGCCCGTGAACCCCAGGGCCACGGCCACCGCACCGGCCACGACCAGTGCGCCGGCGCCGGCCAGCACGGGGAGCAACCGTCGGGACCGCTTGCCGGACTCCCCGTCGACATCGCCCACGGCCGGTTCGGCCCGCCCCAGCGGGGCGGCATGCCCGGCGGAAGCGGGAACGGCCCGCAGCTGGACCGTCTGATCCGGCCAGGCCAGGACGGGTATCCCGTACGCGGGGGTGTGCGGCTCCGCCGGATCGGCGGGCGGCACGGCCGGAAGCAGCGTCGTGGCGGCGTCCGCAGCATCCGCGGTGTTCGCAGTGTTCGCGGCAGCCTCGGCGGCCGTCGGCGCGGCCGGAGCCGGGATCGGCGGCGGGGCCGGGGAGGGGTTCGGCGCGGTCGGGTGCGGGGGCGGCGGCGGACCGGGATGGTGTCCGGCCGGATGGGTCGGAGGCTGCCCGGGCTGCGGGGGCGGTGCCGCGCCCGGTACCGGGGCAGGGTCGGGTGCGCCCTGCCCCGTGGGGGCGCCGGGCGGCGGCGGGTCCGAGGGGAACGGCGGCCGGTCGGGGGCGTCGGAGGGCTGGGCGACCGCGCCCAGGACGGGCTGCGGCGACGACGGATCCGGCACGGCCCGACCCTGGTCCGCGAGCCCCACGTACGGGCGAATGCGCAGCGGGTTGAACCCCACCCCCGGCGTGCACCGGCATTCGACGCTCACGGCGCCGCATTCTGGACAGCGCTCAGCGCTCACTGGTACCCCTCCCTGGCCAATGCCTGCGATTATGCAGACCCCTCAGGCCTCACCCAACCCGTCCGACAGGCCATAACCGGACACACCGCTCAGGATGGAGATGTTGATCCGGCCCGAGGAGGAGCCGATGGCTCAGGATGTGACCACGTCCGCCGTGGACCCCGGTCCCGGCGCCGAGCACGCCTCGCGCGAGGTGCTCGTCTCGATCGGGGCCCTGCTGCTGGGCCTGCTGATCTCCGCCCTCGACCAGACCATCGTCTCCACGGCGCTCCCCACGATCGTCAGCGAGCTCGGCGGTATGGACCACCTGTCGTGGGTGGTCACCGCCTACATGCTGGCGGCCACGGCGGCCACCCCGCTCTGGGGCAAGCTCGGCGACCAGTACGGTCGCAAGAGGCTCTTCCAGTACGCCATCGTGATCTTCCTGATCGGATCGGCCCTGTGCGGTCTCGCCCAGGACATGCCGCAGCTCATCGGGTTCCGCGCCCTCCAGGGTCTGGGTGGCGGCGGACTCATCGTGCTGTCCATGGCGATCGTCGGCGACATCGTTCCGCCCCGCGAGCGCGGCAAGTACCAGGGCCTGTTCGGCGCGGTGTTCGGTGCGACCAGCGTGCTCGGACCGTTGTTGGGCGGTCTGTTCGTGGACCACCTCTCCTGGCGCTGGGTCTTCTACATCAACCTCCCGATCGGACTCGTCGCGCTCGTCGTCATCGCCGTGGCACTGCGCATTCCGGCCCGATCCTCCCGCCACACCATCGACTACCTCGGCACCTTCCTCATCGCCTGCGTCGCCACCTGTCTCGTGCTCGTCGCTTCCCTCGGCGGCACCTGGGGCTGGGGGTCGGCGCGGATCATCGGGCTCGCCGTCCTCGGCGCGGTGCTCCTGGTGTTCTTCGTGATCGTGGAGCGCCGGGCCGCCGAACCGGTGCTGCCGCTCGGTCTGTTCCGCATCCGCACCTTCACCCTCTGCTCCGTGATCAGCTTCATCATCGGCTTCGCGATGTTCGGGGCGATGGTCTACCTGCCGACCTTCCTCCAGGTGGTCCGGGGCGTCTCACCGACCATGTCCGGCGTCCACATGCTGCCGATGGTGATCGGTCTGCTGATCGCCTCCACCGCCTCCGGGCAGATCGTCAGCCGCACCGGCCGGTGGAAGGTCTTCCCCATCCTGGGCACCGGCGTCACCTCCATCGGCCTGCTGCTCCTGCACCAGTTGCACCGGGACAGCTCCGACCTGGTGATGGGCGTCTACTTCTTCGTCTTCGGCGCGGGACTCGGTCTCGTCATGCAGGTGCTGGTCCTCGTCGTGCAGAACTCGGTCAGCTACGCCGACCTCGGAGTCGCCACCTCCGGTGCCACCTTCTTCCGTTCCATCGGCGCCTCCTTCGGCGTCGCCATCTTCGGCACGATCTTCACCAACCGGCTCGGTGACCAGCTCACCGCCTCCCTGGCCGGCGTTCCGCTGCCTCCGGGGGTGAGCACTGCGGGGCTTGAGGCGGATCCCCGGGCGATCGGCACCCTGCCCGTCGAACTGCGGCCCCGGGTACTGGACGCCTATTCCGACTCCATCACCGACGTGTTCCTCTACGCCGTGCCGGTGGTGCTCGTCGCCTTCGTGATCGCCTGGTTCCTCAAGGAGGACAAGCTCCGGGGCTCCGTCACCGCACCCGACGTGACGGAGACGCTCGCCTCCAACCCCGTCCACCGTTCCTCGCACGAGGAGGTCGCCCGCGCGCTGTCCGTGCTGGGCACCCGCGAAGGGCGGCGGCACGTCTACGAGAAGATCACCTCGAAGGCCGGCTACGACCTGCTCCCCGCCGCCAGCTGGCTGCTGCTGCGGATCAACAAGTACGGCTCCGCCGAGCCGGCGGTGCTCGCGGAACGCACCATCGTCCCGCTCCGGGCCATCACGGATGCGGCCCGGCAGGTCGAGGAACGCGGCCTCGCCTCCCGCGACGGACTCGCGCTGATCCTCACGGACCGGGGGCGGGTGGCCGCCCGCCGGCTGTCCGACGCCCGGCAGGAGTCCCTGGCCGAGTTGCTCGGTGACTGGTGGGGGCCGGACCGCCCGACCGACCTGGTGAAGCTCGTCGAGGAGATCAACCGGGAGCTGTGCGGCTCCGACGCCGAGGAGCCCTACGACACGCTGCCGCGTCGGGACCACTCCGCGCACTGATGGGGCCGGTCGGTGGGTCGGCAGTGGGTCGGCAGTGGGTCGGCCGGCCCGGGCGCCTTGCGGGGCGGTCAGGTCAGGGGCTTCTCGAACCAGTGCTCGGCATACGGTTCGGAGTTGTACGCCGGTATTTCCCGGTACCCGTGCCGCGCGTAGAGGGCGCGCGCCTCGACGAGGTCCGAGCGGGTGTCCAGGCGGACCCGCTCGGCGCCCAGCGACCTGCCCGCCGATTCCAGGGCCGCGAGCAGGGCCGCCCCGCCGCCGGTGCCGCGGGCGTGGGGGGCGACGTACACCCTGGTGAGTTCGGCGGTGACCGGGTCGATCAGACGCACGCCGCCGCAGGAGAGCGGTACTCCGTCCAGCCTTCCGACCAGGAAGCGGCCCGCGGGTGGGGCGAGGTCGTCCGCCGGGAAGTCCAGCATCCCCTGGTCGATCTCGGCGTCCGTGACGGCCCGTTTCCAATACCGGCCGGCGACTTCCGCGTAATAGGCGCGGCGCAGGTCGGTCGCGTCCGAGGTGGTGAAGGGTTCCTGGACCACCTGCCAGGTACGGGGGCGGGGGGTGGGGGGCTGGGTGTGGGGCGTGGCGGTCGTCGTGGTGGAGGCGGTCTTGATGATCGAGTTGGTGTCCATGACGCCATTGTGGGGCGCCCATCGCGTCGCCCGCGTGGAATATCCACACCCACGGACCGATGATGAGGAAAGGTGAAAATACGACAAATGGAGGGTGTGAGGGTCATGTCGGAGCATCCGAACTGCGCCCTGGTGCGCCGTGCCTACGAGGCCTTCGGCAAGGGCGACATGGAGACGATGGGCTCGCTGATGACGGCGGACGTCATCCACCACGTGCCCGGCAGCAGCCCGCTCTCCGGGCACCACAAGGGGCGGGAGGCCGTCCTCGACCTCTACCGCAGGCTCGGCGAGGAGACCAACGGCACCCTCCGGATCGACCTGGACCGGGTCCTGGCGGACGGGCGGGGGCACGTGATGTCGTTCCACCTCATGCGGGCCGACCGGGGCGACCGGGGCATCGAGATCCACGAAGGCCTCTTCTTCACCATCGTCGGCGGGAAGATCACGGACATCGACGAGTGCGTGGAGGACTTGGACGAGTCGGACGCGTTCTGGGCGTGACCCTGCGCCGGCCGCGCGGGGTGGCGGGGGCGGGCCCGCTTGTGCCGCCTGTGCCGGGCCGTCTGAGGCGGGCAACCTGTGCCGGGCCGCTTGTGCCGGGTCGTCTGTGCCGGACCGTCTGCGCCGAGCCGCTTGTGCCGCGCCTCCTGCGTCGGGCCGGCCTGAGCCGCGCCTGCGTTGCGGGCGCCGTGCAGTGGCCCTCGTGAGGCCTGCGTGCGCCGTCGGTGCCGCCGGGGCCGTGCGTGCGGGAGCGTTGTGTCGCCAGGCCGAAGCCCAGGCGGATGTCCTGCGCGAATGCGGCGCGCAGGTCTCCACCGGCTGCCTACCGCCTTTCGCACCGGGTCGTCGGGGCGTCGGGGGACGGTGGACCGGCCGGCCGGAGAACGGGTGACGGCCTGCGGGGCGGCCGGTCCGAGGATCGTGGGACGGCCGGCGGGTCGGAGCCCTGGCGAACATTCGGCGGCCCACGCCGGTCGCGGGCGGCCCCTCGGCGACCGGGGACGACCCGGTGCCCCGGCGCCCCGGCGCCCCGCCCCCGTCAGGCCTGCTTCGGGGCTGCCTGCTGGACCACCTCGAAGGACCAGACCGACGAGCCCGAGGCCGCCGGCTTCGGGCGGTCGCCGCCGGAGGAGTCGCCGCCGCCCTGGTGGGCCGCCTTCATGGGGCCCTCCATCCACGCCTGGAAGTCCTCCTCCGAACGCCACCGGGTGTACACGAGGTACTGGTCGGTGCCCTCGACGGGCCGCAGCAGCTCGAACCACTCGAACCCGTCCGAGCCCTCCACGGTGCCCGCCCGGGAGGCGAAGCGCTTCTCCAGGACCTCGCGCTGCTCGACGGGCACGGTCAGGGCGTTGATCTTCACGATGCTCATGGACGCCATCCTAGGGATCGCGCGGGGGATATCGTCGTCCCGGTAGTGAAACGCGGTACGAGACGCGGCGGCCGGGCGAAGTCGGGGTTGCGGCGGACACGGTGGGAGGACTACGAGGCGTGGCGAACGCGGCGGAGCGCGGCGGTGCGGACGGACACGCCGGGGTCATAGGCGGTAGCGGAAGGCTGGGGGCGGTACGCCTGTTCCTGTGGGCCCTCGCCGGCGTCCTGGCCTTCAGACAGGCCGCGGCCGTGCTGCGGGTGCCGCCCGCCGAGTGGCTCAGCGGCTTCCACCTCCCCGCCGGCCTCCCCGGGTCGCTCTACGACGCGGGCCAGTTCACCGGCACCCCCTTCGCGGGGCTGGTCCTGAAGCCGTTGACCGGTCTGGCCGCGCCCTCCCTGGAGGTGGCCTGGACCTGCGTGACCCTGCTGTTCGTCGCCGCGATCGGGCTGGTCGCCGCGCGCGGCCTGCCCGACCCCGTACCCCGGCGCACCGCGCTGTTGGCCGCGCCCGTGCTGGTCACCGTGATGATGGTGTCGCTGCCCGTCCGCGAGGCCGCGTCGCCCGGGCAGACCGCCGTCCTGCCCGTGTTGTTGGTGCTGCTCGCCGTGTTCCGGGTGCCGGGGGACCGTCCCGCCGGTTTCCTCCTGGGTCTCGCGGCCGCTCTCCAACCACCCCTGTTGATCTTCGCCGCGCTGCTGTGGTTCACCGGCCGCCGGCCCGCCGCGCAGGCCGCCGCCCTGACCTTCGCCGGAGCGACCGCCCTGTCCTGGGCCTCCCTGCCGCGCGACTCCTGGACGTACTGGGTCGAGCACGTCGTCGGCACCGGCCTCGGCGGAACCCCCGGCAGCCTCGCCCATCAGTCCCTCCACGGCGCCCTCCTGCGCCTCGGACTGGACGGCCCCGCCGAGATCGCCCTCGCCCTCGTCCTCGCCGCGGCCGTCATCTGGTTCGGCCTGCGCCGTGCGGCCCGCTACGCCCGCGACGGGCAGCTGCTCCTCGCCGTCGCCGTCACCGGCTGCGTGGCCGTCGCCGTGTCCCCGGCGGGCTGGCGCCACCAACTGTTGTGGGTGCTCCTCGCGGTGGCCGGCAAGGTGGGCAAGCGGGCCGCCGACCGGCGGGTCTGGCCGGTCGCCGTGGTCCTGGCCATGACCCTGCCGAGTTCCGTGCTGCTGCCGAACATGGCGGCGCTGGCCCCCGTACGGGACAACGTGCCGCTCCTCGCCGCCCTCGCGGCGGCCTGCGCCGTGCCGTTCCTGCCGCGGTCCTCGCCGTACTGGCGGGAGCCCGTGCCCACCGTCCACGGGCGGCCCGCGGAGGCCCGTTGGGCCCGGGTGCCGCTGCTGCCGTTCTGGCGGCGGGTGATGTCCCGCCCCAACCTGCTGCTGGAACTGCTGCTGATACGGGTCGGCTACTCGCTCTACTCGCACATCCGCGCCGCCGCCCCCGCCAGCCGTCCGCTCGCGGAGGGCAACGCCCGCCGGATCCACGGGATCGAGCAGGTCCTCGGCATCGACATCGAGCACGCCGTGAACCACGCCGTGGTGAACACGCCCTGGTTGGAGGCGTTCTTCAACTTCTACTACACCTCCTTCCACTTCGTGGTGCCGCTGGGCATCCTCGGTGTCCTCTACTGGCGCCGCCCCGGCGACTACCGCTGGGCCCGTGCCTCGCTGGGCCTGGCCACCGTCCTCGCGCTCCTCGGCTTCTGGCTCTACCCGCTCGCGCCGCCGCGCCTGATGCCCGGCCTCGGGTTCGTCGACACCGTGCACGGGGTGCAGGACCTGGCGAACCCGTCGTACGGGGCGATGACCGCGATCTCCAACCAGTACGCGGCGATGCCCTCGCTGCACTTCGGCTGGTCCCTGTGGTGCGGGATCGTCATCGTCGTCCTCGCGCCGAAGGGTTGGCAGAAGCTGTTGGGCGTGCTGCACCCGCTGATCACGGTGTGCGCGATCGTCGCCACCGCGAACCACTGGGTGTTGGACGCGCTGGGCGGGGCGGTCGTCGTCGCCGCGGGGTTCGGCCTCGTCCACGTCCTGTCGGGCCCGCGGGGCGTGCAGGTGAGCCTGCCCGCACAGCGCACGTCCGCCGCGGAGGAGGCCCGCAGCCCGGCCCGTACGTAGACCCGCGGTACGGGAGGTCCGCCCTGCGCGGCCCCCGTCGTACCCGGCCCCGCCGCACCCCGCCCCGCCGTACTCCGGCCCCGGACCCGCCCCCGCGCGGGCCCGGAGTACGGGTGGGAGCCCGCCGCTACGCATGCCAGAGCGAGCCGTGCCGGTGGCGTGCCGGCGGTATGTCCACGTTCGCGGCGTCGGCCGCGGCGGCGACGCCGGCTTCGGCATCCGCGTCGGCCGCGGCGCGTACGGGTCCGGTACCGGCGGGGTGCAGCAGCGCGAGGAGCAGTCCGACCCGGGCCCGCAGGAGCTGTCGTGCCCGGCGTTCCTCGATGGCGGACGCCCATGCGACGGAGGAGTCGCGGTTGTGTCGGGGGAAGGAGCGGACCTCCACCCGGCGACGGACCTTGACCGGACGCGGCCTGGTGGACTCCCGTGCGGCGTCGGCGAATCCGCGGGCGCTGAAGCGGAGGTCGTGGAGGACCACGGAATGCCAGGGGCTGCCCGCCGGGCGTCCGGGCGGTGTTTCCTCACCGTGCGACGGCGGGATGTGATGAGCGGTGCGTGACATGGGACTCCGTCGGTCGCAACCGCCAGGCATTTCCTGGCGGGCTACCTGAAGCCCCTCGGTCCCGTCGCTCGCGCTTCTGACATGCACACACCTTACCCACCCGCGTCCCCGCCCGCGGGGACCCGCGGGCGGTCCCCCGCCCCCGGGATCGTGACGGCCGAAGGGGCGCCGGGGCATCGAGCCCCGGCGCCCCTTCGGTGGATCGTCGCGTCCTGTCAGGATCGGGCCTCGGGCGTCATCGCGCCACTCGGACGGGTCGCGGGGTCGTGGCGCGCGCCGTGACCCCGGGGGCGACAGGGGCCGGGGCGTGGGTGGAACGGCCCCTGCCGCTCCGGAACCGGTACGGCCGCGCGTGCTCAACCGCGGCTGACCCGGAGCTCCTTGATGCCGTTGAGCCAGGCCGCGCGCAGCCGGCGCGGGTCCTCGCCGGTCAGTCGCAGGTCGGGCAGGGCGTCGGCGAGGGCGTTGAAGATCAGGTCGATCTCCATGATGGCCAGTGACTTGCCGAGGCAGAAGTGCGGGCCCCCGCCGCCGAAGCCGAGGTGGGGATTCGGGTCGCGGGTGATGTCGAACCGGCCGGGATCGGTGAACACCTCGGGGTCGTGGTTGGCGGAGGAGTAGAACATCCCCACGCGGTCGCCGGCCTTGATCTTCTGGCCGCCCAGTTCGGTGTCCTGGGTGGCGGTGCGCTGGAAGGACACGACGGGTGTGGCCCAGCGGACGATCTCCTCGGCCGCGGTGGCCGGCCTGGTCTCCTTGTACAGCTCCCACTGGTCGGGGTGGGTGAGGAAGGCGTGCATGCCGTGGCTGATGGCGTTGCGGGTGGTCTCGTTGCCCGCGACCGCCAGCAGCAGGACGAAGAATCCGAACTCGTCGGAGCCCAGGTTGCCCTGGCCCTCGGCGGCGACCAGCTGGGTCACGATGTCCTTGGCGGGGCATTCCTTGCGCTCGGCGGCCAGGTTCATCGCGTAGCCGATGAGTTCCATGGCGGCGTTCGCGCCGACCTCCTCGGTGATCGCGTACTCCGGGTCGTCGTACGCGATCATCTTGTTCGACCAGTCGAAGATCCGGGCCCGGTCCTCCTGCGGTACGCCGATCAGCTCGGCGATGGCCTGGAGGGGGAGTTCGCAAGCGACCTGGGTGACGAAGTCGAAGCTGCCGTCGGCGGACGCGGCCACGGCCTCCTCGGCGATCTTCCGGGCCCGGTCCCGCAGGGCCTGTTCCAGGCCGCGGATGGCGCGCGGGGTGAACCCGCGCTGCACGATCTGACGTACGCGCGTGTGTTCCGGCGGATCCATGTTCAGCATGATCAGTCGCTGGGCATCAATGGCATCACGCGGGACGTGCTCGTTGAAGCGGATGATCGCCGTGTTGGTGGTGGAGGAGAAGATTTCCGGGTGCGTGGAGACGTACTTGACGTCCGCGTGCCGGGTCACGACCCAGTAGCCCTCGTCGTCGAAACCGGTGATGCCCCGCCGCTGCGGGCACCACCACACCGGCGCCGTCTGCCGCAGCTCGGCGAACTCCGGCAGCGGGACGCGGCTTTGGAGGAGATCGGGGTCGGTGGCGTCGAAGCCTTCGGGCAGCGCGGGACAGGGCATCGGGGCGACTCCAAGGTCTGACGGAGCATCAGAAGCTGGCTTGAACGTAGTAACGAGTTCTAGAAGAGGCAAGGGCCGGAACGCCACCTGTTGCGTGTGGAATCCGTGTAAGCCGCGTGCAAGACCCTTGCGTGCCGGGGGTCCGGGTCATAAGACTGCGGGGGAGAACTAGAACGCGTACTAGTTCGGGCGGGGCGCCGGGACGGCCCGCCGCGCTGGCGCTGTGCAGGAGAGGACGAGCTCATGGCCGCGGAACCCGTCATCGTCGAAGCCGTACGCACCCCCATCGGGAAACGCGGGGGCGCGCTGGCCAACCTCCATCCCGCCTACCTCCTCGGCGAGACCTACCGCGAACTGCTCGCCCGCACCACCATCCAGCCCGACTGCGTCGAGCAGGTCGTCGGCGGCACCGTCACCCACGCCGGCGAGCAGTCGATGAACCCGACCCGCAACGCGTGGCTCGCCATGGGGCTCCCGTACGAGACCGCCGCGACCACCGTGGACTGTCAGTGCGGCAGCTCCCAGCAGGCCAACCACATGGTCGCCAACATGATCTCCGGCGGGGTCATCGACGTCGGCATCGCCTGCGGGGTCGAGGCCATGAGCCGCGTCCCGCTGGGATCCGGCTCCAAGCACGGCCCGGGCAAGCCGTTCCCCGACGAGTGGAACGTCGACCTCCCGAACCAGTTCGAGGCCGCCGAACGCATCGCCCGCCACCGCGGTCTGACCCGCGAGGACGTCGACACGCTGGGCCTGCTCTCCCAGGAACGGGCCGCCGCCGCCTGGGCCGAGGAGCGCTTCAAGCGCGAGACGTTCGCCGTCCAGGTGCCCACCACCGAGGCGGAACAGGCGGCCGGGCAGGGCATGTGGCGCCTCGTCGACCGGGACGAGGGCCTGCGCGACACCAGCATGGAGGCCCTCGCCCGCCTCAAGCCGGTCATGCCGACGGCCGTGCACACCGCCGGGAACTCCTCGCAGATCTCCGACGGCGCCGCCGCCGTGATGTGGGCCTCCCGCAAGATGGCGCGCGCGCTCAAACTGCGCCCGCGCGCCCGGATCGTCGCCCAGGCCCTGGTCGGATCCGACCCGCACTTCCACCTCGACGGCCCCATCGACGCCACGCGGGCCGTACTGGGCAAGGCCGGCATGTCGCTCAAGGACATCGACCTCGTCGAGATCAACGAGGCCTTCGCCTCCGTGGTCCTCAGCTGGGCCCGGGTCTTCGACCAGGACCTGGAGAAGGTCAACGTCAACGGCGGCGGGATCGCGCTCGGCCACCCCGTCGGCGCGACCGGCGCCCGCCTGATCACCACCGCACTGCACGAACTGGAGCGACGCGACAAGGAGTTCGCACTGATCACCATGTGTGCGGGCGGCGCGCTGGCCACGGGCACGATCATCCAGCGCCTCTGAGTCCGTGGGGTGGGGGCGGGGCTCAGAGGCCCCGCCCCCACCACCCCGTCACGGCAGCGGCCGGGTGCTCACCCGGTCCAGCAGGATGATGTTCGGGTTGCAGTCCGCCGCCCGGACCGCCACGGAACCGTCCGGCTTCCGGTCGACCAGCAGCAGGCTGAAGTCGGCGAGCGCCTGGAGCTGCGTCGGCTCGACCGCGTACTCGTACACGCGCTGCCGGCCACGGGCGTGACTGGTGCTGGTGCCATCGCTGGTCGTGTGCGAGGTCGACTCGTTCGTCGAGTACGTCGTGCTCGTCGACGTCCCCGTCGTCTCGCTCCAACTGCCACCGGAACTGGTCGAACCGCCCGACGAGAACGGGTTCGGCCCGCTGTCGTAGTTGTTGCTGCTGCCCCAGTTCGACCCCCGGGACACCGACTCGCTCAGCGTGGTGCCCTTGCTCACCGAGGACCCGATGGTCTTGGCGAGGGAGGTCGTGACCGTCGTTCCGTCCGTGTCCGTCAACGAATGCAGGACGAACGAGTACTGGCGACCCAGGAAGTCCGCGGCGATCCCGGCCTCCTGGTGGTTGCCCAACCTCATGAACCCGACCGTGCCACCACCGATGACGTCCTGCGAGCTCTCGCGCAAGTGCGGGTGCAGGACCGTGAGCTGCGCGCCGCGCCGCTCGCAGACCCCGGCCAACTGTTCCAGATGGCGCCGCTGGATGCCCTGTTCCCCGAGCGCGACGACCACCGACGGCGCCGTCTCCGGGAAGGAGGCCAGCCGCCGGGTCACGCTCTGCACCGCCAGGTCGGCCAGCATCTCGGTACTGGCCGATCCCGTGACGAAGTCCAGCGCGATGCAGGTCAGGTAGCCCGGACCGCGCCCGGCGCGTTCCGCACCGAGGCGTTCCAAGGGATGCAGGAGGGACGCGAGCCGCAGCAGGCTGTCCCGCATCTGGTCCTTGTTCTTGTCGCCCACCAGGTCGTCCGCGATGCGGTTGCGCTCCGCCCGCGTGAGGGCCTCGGTGTCGTCGATCTCGCCCATCAGCGCCCGCAGACCCGCACCGAGGCGAGCCGGCGTGACGTCGGCCCCGAGAGCCCCGCAGAGCTGCTGGAGGATCCGGGTGTCGAGGGCCCGACCGGCCCTGTTGGCCTCGGAACCGTCGGCGTGCACGGCCTCGACCAGGCTGTCGACCAGCTCCAGCGAAGTCAGGCCGCTCACGATCCCGCTCTCGGCCATCCGGCTCGGCAGCAACTGCACGTCGACGGCCACGTCGGCGAGCTCGGCGAGCGCGGCCAGCTCCTGGCAGATGAGAGCCTGCGTCAGGTCGACGACGATCAACGGCTGCTGCTGGAGCGTCGAGGCGCCGAAGACCGTGAGGAACCCCTCCCGGCTGCGCTGGCTGCCACCGAAGAGGTCCAGGCGCCGCGCGTTGGGGCCCGCCGGGAGCGCGCCCCACGCGTCGTGGCCGCGCACCCACGCGTCCTGAGCCGCGGCGTGCTGCGTTCCGCGCTGGTGCCAGTCGTGCCAGGCGTACTGGAAGTGCTGCTCCAGTTCGGCGTGCTTGGCCTCCAACTGCGAGGTGGCCGTCGTCGCCGTCCGTCCCGAGTGGACGACCAGGACCAGGCACACCGCCACGGCCGCGACGGCCAGTACGGCCATGGCCGCGCCGGCCGCGGCGGTCAGCAGCAGGAACAGCAGCACGATGCCGCCGCCGGCCTTGGTGACGGAGGCCTTGCGCGCCTCGTGGGCCAGCCGGGCGGCGTGCGCCCGGTTCTGGTACGCCACGGGCACGGGATGGCGGTGCGGCTCCGGCTCGGGGAACGGCGTCCGCAGCGACTCGGGGTCGCGGTAGGTCCACCCCAGCCGCTGCCCCGGCTCGAAGAGCCGCAGGAAGTGCTCGGGCAGGGGAGACCCGGGCGGACCGGCCGGGAACTTCGTGGCGGTATCGGTCTGCGGGGACGTCATGCGACCGGACCTCCGGTCGGTGCGTGGGGCCCGGTGGGCCCTGCGGGACCGGCCAGGAACGGCTCCAGGGCGCGGATGCGCTGGACCAGCGGCGGGTGCGTGGCCATCAGCCGGGCCGTCAGGCGCTGCCCGCGGTGGTCGTCGTCGTGGCCCTGGTCGTGCCATCCGGTCAACGTGGCCAGCAACAGCGGACCGTAGCCGATCTCCGCGGCGAACCGGTCGGCCCGCAGTTCACCGAGCCGCCCCGCCCAGGCGAGGAGGAACGGGACCGCGAACAGGGCCAGCGCGGGCGGGAAGGCCGCGGCCAGGGCGATGGCCACCGCGCCGACGATCAGGGCGAAGAGCAGCGCACCGAGGCAGGCGATCTGCGCGGCGACCAGGAAGACGAACGTGACGACGAACTTCACGACGTACATCACGATCCGCGCCGGGAACGCGTACCAGACGCCGAGCAGCCCGGACCAGGCGTGGCCACCGACGTGATGTCCCAACTCGTGGGCGAGGACCGCGGCGAGCTGATCCGGCGGCAGGCCGTTCAGTGACTTGCGCGTCACGCTGACGATGTGACCCGCGGCGGCGAAGGCGTTGACCTGGTCGCTGTCCTCGACCCACAGGTCGTAGCCCGAACCATCGACCCCGGCCTGCCGGGTGACGCTCTCCCAGAGCGGCTGGAGCCTGGCCAGCTCGGCCCCCGTGGGTTCGCGGACCTTGAACAGGATCCGGGCCAGGGCACGCTCGGTCGGGCGGTGGAACATCAGCGCGCCGGACGCGAGCCACGCGCCGATGAAGAGGAGGTTCACGCCCGGCGGCATCATCCGGGAAATGAGCCAGATGATCAGGAAACTGCCCCCGAACAGGGGCAGGTTGAGCAGGAGCGTGGTGATGGACGACGAGTCCGCGCCGCGCCGCACGGGCGGCGGGGCCGTCGGGTCGTACAGCGGCGCGTGGGCGGGGGTCCCGCCGGCTATCGGCGGCTGCCCCTGCTGCGGGTGCGCGAGAGCGGGTGCCACGGGCGGGGGAGGCGCGCTCGGGGCCGGGTAATGACCGGGTACCTGTCCCTGCGGGGGCGCCGGAGGGTGCCCCGTGCTCTGGAAGCCCGGGGTGGGCAGCCCCCCGAAACCGCCGGACGCGGCCGGCCGGCCGTAGGGCGCGTACGGCTGCTGCGGTTGCGGCGGACCCGCCGGGTGGCCCGCGGCCTGCGCCGGGGGCGCGGCGGGGTATCCCGGCGGCTGGGGCGGGGGAGCCGCCGGGTGGGCGGGCGGCTGGTGCGGCGGCGGGCTCGGCGGTGCGGTCGGGTACGCCGAAGTCGCGGCCGGGTGCGGCGAAGGTCCGGTCGGGTACGGGGGAGGCGCGGTCGGGTACGGGGGAGGCGCGGCCGGGTGGCCGGGGGGCTGCGCGGCAGGCGCCGCCGGGTACGGCCGGCCCTGCGGCGGGTGGGGGCGCATCCCCTGAGGTACCGCCTGCTCCTGCCCGTACGCGGGCGACGGCGGTGCCTGGGGAGGGTTCGGCGTGCCGGATTCGGCGCCACCCGAAGGGTCTTGCGGCTGTCGAGGATCGACGGGTTGGTTCACGTAAGTCCGCCCTGTTGGTGCAAGGCGCGCAAATGGCGCTGGTATCGAAACAGTTGGACAGATGCCGACCCGGCAGACGATCCACGGGACACCCCAGTGATTCGACTCGCCCCCGAATCCGCCGAAGCGGAGAGTCATTCATCGGCCTGTAGGCGAGACATGCTGCATCACCCGTGACGCGGCGTCCAGTTCACTTCCGCGTACTGGACGGCCTCGGCGCAAAGGTGGGAAGTGCCGCTTGATCGACTCTAGGATGTGCTCCACGAGACCGATCGACTGGGGGGCGACTGTGTCGACGATGCCGCGCGAGCACAGCCGGACCGGGTCCGGGGACGGCGAGGCATGGCACCGACTGCTGAGCATGCCCACGTACGCCCTGGCCGAGGTGCCGCGCCGGCGGCCCGACGCGTCCCACCCGTCCGGACCCGACGACGACCTGCGCGGACATCGGTACGCGGCCCTGGTCTCCGCCTTCCACGCCCGCGACCCGTACGACCCGGGCCGCGGCGGCGTCCTCCTCGGCTGGTCGCGGCCGTCGGCGGCCCACCCCCTCGACGTCTTCCTCGGCGGCGCCTCCCTGGCCGGCGGTGACGATGCCGCAGACCCCGGCACCGCCCTGCTCCGCCTGCCCGCCGGAGCCCGCGCACGGCGGCAGGCCCCGGGCGCCATCGCCGGCACGCTGGCGCACTTCCCCCACTGGACCGCCGTCGCCGGAGTCGCCGACGGGCTCCTCATCGACGACGAACACCGGGACCAGGCGGCGACCCGACTGCGCCCCACCCTGGAGGACTGCCTGCTCGGCGTGTGGCAGGACGCCTTCGCCTGGCTGGTGCTGGCCGACCCGGTCCCCCCGGGCGAGCTGGAGGAACTGACCGGCGACACCGCGGACCGGCAACGCCGGGCCCAGTCCAAGGCGGCCGGCTCGCCCGAATACGGCCTGGACGCGGCGCGCCTGGAGCGCCGGCACAAGGAACTGGCCAAGGCCGCGGCCACCGGCCTGTGGCGCATCCGCCTCCTGGCCGGTGGCCGGACGCCCGAGGACGCCCAACGCGTGGCCGCCCTCGTCTGCGCGTCCGCCGACCTCGAAGGGCTCCCGTACGCGCTCAAGCCGACCGGGCAGGTGGGCGACCTCCCCACCGTGCTGACGACCGGCCCCGACGGCCGTCATCTGCCGGAACCCGGGAGCACCCCGTTCCACGGTAGTTCCGAGCTGCTGGCCGCCCTGGCCCGACCCCCGGCCCACGAGGTGCCCGGCGTACGGTTCGCCCTGCGCCCCGACTTCGACGTCACCCCCGAACACGGCGCGGCACGCGCCGCTGCGCCGGGAGCCGGGCCGATCAGGCTCGGCACGATCCTGGACCGCAACCGCGGCCCCGTCGGCGCCCTGGACCTGCCCCGCTCCACGCTCAACCGGCACACCTTCGTCTGCGGGGCGACCGGCGGCGGCAAGTCCCAGACCGTACGCGGCCTGCTCGAAGCGGCCACCCGGGAGGGCCTGCCCTGGCTGGTCGTCGAACCGGCCAAGGCGGAGTACCGGTTCATGTCGGCCCGTCTGGGCGACGAGCACGAGGTCATCGTCATCAAGCCCGGTGACCGCGACGCCCTTCCCGCGGGCCTGAACCCGCTGGAGCCTTCCGTCTTCGCGAACGGTGAACGCTTCCCCCTGCAAACGCACCTCGACATGGTCCGCGCCCTCTTCCTGGCCTCCTTCGACCCGCAGGAGCCCTTTCCGCAGGTGCTCAGCGCCGCACTCACCCGCTGCTACGAAGACCTCGGCTGGGACCTCACCCTCGGCGAACCCCGGCACGCCGGGACCGAACCGCGCTACCCGACGCTGGAGGACCTGGAACACACGGCCCTTCAGATCGTCGCCGAGATCGGCTACGGCAAGGAGATCACCGACAACGTCCAGGGCTTCATCAAGATCCGCCTCGCCAGCCTGCGGCTCGGCACCACGGGCCGGTTCCTGGAGGGCGGCCACCCCATCGACTTCGGCGAACTGCTCAGCCGCAACGTCGTCTTCGAGATCGAGGACGTCGGCGACGACAAGGACAAGGCCTTCCTGATGGGGACCATCCTCATCCGGCTCGTCGAATACCTGCGGATGGAACAGCGCACGACCCGCCGGATCTCCTTCCCCCTGCGGCACCTGACCGTCTTCGAGGAAGCCCACCGGCTGCTGCGCCGCTCGGAGGACGGCGGGGCGAGCGCGCACGCCGTGGAGATGTTCGCGGGGCTGCTCGCCGAGATCCGCGCGTACGGGGAGGGCCTGGTGATCGCCGACCAGATCCCGGCCAAACTCGTCCCCGACGTCATCAAGAACACGGCCGCCAAGGTCGTCCACCGGCTCCCCGCGCAGGACGACCGCGAGGCCGTCGGCGCGACGATGAACATCACCGAGGCCCAGTCGGAGTACCTGGTCACCCTGAAGCCCGGTGAGGCCGCGGTGTTCACCGACGGCATGGACTATCCCCTGCTGGTCCGCATGCAGGACGGCACGGCGCGCGAGGACGCCGCGGCCATCCGCCCCGCGTCCCCGGCCCCGATGGTGACCGCGCGCAGCGGCGCGTGCGGCGAGGGCTGCTCGACCGCCCCGTGCACGCTGCGACAGCTCCGCACCGCGGAGCGCCTGACCGACGAGGTCGAACTCCGCATCACCCTGTGGGCCGAAATGGCCGTGGCGGCACACCTGTTGGGCTGGATGACGCCGCTGCCGGGCGAGGCGATGCGCCGCTCGCTGGCCCCGTACCGGACCGACGGGCGGCGCCTGGTGGAGTGTGCCATCGGCCAAGCAGTGGACCGGGCCGTGCACAGCCGCGTCGGAGCTCCCGGCTCACCGGGGGCCCTGGCCGGGCACGTCGCCGCGATGATGCGGGCACAGCTCGACGGCCACGACCCGTGCCCGGTCGCCGAGCCGCGCTGGAAGGCCCGCAAGGGGACGAAGACCCGGCAGTACTACCACGGGCGCGGCACGCCGTCCGTCCTGGAACGCACGGTCGGCTGCGCGGACCCGTCGGAGGACTGGTCGAAGCGCTTCGCAGCGGTACTGAAATGCTTCGAACGTCGGCCGAGCAAGCCAACCGTGCCCGAACCGTTCATGGGGGACGCGATATGAGCGAGCTCGACACGGCATCCTCGGACGCCCCACAGCCACCTCCACCGCCGGACCTCCCGGAGCCGGTCGGCGAACCCGAGGAGGCACCGGAGGCGACGGCGGAAACCGCCGATGCCCCGTCGACGGACGACGACGCCGAGCCCGAGGCGCCGCATGACCCGGAGGGTTCCCAGGAGCGGGAGACCCCGGACGGTTCCGAGCACCCCGAAGACGCGGAGGACCCCGAAAAGCGCGAGGCCCCGGAGGACCCCGAGGCGCCGCAGGAGCCGGACGACCCCGACGCCGCCGAGGAAGCGCAGGAGCCGGACGACGCGGACGAGCCCGACGCCCCGGAGGAGCCCGAGGAAGCGCAGGAGTCGGACGAGCGCTCCGACCCGGAGGCTCCGGAGGCCCCGGAGGAGGCGTCCGAAGCCGTTGGGGAAGACGGGGACGTCGATGCCATGGAGGAGCCCGCCACACCCGGCGATGACGTCGAGCGCGAGTTCGACGTGCCCGACGGCGATCAGGGTGACGACGAGGGTGAGTCCGACGGCGACGCGCACAGCGACGACGACGAGAGTGACGAAGAAGAACGTCCGGCAGCGGAAGCGACATCCGACCGGGAGATACAGGAATCCCCCGACGAGGTCGAGGACGACGAGCCGTCGGGCGCACCCGACGCGGTGCCGGAGGGCGACGCCGAGAACGACCTGGATGGCGCCGAGGAAGCGGTGGCTTCGGATCGCGCCGAAGAGGAGGAGCCCGAAGGGCCCGGTGGCGAGGTCGGCGCCGACGACGATGGGGAACGACCGGGGCGGGCTCCCGAGGCGGCGAAGGCGGAACCGGAGGCGGACGCCCATGTGCCCGAAGGCGATGCCGACCTCCTGCGCGCCGATGCGAACGACGACCAGGGGGTCGCGGCCGGTGCTTCGGAAGGCGATCCGCGTGACGGGACCGACGACATTGCTGGGTCCGACGAGGTCGACGGACCGGTGGGGGAGAACAGGTCCGAGTACGCGTTGGAGCGCGAAGAGGGGCCCGAAGGCGGAGTCTTCGGCCGCTGGCGCGATGCCCTGTCCCTGGGGGACAGGGCGAACGACACCGCCGTCGACAAACACGCCACGGTTGACCGGCCCGATTTCCCGGAGGAGACCCGGAAGGGAAAGTACGAATACGGCACGCCGCTCGACGGCCCCGACGGCAAGCGAACGCCCTTGTTCGACGGCCCGCCCAGGCGTGAACAGGCACAGCAGGGAAGCCTCGGGGACTGCGGAATCATTTCCGCCATGGGTGCGGTCGCCGGACACCGTCCGGAATCGATCTCCGAGAGGATTCGCGAGAACGGCGACGGCACTTATGAAGTGACCCTCCACCAGACGAAGCGTTCCCGATACGGCGACTGGTCCCATTTCGAGCCGACAGGGGCGATGGCGGTTCTGACCGTCACGCCGGATCTTCCGGTATTGGCAGCCTCGCCCGACCGGCCGGCCTACGCGAAATCCGGTGTCGGTGATGCGGCGTGGGTCCCGATTCTGGAAAAGGCGATCGCGGGAGTCGACGCGACATGGGGGGACGAACACTTCAAGTCGTCGGCGGAGGGGTACAGCCGCCTCGATCGCGGAAGTTTCCCCAACCATCGTGCAGAACTGCTGACGCAGCTCACCGGTGAACCCGCCTACACCGATGATTTTCCCACCCAGTACGACATGGATGGCCGTAGCCCCGATCGGCAACTGATCGACACGCTAAGGGGAAAGCTCGCAGAGGGGTGCCCCGTCCTCGTAGGTACCGTGAATCTGAAGCTGGAGGACGAGAGGGATCTCCCCAAGGGTCTCATCGATGGGCATGCCTATGAGGTGACCGAAGTGGATGGGCGAGGGCAGATACATCTGCGTAACCCGCACAACAAGTCACACCCCGACCCTCTGACGCTCGATGAATTCCGAGAGAACATCAAGAACCGCTACACGACGATAGGGCAAATTTGATGGACGATGAAATCTTCCTTCGCCACGGAGTTCCCGAGGAGCGGGGCGATGTGACGTACATCGTGCGCCGTGTCCGCGCTCCGGAGGGAGGTCCGGTCTCGGTGGCCCTCGTCGTCGCTTCCGAGGGGGAGCAGAATCACGATCTGATCATTGGGGACGTGTTTTCCGTAGGGGATGAGGTGTGGTCCCTCGACCGCGTCGAGAACCTCCCGCGCCCGGACTGGTGGGTTGTCCTCCGTAAAGTCCATTAGTCATCACAATCGGTGAACCTACCCAGGAAAGTAAGAGGTCATGGCGAAAGCAGAGTTCTACGTGTCGGCCGACGTGGAGGCGGACGGGCCCGTGCCCGGGCCGTACTCGATGTCGAGCTTCGGGCTGGCCGTCGCGGGGGTTCGGGACGGGGGCGGGTTCCGGGCGGTCGATCCGGCCGAGCGGACCTTCTACGCCGAGCTGAAGCCGATCGGTGACGACTTCGACCCCGAGGCCATGGCGGTCAGTGGCCTGGACCGGGACAAGCTGGCGCTGGAGGGCCGGGATCCGGCCGAGGCCATGAACGCGGCGGCGGCCTGGCTCGCGGCCGTGTCCGAGGAGCTCTCCGCGACTCCCGTGTTCGTCGCCTACCCGCTGGGCTACGACTGGATGTGGATGTACTGGTACTTCATGCGGTTCGCCGAGGCCGGTTCCCCGTTCGGGCACTCCCGCTGCATGGACCTCAAGACGCTGTACGCGGCGAAGGCCGACGTGCCGCTGCGCGACGCGACGAAGCGGTCGATGCCGAGTCACCTGCTGTCCACGCGCCCCCACACGCACAACGCGTTGGACGACGCGATCGAGCAGGGCGAGCTGTTCCAGAACCTCATGCGCTGGGAAGGCTGACGCACCCGGGCGGACGGCGGACGGCAGCCGCGGACGGTGGTACGGGTTCGGTGAAGGTCCGGATACGCAAAAACGCCCAGCCGGGGTTCCGGCCGAGCGTGCGTGCGTCTGTGCGTGGGCGTGTGTTTCGGGGTCCGCCGGTGGCTCAGTACCAGTGGTGGGTCTGCCAGAAGTTCCAGGCGCCGACGGGGCTGCCGTAGCGGGAGTTCATGTAGTCCAGGCCCCACTTGATCTGGGTGGCGGGGTTGGTCTTCCAGTCGGAGCCGGCCGAGGACATCTTCGACGCCGGGAGGGCCTGGACCAGGCCGTAGGCGCCCGAGGAGGAGTTCGTCGCGGTGTGGTTCCAGCCGCTCTCACGCGAGACGATGTTGTTGAACGCCGCGAACTGTGCCGGGTCCTTGATCATCTGCTGGGCGACCGCCTTGGCGCTCATCGGTGCCGCCTGGGCGGGGACCGTGGCGAGCATGGAGCCGGCGACGCCGAGGGCGACGACGGTGCCCGCGAGGGCCTTCTTCGAGGCGGCGATGCGGCGGATGACGGTGTGGGACACGGATGCACCTTTCGAAGGGGACAGGGCGGTCGCCGCACACCGAAGGCGTGCGTGAGCCACTCACGCGGTGGAGAGGGGTTCGTCGGCGGCGGGTGAAGCACCCGGGCCGCCCGGCGACTCATCCAGTTCTACCGACGCCCCACCGACCTGGCAACGAGCCCGATTACTAGCCGCCGTCGCAGGTGGGGACCAGCGACCCCCCTCGGCTGCCGTTGGCATCGATGCAGGTGGGAGTCGGTTTCACGGGGGTCGTTCGGGCCGCCCGGGGGCTACTATCGCCGTTCGTGTGTGACGTGGGTCCTATGGGGCGGGTCACCCCGCGGGCCCCCGAATCTCACTCCGTGTCGCGACCCGTATCCCTTCGAGGAGCCCGATCGGATGTCTTGATTGCACCGGTTTCGAAGGAGATGGGCGGGTCGAAGGCTGCTTTTCGTGTGGCCCGCCGCATGGCCTTCAGCAGCGTGGCGCCCAGGGTGAGGGTGAGGACGACGGTCAGTACGGCCCGGCCCAGGTCCCAGCCCACCGAGGTCGCCAGGCAGTACGCGACGAAGCGCGCGAGGTTCTCCGCGACGGGATCCCCGGGACGGAACGAGATGCCCTGGCCCATTCCCTGCAGGATTACCCAGCCCTGGAGGTTCATGATCGTGCCGTACGCGAACGAGCCGAGGAACCCGTAGGCCGCGAGCATCGCCAGCTCGGCCCGCCCCCTGATCCGCACGGCACCGGGCAGCAGCCCGGCGCCCAACGAGAACCAGCCCAGGGCCAGCATCTGGAACGGCATCCACGGCCCCACCCCGCCCGTGAGCAGGGCGGACGCGAACATCGTGACGGACCCCAGTACGAAGCCGAAGCCGGGGCCGAGCACCCGGCCGCTGAGCACCATCAGGAAGAACATGGGCTCCAGCCCGGCCGTGCCCGCGCCCAACGGTCTGAGCGCCGCCCCGACGGCGGCCAGGACGCCCAGCATCGCGACGGCCTTGGCGTCCATGCCCTGGTCGGCGATGGTCGCGACGACGACGGCCACCAGGAGCGGGAGCAGGGCGGCGAAGAGCCAGGGGGCGTCCTGCGAGTGCGCCAGTCCGGACTGGCGGTCCGCGAGCAGGGGCCAGCCGAAGGCGGCGATGCCGATGAGGGTGACGAGAACCAGCGCGGCGGCGGCGCGGGGGCCGACGCGAACGGGACGGTTCGAGGCGGGGCGGTTCGAGGTGGAACGTTTCGTGGTCGGAGGCGTCGGAGCGGAGCCGGTCACGGCGTGCCCTCCCCGTCCTGCGGGGGCGTCTCCAGGGCGTCCGCGTCCATGGCAACCGCGTCCAGGGCGTCCGCGTTCAGGGCCGCCGAGACCTGTGCGACGGTGAGCCAGTGGCCGGGGGCCAGGATCTTCGCCACCTGCGGGGCGAACGCGGGGGAGGACACCACGACCTCGGCGGTCGGGCCGTCCGCGACGACCTCGCCGCCCGCCAGGATCACGACCCGGTGGGCGAGATCGGCGGCGAGTTCGACGTCGTGGGTGGCCAGCACGATGGCGTGGCCACGGCCGGCCAGCTCCCGCAGCAGCCCGACCAGCCGGGCCTTCGCGGCGTAGTCCAGGCCCCGGGTGGGTTCGTCCAGCAGGAGCAGGGCGGGACGGCCCGTGAGGACCAGGGCCAGCGCGAGGGTCAGGCGCTGCCCCTCGGACAGGTCCCGCGGGTGGGTGTCGTCGGGCACGTCGGGCAGCAGGGCGCTCACCAGACCGCGGCAGGTTCCCGGCGCGGCTCCGGCGTCACCGTCGGCGGCCGCGCATTCGGCGGCGACGGTGTCCGCGTAGAGGAGGTCGCGCGGCTCCTGCGGTACGAGTCCCACCCGCCGCACCATTTGGCCCGGCGGGGTGCGGTGCGGGGCCAGGCCGCCGACCGTGACGGAGCCGGAGGACGGGGGCAGCGTGCCGACGAGGGCCGCGAGCAGGGTCGACTTGCCGGCGCCGTTGCGGCCCATGAGGGCGACGGTCTCGCCGGGTGCGACGGTCAGGGTGACGTCACGCAGCACCTCGACCCGTCCGCGCCGGACACCGAGCCCGCCGACGACCGCTGCCGGCCCGCCCCCGGCGACGCCCGTACCGTCGAAAGCCGAAGCCGAAGCCGAAGCCGAAGCCGAAGCCGAAGCCGAAGCCGAAGCCGAAGCCGAAGCCGTACCAGGGCGGCCCCGTCGTCGCAGCCGGCCCAACAACCGTCCGACGCCGGAAGCCTCGACCGCGTGGGGAGCGCCGACCGCACCGTGCCCATCGACGGCCCGGGCCGTATCGGGAGCACCCGCACCGGTCACGCCCGGGACCGGCAGGCCGGGAGCCGCGTCGGCGGTGGCGTCCGCAGCGGCCAGCCGGGTCCGCAGGGGTGGGGCCAGCCGGCGGGCGTCGCGGACCGACAGGGGGAGCGGGGACCAGCCGGCGAGGCGGCCCAGGGCGACCACGGGCGGATGGACGGGGGAGACGGCCATGATCTCCGCCGGGGTGCCGAGCACGGGGGCCGCGCCCGGCGACGGGAGCAGCAGCACGCGGTCGGCGTACTGGACCACCCGCTCCAGGCGGTGTTCCGCCATCAGTACGGTGGTCCCCAGGTCGTGGACCAGGCGTTGCAGGACGGCCAGGACCTCCTCCGCCGCCGCCGGGTCCAGCGCCGACGTCGGCTCGTCCAGGACCAGGACCCGCGGGTGCGGCGTCAGGACCGAGCCGATGGCGACCCGCTGCTGCTGGCCGCCGGAGAGCGTGGCGATGGGACGGTCACGGAGTTCGTTGAGGCCCAACAGGTCGAGGGTTTCCTCCACCCGGCGCCGCATCACGGCGGGTGGCAGCCCCAGCGACTCCATCCCGTACGCCAGCTCGTCCTCCACCACGTCCGTGACGAAGTGCGCGAGGGGGTCCTGCCCGACCGTGCCCACCACGTCCGCCAGCTCGCGCGGCTTGTGGGTCCGCGTGTCACGGCCCGCGACCGTCACCCGCCCGGCCAGTCGCCCGCCCGTGAAGTGCGGGACCAGCCCCGACACCGCGCCCAACAGGGTCGACTTGCCGACGCCCGACGGGCCGACCAGGAGCGTCAGCTCGCCCTCCGGGACGACGAAGTCGGCGTCCCGCAGACACGGCCGCACCGCACCCTCGTACGTCACCGACACCTGCTCGAAGCGGATCACCGGGAGGACTCCTTGGACGGTACGGGTGCCACGAAGGCGGGGAGCAGGCCGATCAGGACCGCCGCGGCGGGCCACAGCGGGAGCGTCGGCCACACCAGCGGCACCACCCCCGGCCGCAGGCCCTCCGGATCGACCGAGCCCGCGTGGATCAGCAGGGCCGCGACGGCCGCCCCCGAACCGGCGACGAGCCAGGCCCGCACCCCCCACCGGTCCGGCCGGTAGCGGGTGCGGATGCTGCGGCGGCCACCGAGCCGCAGCCCGGCGAGGGCCAGGACCAGGCCGATGCCCAGCACGGGCAGCCCGTACGCGGCGCCCTCGGCGGCCAGCAGGCCGTACGTGCCCGCGCACATGCCGAGCAGCCCGCCCAGCGTGAGCACGTTGGTGGTGTGCCGGACGGCCGGCGGGACCTGCGCGGTACGGCCGTAGCCGCGCGCGTCCATCGAGGCGGCGACGGCCACCGACCGCTCCAGCGCGCCCTCCAGCACCGGCAGGCCGATCTGGAGGACGGCCCGCACCCCGCCGGTGGGGCGTCCGCGCAACCGGCGGGCGGTCCGCAGCCGGACCACGTCGGCGACCATGTTCGGCGCGAACGTCATCGCGACGACCACGGCGACGCCCGCCTCGTACAGCGCGGCCGGCAGCGACTTCAGCAGCCGCGCCGGATTGGCGAGCGCGTTCGCGGCGCCGACGCAGATCAGCAGCGTCGCCAGCTTCGCGCCGTCGTAGAAGGCGAACACCAACTGCTCGGCGGTGACCCGCCCGCCGAACCGGATGCCCTGCGCCCAGGCGGGCAGCGGCACCTCCGGCAGGGTGAACAGGAGGTGCGCCCCGGGGATGGGGGAGCCGAGCAGCATGGAGAAGACCAGGCGCAGGCCGATGACGAACAGGCCGAGCTTGACGAACGCCCCGTAGGAGCGGGCCCAGGGAGCGTCGGTGCGGCGTGCGGCGACGACGTACCCGGCGACGCCGACGATCATCCCGAGCAGCAGCGGGTTCGTGGTCCGGGAGGCGGCGGTCGCGAGCCCGAGGGCCCACAACCACCAGGCGCCCGCGTGCAGGGCGTTCCCCCGGCCGGCCTCGGGAGCCCGCAGGAGCCCGCCCTTCTCGTACGAGGCCCCGCGCGGCCCACCCACCCGCGACCCGGCACCGGGCCGGACCGGGGGAGCGTCGTCGGCCGCGGGGCCGTGGGGGGCGGGTGCGTCCGGGCGGCCCGTCATCGCCTGCGGCGGCGGGACTGCCAGACGCCGGCCACCGCCA
Organism: Streptomyces sp. NPDC057939; assembly: GCF_042887545.1. Taxonomy (NCBI): domain Bacteria; kingdom Bacillati; phylum Actinomycetota; class Actinomycetes; order Kitasatosporales; family Streptomycetaceae; genus Streptomyces; species Streptomyces sp. NPDC057939. The sequence goes on from NZ_JBHVPG010000038.1 coordinate 83,899, forward strand.
GGGCGGCGATGGCCGCGATGCCCGCGATCAGGCCCACGGAGGGACCGGAGTCCTGCGCGGAGGTGGCCGCCGGGGGCGGGGTCCGCTCGGCCGGACCACCGGAAGCCGTCGGCGGCGCGGGCGCCGTCGAACCGGACCCGGAGTCGGCGACGGGCTCGCCGCAGCCCGCCCGGGGGTAGCCGGAGATCCCGCACAGCATGGCCGCGCCGTTGTAGCGCAGCGGCTTCGCGACCTCGGCCAGCGCCTCCGCGGCCGTGGCCGCCGGGGCCACCTGGGCGCAGGCGGTGCGCGGTCCGTCCTGCGGGAGGCTTTCACCGGCGGGGGCGTCCTCGGGCACGCCGAAGTCGATGACCAGCGCCACCCGCTTCTTCCCGGCGGCCGGAGCGGTGTCCGCGCAGACGGCCTCGAAGTCGGCGGCCGCGCGGGGCTGCGCGGCCTCGGCGGCCGCGTCCTTGCTCACGGAGAAGCGGAAGCCGATCACGGCGCCGTCCGCCGGGCGGGCCGTCGACGGGCCCTGGGTGGCGTAGGCCCACCGGGCGTCCGCGCCGTCCCAGAACGACCAGTAGCGGTAGCTCGCCGCCACGGCCGGGGAGGCGGCGAACAGGGTGAGGACCAGGCCGAGGACACCCAGGACCACGCCGGCGAGCGCCGGCGGACGGCGGCGGCTCACAGCTGGTTCTTCTTGCGGCGACCGCTCAGCAGGATGCCGATGCCCATGCCGGCCGCGGCGCCCGCACCGACGATCCACCAGATGTTCTGGTTGCCGGAGTCCTCGTCGTCCTTGGTCTCGACCTTCGTGGCCTCGGTCTTCGACGCCTGCGGCGCCGGGCCGGTGGCGTTCAGCGCCGACACCAGGTCGGTGCCGCCGAAGGACTTCGGGTCGGTGCCCGTGGCGTGCGCGGCGAGGATCAGGGTGGCGAGTGCGGCCGGGTTGCCCTTGGACCACTCGGCGGAGTTGCCCTTGAGCCACTCCAGCGCGCCCGCGGCCGACTGCCGGTGCCCGGCCGCGGCCAGGGCGATCACGGCGTCGGCGGTGTTGCCGGTGTCGGGGGTCGGCTGGTCGGCGCCCGGGGTGACGGCCGTCAGCCGGCCGTCCTTCTTGAGGGCCTCGGCGAGGTAGCCGGCCGCGCCCTGGGCTGCGCCGGCCGGGTCCGTGGCGCCGGTCGGGCAGGCCAGTGCGGCGGCGGGGGTGTCCGTGGCGGCGGGCTCGACGACGATGCCCTTGCCGAGTCCGGCCAGCGCTGCGGCGGCCGTGGCGTCGGCGTTCGCGGCGAGCTTGCCGTCGGCCGGCTGGTACCCGAAGGCGCCCCGGTCGGCGGCCGGCTCGGTGGCGCAGCCCAGCTGGAAGGAGAGCAGCCCGTCGTAGGCGGACTTGCCGGCCTTCGACTTGACGTCGGCCGGCTTCTCGCCCGCGACGGCCAGCGAGCTGATCACGAGGGAGGTGGAGCTGCCCTCGCTGGGGGAGCCGGGCACGTAGCTCCAGCCGCCGTCCTCGTTCTGGACGGACTTCAGCCAGTCCACGGCCTTCTTCACCGTGGCGTCCTGGCCGCCGAGGGTCTTCAGCGCCTGCACGGCCACGGCGGTGGCGTTCGTGTCGAGCACGGTCGTCGCGTCGCAGGCCTTGGCGGCGTCGGCGCGGAAGGAGGCGAAGCCGCCGTCCGCGCACTGCTGGGCGACGAGCCACCGCACGGCCTCGGGGGACGGCTCGGCGCCGGCCGTCCGCTGGGCGAGCAGCGCGATGGACTGGCGCCACACACCGTCGTACGTCGGGTCGGCCTTGCCGAACAGGCCCGACGGGATGACGGGGGGCGCCGACGGGGACGGCGGCGCGGTGTCGGCGAGGGCTGCGGGGGCGGCACCCACACAGAGCACGGCGGAGGCGGCGAGCGCGGCGGCGCTGCGGCGGACGTTCATGGGGGGCGGGTGCCTCTCGTACTGGGGAACGGAGACAGGCACACGCGGGTACCGGGCTCCGGCTCCGTTTACCTCGACGGTGCCGGCCGCCGGAGGACCCGGCGGCACGAGCCGCGCACCTCCGGTACGGGGCATTCCGGCTTCCCGCGCGGGCGGGTCACGGTTGCGGGTCAGCGCCGGATTCGCACCGGCTTCCCCCCGTACGGAGATGTGGACGACGCCTTCACTCTACCGGCCCGTAACCGCCGGGCCCGGGGGCACCGCCCGCCCGGTGGCGGGGGCGGTGCCCCGCGGGCGGCGGGACCCCGGACCGACGGGGCCGGACCGCGCCGCTCACACGGCCCGGTGCGTGACCGGGTTCGGGGGCTTCCCCCGGCCCGGTGCGTGACCGGGTTCGGGTGGGTCGCACCGCCCGGTGCATACCCGGTTCGGGTGGCTCACACCGCCCGGTACGTGACCGGGTCCGTGCCCGGTACCGCCTCCGCCCGGCCCTGCTTGACCAGCCGCCGCAGGTGCGCCTCCGCTTCCGAGACCGCGATGTTGCGGGACCCGTACGGAATCTGCTCCCAGGGCCGGTTCCACTCCATCCGCACGGCAAGCGCCCACGGGGTCAGCGGCTCGGCGAGCAGCCGCCACAGTCCGGTCAGCCGTTCCTCGTGGTGGTCGAGGAGCTCCCGGACGCGACCGGGAGCGTCGGTGAAGGCGTGCTGGTGTGCGGGGAGCACCTCGGCGGGGCCCAGTCGGGCGATGCGTTCGAGGGAGTCGAGGTAGTCGCCGAGGGGGTCGGTGACCCGCTCGTCGGAGGGGTCCTCGTAGAGGCCGATGTGCGGGGAGATGCCGGGCAGCAGGTGGTCGCCGGAGAAGAGCCGGCCGTTGCCGGGGAGGTTCGCCGGATGTTCCTCCTCCAGGTGGAGGCAGACGTGGCCGGGGGTGTGCCCGGGGGTCCAGATCGCCCGCAGTCGGCGTCCGGGCAGGGGCAGCAGCTCGCCGGGGACGATCTCCCGGTCGGGAACGGCGGCCCGCAACCCGGGCAGCGTACGCAGCCGGCCGCTCGCGCGGGCGGCGCGCAGCGGGGCGACGTGCTCCTCGGGGGCGCCGGCGGCGGCCAGCTTCTCGCTCATGTAGTCGAACCAGACGCCGGGCTCCGCGGAGCGGGTCCGCACGACCACCTCGGTGTCGGCCGCGTGCATCGCGATCCAGGCGCCCGAGGCCTCCCGCACCTGCCCGGACAGGCCGTGGTGGTCGGGGTGGTGGTGGGTGATGACCACGCCGTGCACGTCGGCCACGGCGAGTCCGAGCGCACCGAGCCCGGCGGTCAGGGCGTCCCAGGAGGCGGGGTCGTCCCAGCCGGTGTCGACGAGGACGGGACCCCGGTCGGTGTCGACGACGTGGACGAGGGTGTGCCCCAGCGGATTGTCGGGGATCGGGACCTTGATGCCCCGGACGCCCCCGCCGTGGTCGGTCACCTGCGCGTCGTTCCCGGAGGTGACCCCCGAGGCGGCCCCCGGCGTGTCACCCGACGTGGCCCCGGGGGTTTCCCCCGACGTGTCCCTTGAGGTGTCCTGCGACATGAGGCTCCCCTGTCCGCTGGCGAGAACTTGTTCCAGTAGTAGCCCAAGTCGACCATCATCGGGGCTTCCTGACCAGTCGTTGGATCTTCTCTTCTGTTCGGTCCGGGCCGTGGACTCCTCTAACTAGAACTGGTATCAGTTCTGGAACGCCAAGCCCCAGGAGGCCTCAGCCATGACCGAGCTCGTGGAACACGGACAACTGTTCATCGGCGGCGAATGGACCGACCCGCTGGGCACCGACACCCTGCGCGTCGTCTCCCCCCACACCGAGCAGGTCATCGGCAGCGTCCCCCACGCCTCCCGCGCCGACGTCGACCGCGCCGTCGCCGTCGCCCGCAAGGCCTTCGACGAAGGCCCCTGGCCCCGCATGACCCTCGACGAACGGATCGCCGTCGTCACCCGCATCAAGGACGCCATCGCCGTCCGCCACGAGGAGATCGCCCGCTCCATCAGCTCCCAGAACGGCTCCCCCTACTCCTGGAGCATCCTCGCCCAGGCACTCGGCCCGATGATGGTCTACGACGCCGCCATCACCGTCGCCCGCGCCTTCCCCTACGAGGAACACCGCCAGGGCGTACTCGGCCCCATCCTCGTGCGCCGCGAACCCGTCGGGGTCGTCGCCGCCGTCATCCCCTGGAACGTCCCCCAGTTCGTGGCCGCCGCCAAGCTCGCGCCCGCGCTGCTCACCGGCTCGACGGTGATCCTCAAGCCCTCCCCGGAAGCACCGCTCGACTCCTACATCCTGGCCGACATCGCCCGCGAGGCCGGGCTCCCCGAGGGGGTCCTGTCGATCCTGCCCGCGGACCGCGAGGTCAGCGAGTACCTCGTCGGCCACCCCGGCATCGACAAGGTCGCCTTCACCGGCTCCGTCGCGGCCGGCCGCCGCGTGATGGAGGTCGCCGCGCGCAACCTCACCCGGGTCACCCTGGAACTGGGCGGCAAGTCCGCCGCCGTGATCCTGCCCGACGCCGACCTGGAGACCACCATCGCCGGGATCGTCCCGGCCGCCTGGATGAACAACGGCCAGGCCTGCGTCGCCCAGACCCGCGTCCTCGCCCCGCGCGCCCGCTACGACGAGATCGCCGACGCGCTGGCCGCGGCGGCCGGAGCCCTCGTCGTCGGCGACCCGCTGGACCCGGCGACCCAACTCGGCCCGCTCGTCGCCCAACGCCAGCAGCAACGCTCCCTGGACTACATCCGGATCGGCCAGGAGGAGGGCGCGAAGGTCCTCACCGGCGGCGGCCGCCCGGCGGGCCTGGAACGCGGCTGGTACGTGGAGCCCACCCTCTTCGGCGACGTCGACAACTCGATGCGGATCGCCCGCGAGGAGATCTTCGGCCCGGTCGTCTGCCTGATCCCCTACGGCGACGAGGCGGAGGCCGCGAGGATCGCCAACGACTCCGAATTCGGCCTGAGCGGCAGCGTCTGGACCGCCGACACCGAGCACGGCATCGACTTCGGCCGCCGCATCCGCACCGGCACCTTCAACGTGAACACCTTCAGCCTCGACATGCTCGGCCCCTTCGGCGGCTACAAGAACAGCGGCGTGGGCCGCGAGTTCGGCCCGGAGGGACTGGGCGAGTACCTGGAGCACAAGATGATCCACCTCCCGGCGGGCTACGCCCCCGCCGACGGGACGGGAGCCTGATGGGAGACCTGAGCCGGACGGGAGACCGCTGGCAGGTCGAGGTCGACCGGGGCGTCTGCATCGGCTCGGGCATGTGCGTCAACCACGCCCCCGACGGCTTCTCCCTCGACACGGCCCGGCAGTCCCACCCCCGCACCCCGGAAACGGACGCCAACGAACCCACCCTCACGGCGGCCGAGGGCTGCCCCGTGGAAGCCATCCTCATCACCCTGGCCGCTACGGGCGAACCCGTCTTCCCACCCGAGGAGTAGCCCACCGCGCCCGGGAGCTAGCCTGCGCGGTGCCGCCGGACGCGGTGACGTCCGGCGACACCGCGCACGCGTGCCGCCCGAGGGTGGGAGCGGGACCAGGATGAACGGCACGCGCGGGAACGCGGGAAGCGTCGCGGGCGACGCCGGTGGGGACGACGCTCGTGGGGACGGTGCTGGTGGGGGCCTGCGTCGATTGCCGGGTGGTGCGGGCGGAGATGCGTCGAGCGGCGCTGGTGGGGGCGTGCGTCGTCTGCCGGGTGGTGCGGGCGGTGGCCCGTTGAGCGGTGTGGGTGGGAGCGCGCGGGTTCTTAGGGGCCGGCGGTGGAGGACGGCCGTCGCGGTGGCCGGGTGCGGGGTCGTGGCTTGCCTGGGCCTCGGCGCCGTCGCGGTGGGAGCCGTCGGAGGGCTCGGGGGCCTCGGCTCCCTGATGGGCCCGATGGACTCCTCGGCCCCCGACCCGTTGGACTTCACCCCGGTACCCGCCGACCCCGACGCCCCCTCCCGCACGGGCCCGGACCCCGCCCACGGCAAGGTCATGGCGGAACTCGCAGCCGCCACCGCCGCCGTCGGCCTGCCCCGGGACACCTCGATGCCCCCGACCGACGGGGCCATCGCCGACTGCGTGGCGGACTGGACCGGCACCGGCCCCGCCGACGAAGCCCACCTCGCCGCCCTCGAAGCCGCCCTGGCGGAACGCGGATGGAGGGTCACGGGGCGACGCGGGGGACCGGTCCCGGCGACCCGGCTGACCAGCGGGACATGGACCCTGGAGCTCTCGAACAGCGGCCTCATGGACCTCCTCGCCCTCAGGGCGACCCGCTCCACCCCGACCTGCGACGAAGCCTTCCGCCGCGACGAAGCCACCCGCGAGCCGCACCACGACGGGTGAGGGGGGAGGTGGTGGCGGGTGGTGGGTGGCGGGGCGGGGCGACGGGGGCGGGTAACGGGGCTGCGGGGGTCGGTGGTGGAGCGGTCGGTGGTGGGCGGGGGTGGTGCGTCGGCCGGGGGGTAAGGGGCGGGGTCCTGCTGGTCCGGGTCAGGGAGGGTTTGGGGGGTTCCCGCCGGTCTCATCGTCTCCCCGTGGCGGGCCGGTCCCTCAAGGGCGCTCCTCCTTCGTCGTCGCGTCGCTTCGCGATGGCCTTCGGC
>NZ_JBHVPG010000039.1:0-88379 GCF_042887545.1 Streptomyces sp. NPDC057939
GCGGCCGGATTCAGACCGAAGGAAATGTTGGAGAGACCCAGCGTGGTCTGGACATCGGGATGGCGGCGCTTGAGCTCACGGATCGACTCGATCGTGGCGATACCGTCCCTGCGGGACTCCTCCTGACCCGTGCAGATCGTGAACGTCAACGTGTCGATGAGGATGTCCGACTCACGAATCCCCCACCTCCCCGTCAGATCACCGATCAGACGCTCCGCGATCGCGACCTTGTGCTCGACCGTTCGGGCCTGACCCTCCTCGTCGATGGTCAACGCGATCAACGCGGCACCGTGCTCCCGGGCCAACGCGGTCACCTTCGCGAAACGCGACTCGGGACCGTCACCGTCCTCGAAGTTGACCGAGTTGATGACCGCCCGCCCACCCAACTTCTCCAACCCCGCCCGAAGGACCGGAACCTCGGTGGAATCCAGCACGATCGGCAACGTCGAGGCCGTCGCGAACCGCCCCGCCAGCTCCCGCATGTCCGCGACACCATCACGACCCACGTAGTCCACACACAGGTCGAGCATGTGCGCGCCTTCACGGATCTGGTCCCGGGCCATCTCCACACAGTCGTCCCAACGGGCCTCCAGCATCGCCTCGCGGAACTTCTTCGACCCGTTCGCGTTCGTCCGCTCACCGATCGCCATGTACGAGGTGTCCTGCCGGAACGGCACCGTCTGATACAGCGACGCCGCCCCCGGCTCCGGTTGCGGGGTCCGCTCGGTCACGGCGGTCCCGCGGACCCGCTCCACGACCTGCCGCAAATGCTCCGGCGTCGTGCCGCAGCAACCGCCGACCAGCGACAACCCGTACTCCCGCACGAACGTCTCCTGCGCGTCCGCGAGCTCGGAGGCCGACAACGGATAGTGCGCACCCTGCTTCGTCAACACCGGCAGACCCGCGTTCGGCATGCACGACAACGGAATCCGGGCATTGCGCGCCAGATACCGCAGGTGCTCACTCATCTCCGCCGGACCCGTGGCACAGTTCAGACCGATCATGTCGATGCCCAGCGGCTCCAACGCCGTCAACGCCGCACCGATCTCCGAACCCAGCAGCATCGTGCCCGTGGTCTCGACGGTGACGGAACAGATCAGCGGGACGGAGATGCCGAGCGCCTCCATGGCGCGGCGGGCACCGATGATGGAGGACTTCGTCTGGAGCAGGTCCTGGGTCGTCTCGACGAGGAGCGCGTCGGCGCCGCCGGTGATCAGGCCCTCGGCGTTGATCTGGTAGGCGTCGCGGATCTCGGCGTAGGTGATGTGGCCCAGGGTGGGGAGCTTGGTGCCCGGGCCCATGGAGCCGAGGACCCAGCGCTGCTGCCCGGTGGAGGCGGTGTACTCGTCGGCGACCTCGCGGGCGATGCGGGCGCCGGACTCCGACAGTTCGAAGTTCCGTTCGGGGATGTCGTACTCGGCGAGGGCGGCGAAGTTCGCGCCGAAGGTGTTGGTCTCGACGCAGTCGACGCCCACGGAGAAGTACGCCTCGTGGACCGAGCGGACGATGTCCGGGCGGGTGACGTTCAGGACCTCGTTGCAGCCCTCCAGCTGCTGGAAGTCCTCCATCGTCGGGTCCTGCTCCTGGAGCATCGTCCCCATGGCTCCGTCGGCGACGACCACGCGGGTGGCGAGCGCCTCTCGGAGGGCGTCGGCCCGGGTCTGGGTGTCTGCGGGCGGGTTCGGCAACGAGGCCATGGTTGTGCTCCCTGGGATGCGACGGCTGTCGGCTTTGCACCCCCTCGTGTCAAGGGTGCACGCGGTCAGGGTAACCGTGCGGCAACAACCCCGGTGGGGGCGTCCCACGTGGCGGACTGCATTCTGTGCGCGGGACTACGCACGGGGGTGTGACGGTGTGCACTGACTGCGGGAATCGCCCAACCATGCACAAGGTCGGCATCGACCGATAGTGTTCAGCATTGTCGAACTACGTCAGCAGGAGGCTGCGCGATGGCACGGAACATCCAGTCGCTCGAACGAGCCGCTGCGATGCTGCGGCTCCTGGCGGGCGGGGAGCGCCGGCTGGGACTTTCGGATGTGGCGTCGTCCCTGGGCCTGGCCAAGGGCACGGCGCACGGGATCCTGCGCACCCTGCAGGCCGAGGGTTTCGTCGAGCAGGACCCGGCGTCGGGGCGCTACCAGCTGGGCGCGGAGCTGCTGCGCCTGGGCAACAGCTATCTGGACGTGCACGAGCTGCGCGCCCGCGCCCTGGTGTGGACGGACGACCTGGCCCGGGCGAGCGGCGAGAGCGTGTACGTGGGGGTGCTGCACAAGAGCGGGGTGCTGATCATGCACCACGTGTTCCGGCCGGACGACAGCCGTCAGGTGCTGGAGGTGGGGGCCATGCAGCCGCTGCACTCCACGGCCCTGGGCAAGGTCCTGTCGGCCTACGACCCGGTCGCGCACACGCAGGTGGTGGAGGTGGAGCGGGACTCGTTCACGCCCCGCACGGTCACGGACGCGGTGGGTTTCGAGGAGGTCCTGGCGCTGACCCGGGCGCGCGGCTGGGCCGCGGACGTGGAGGAGACGTGGGAGGGCATCGCTTCGGTGGCGGCGCCCATCCACGACCGGCGGCGGATGCCGGTCGGCGCGGTGGCCGTCGCGGGGGCCGTGGAGCGGGTCTGCGGGGAGGGCGGGGAGCCCCGGGCGTCGCTGGTGGCCTCGGTCCGGGACTGCGCACGGTCGGTTTCGCGCGATCTCGGCGCGGGCCGGTTCTGAGCTTGACTTGATTCGTTCGGCCCACCCGAGGGGCGCTTCAGGCGCTCTTTGGGTGGGTTTTGTCGTTTCCGGATCAGTCATTGGCCTGATTTGGGCGATCGTACCGTGTGGTAACGATCCGGTTCTTTGACCTGGCCAACCCTTGACGCGTTCTTCATCCAGGCGGAAAACTGCCGTTCATCGGTCGGCATTGTCGAACACCTACCGGCAATACGCGTTAGGCTATGGCGAGGCCAAGGACCGGTGCAGCACTCACCGAGTGTGTGGACCACCGGAGGGACCCGGTGTTCACCCACCCCTGGACGTAAGAACAAAGGAGTCGCGGGTGTCCAGCTCCGACATCTTCATCGGCGAGACCATCGGTACCGCCCTGCTCACTCTTCTCGGTGGTGGCGTCTGCGCCGCCGTCACCCTCAAGAGCTCCAAGGCCCGCAACGCGGGCTGGCTCGCGATCACCTTCGGCTGGGGTTTCGCCGTACTGATCGCCGCCTACGTCTCCGCTCCGCTCTCCGGGGCCCACCTGAACCCGGCCGTCACGTTCGGCATCGCCGTCAAGACCGGCGAGTGGGGCGACGTCCCCGTGTACCTCGCGGGACAGCTCCTCGGTGCCATGCTGGGTGCCGTGCTGATGTGGATCACGTACTACGGCCAGTTCCGCGTGCACCTGTCCGACCCGGAGCACATCCGCGACGCCAAGCTCGGTCCCGAGGACCCGCACCCGCACGACCAGGCCGGCCCGGTCCTCGGCATCTTCTCCACGGGCCCCGAGATCCGTAATGTCGTGCAGAACCTCGCCACCGAGATCATCGGCACCGCCGTCCTGGTCCTGGCCATCCTGACCCAGGGCCTCCAGGACGACGGCAAGGGACTCGGTGTGATCGGTGTCCTGATCACCTCGTTCGTGGTCGTCGGCATCGGCCTCTCGCTGGGCGGCCCCACCGGCTACGCCATCAACCCGGTGCGCGACCTCGGTCCGCGCATCGTGCACGCCCTGCTCCCGCTGCCCAACAAGGGCGGTTCGGACTGGGGGTACTCCTGGATCCCGGTCGTCGGCCCGCTCGTCGGTGCCGTACTCGCCGGCGGTCTGTACAACATCGCGTTCGCCTGATCAGCATCTGCAGCGCTCGTAAGATCCGCACCGCACTCCTGATTCCGCCAACTCACCAGACCTGCCAGGAGCAGCCATCATGACCAGCAGCACCGGCCCCTTCATCGCCGCGATCGACCAGGGCACCACCTCCTCCCGCTGCATCGTCTTCGACCGCGACGGGCGCATCGTCGCCGTCGACCAGAAGGAGCACGAGCAGATCTTCCCGAAGCCGGGCTGGGTCGAGCACGACGCCGCCGAGATCTGGACCAACGTCCAGGAGGTCGTCGCCGGGGCCATCGCCAAGGCGGAGATCACCGCCGCCGACGTCAAGGCCGTCGGCATCACCAACCAGCGCGAGACCACCCTGCTGTGGGACAAGAACACCGGCGAGCCGGTGCACAACGCGCTGGTCTGGCAGGACACCCGCACCGACGCCCTGTGCAAGGAGCTCGGTCGCAACGTCGGCCAGGACCGCTTCCGCCGCGAGACCGGCCTCCCCCTCGCGAGCTACTTCGCCGGCCCCAAGGTCCGCTGGCTGCTCGACAACGTCGAGGGCCTGCGCGAGCGCGCCGAGGCGGGCGACATCCTCTTCGGCACCATGGACTCGTGGGTCATCTGGAACCTCACGGGCGGCGCCCAGGGCGGCGTGCACGTCACCGACGTCACCAACGCCTCGCGCACCATGCTGATGAACCTGCACACGCTGGCCTGGGACGACAAGATCGCGGAATCGATGGGGGTCCCGCTCAACGTCCTCCCCGAGATCAAGTCCTCCGCCGAGGTCTACGGCCACGTCAAGGAAGGCGTCCTCGCCGGCGTCCCGGTCGCCTCGGCGCTCGGTGACCAGCAGGCCGCCCTCTTCGGACAGACCTGTTTCGCCGAGGGCGAGGCCAAGTCCACGTACGGCACCGGCACGTTCATGCTCATGAACACCGGCGACAAGATCATCAACTCCTACAGCGGCCTGCTGACCACGGTCGGCTACCAGATCGGCGACCAGAAGCCGGTCTACGCCCTGGAAGGCTCCATCGCCGTCACCGGCTCGCTCGTCCAGTGGATGCGCGACCAGATGGGCCTGATCAAGTCGGCCGCCGAGATCGAGACCCTGGCCTCCTCGGTCGAGGACAACGGCGGCGCCTACTTCGTGCCGGCCTTCTCCGGCCTGTTCGCCCCGTACTGGCGCTCCGACGCCCGCGGCGTGATCACCGGCCTGACCCGGTACGTCACCAAGGCGCACATCGCCCGTGCCGTCCTGGAGGCCACCGCCTGGCAGACCCGCGAGATCACCGACGCCATGACCAAGGACTCCGGCGTCGAGCTGGCGGCCCTCAAGGTCGACGGTGGTATGACCTCCAACAACCTGCTGATGCAGACGCTCTCGGACTTCCTGGACGCCCCCGTGGTGCGCCCGATGGTCGCCGAGACCACCTGCCTCGGCGCCGCCTACGCCGCCGGCCTGGCCGTCGGCTTCTGGCCCGACACCGACGCCCTGCGCGCCAACTGGCGCCGCGCGGCCGAGTGGACCCCGCGGATGCCCGCCGAACAGCGGGACCGCGAGTACAAGAGCTGGCTCAAGGCCGTGGAGCGGTCCATGGGCTGGGTCGACGACGAAGACGCCAGCTGACCGCACCGGCTGACGAATCGACGAGGAGCTAAAGAGACATGAGCAGCCTGCAGAGCGTCCCCACTCTGGGTACGCACCCGACAGCCGGTTCCAACGCGAGCCGCGCCGAGACCCGTGAGCAGCTGGCCAAGGCCACGTACGACCTGCTGGTCATCGGCGGTGGAATCCTGGGCACCTCGGTGGCCTGGCACGCCGCGCAGTCGGGGCTGCGGGTCGCCATGGTGGACGCCGGTGACTTCGCCGGCGCCACCTCCTCCGCCTCCTCCAAGCTCGTCCACGGCGGTCTGCGCTACCTGCAGACCGGCGCGGTCAAGCTCGTCGCGGAGAACCACCACGAGCGCCGGGTGCTGGCCAAGGACGTGGCCCCGCACCTGGTCAACCCGCTGACCTTCTACCTGCCCGTGTACAAGGGCGGTCCGGTCGGCGCGGCGAAGCTGGGCGCGGGCGTGTTCGCGTACTCGGCGCTCTCGGCCTTCGGTGACGGGATCGGCAAGGTCATCTCGCCGGCCCGCGCCGTCGCCGACAATCCGGGCCTGAAGACGGACAACCTGAAGGCCGTCGCGGTCTACTACGACCACCAGATGAACGACTCCCGCGTCGCCGTCATGACGGTCCGCGCGGCCGTCGAGTCGGGTGCGGTCGTCCTCAACCACGCCGAGGTCACCGGCCTGCGCATGACGCGCGGCCGGGTCACCGGTGCCGAGCTCAAGGACCGTCTGGACGGCACCGAGTTCGGCGTCGACGCCCGTGTCGTGCTCAACGCCACCGGCCCGTGGGTGGACCACCTGCGGCGCATGGAGGACAAGCACTCGATGCCCTCGATCCGCCTGTCCAAGGGCGCGCACATCGTGATGAAGCGCAAGTCGCCGTGGAAGGCCGCCATGGCCACCCCGATCGACAAGTACCGCATCACCTTCGCCCTCCCCTGGGAGGACCAGCTGCTGCTCGGTACGACCGACGAGGTCTACGAGGGCGACCCGGCGGACGTGCGCGCCACCGAGTCCGACATCCAGCAGATACTCGACGAGGCGGCGTTCTCCGTGAACGACGCCGACCTCGACCGCTCCCTGATGACGTACGCCTTCGCAGGCCTGCGGGTGCTGCCCGGCGGCCCCGGCGGCGTGGAGAAGGCCAAGCGCGAGACGGTCGTCTCCGAGGGCGCGGGCGGCATGCTGTCGGTGGCCGGCGGCAAGTGGACGACGTACCGTCACATCGGCCGTGTCGTCATGGACAAGCTGGCCAAGCTCCCGGGCAGCCCGCTGACCGAGGACATGGAGCCGCAGAAGTCGCTCGTGCGCCGGATCCCGCTGCCCGGTGTCGCGAACCCGAACGCGGTCGCGCACCGACTGCTGGTGGACCGCGAGCCCGGCACCCGCATGGACCCGCTGACGGCCCGCCACCTGGCCTCGCACTACGGCTCGTTGGCCTTCGACATCGCGCGCATCGCGAACGAGGACCCGGCGCTGGCCGAGCGCATCCACCCGGACGGTCCGGAGATCTGGGCGCAGGTCGCCTACGCCCGTGACAACGAGTGGGCCGAGACGGTCGACGACGTGCTGCGCCGCCGCACGACGGTGACGGTCCGCGGTCTGGACGACGCCTCCGTGCGCGCCCGGGTCGAGGAGATGCTGGGTCACAAGGCATAGCTCCCGCGCAGGTGGGGAAGAGGGGCGGTTCCGAGGGGAACCGCCCCTCCGTCGTGGGCTGTGGTCGGTGCCACCTCAAGGCTTAGGCTGGCCCACGTACGCAAGGGAACTTCGGAAGGAGACCTGGGTGATCGAGCTTGAGGGCGTGCCCGAGCTGATCGACCCGGTCATGGTGGCCGCGTTCGAGGGCTGGAACGACGCGGGTGACGCCGCCTCCGGTGCGGTGGCGCACCTGGACCGGGAGTGGAAGGGCGAGGTCTTCGCGGCTCTGGACGCCGAGGACTACTACGACTTCCAGGTCAACCGGCCGACGGTGTGGCTGGACAACGGGGTCAGGAAGATCACCTGGCCGACGACGCGGCTGTCCGTGGTCCGGATCGGCGGTGCGAAGCCGCGCGACCTGGTGCTGGTGCGGGGCATCGAACCGTCCATGCGGTGGCGGTCGTTCTGCAACGAGCTGCTCGGCTTCGCGCACGAGCTCGGCGTGGAGATGGTGGTGATCCTGGGCGCGCTGCTCGGGGACACCCCGCACACCCGGCCCGTGCCCGTCAGCGGGGTGACCTCGGACGCCGACCTGGCGCGGACGATGGACCTGGAGGAGACGAAGTACGAGGGCCCGACGGGGATCGTGGGCGTGTTGCAGGAGGCCTGCACGCACGCGGGCGTTCCCGCGGTGTCGCTGTGGGCGGCGGTGCCGCACTACGTGTCGCAGCCGCCGAACCCGAAGGCCACGCTGGCGCTGCTCAACCGGCTGGAGGACCTGATCGACATCAGGATCCCGCTGGGCGAGCTGCCCGAGGACGCGCGGGCCTGGCAGCTGGGCGTGGACCAGCTGGCGGCCGAGGACAGCGAGGTCGCGGAGTACGTCCAGACGCTGGAGGAGGCACGGGACACGGCGGACCTGCCGGAGGCCTCCGGGGACGCGATCGCCCGGGAGTTCGAACGGTACCTGCGGCGTCGGGACCCTTCCGCCACCACGGATCCGGGTGACGCCTCGTACCTGCGGGACACGGCCGGCGGCCTGAGCCGGCCGTCGAAGCGCAGGCCCGAGCCGGAGCCGCCCGCCGCGCCGACGCCCGACGGGGCCGCCGGTGGGACCGGGAGCGGCGCCGAGGAGGCGTCCGGGGCTGCCGGGGGCCAGGACGCGGCGGGGACGGCGGGTGCGCCCGCGACGCCCGAGTCGCCGGAGAAGCCGGAGGCTCCCGAGCCGCCGGGGGGTCCCGGCGCGGGGGGGTCCTCCCCCGACGCCTAGGTGGACGCACCACACCCCCGGGCCGGCCGCAACCGCGGCGGGCCCGGCGTTTCGTCGCCCCTGGGGGCCGTGCTCTAGAGGGCGACGCCGAGCAGGGCGTCGACCGTGCGGGAGACCAGGCCCGGCGCCGACTCGTCGTCGGCGTCGGTGGCCAGCTGGAGCTCGACCCAGCGGTCCACGGCGGCCAGCGCCGCAGGGGCGTCCAGGTCGCGGGAGAGGGCCTCGCGGACCTCCTCGACCAGGGCGTCCGCCGGTACGCCGTCCGGGCGCGAGACGGCCGCGCGCCAGCGCTCCAGACGGGCCACCGCCTCGGCGAGGACCGCGTCGGTCCACTCCCAGTCGGCCCGGTAGTGGTGCGACAGCAGGGCGAGGCGGATGGCCGCCGGGTCGACCCCGGAGCGGCGCAGCGCCGAGACGAAGACCAGGTTGCCCTTGGACTTCGACATCTTCTCGCCGTTCAGGCCGACCATGCCGGCGTGGACGTAGGCCTTGGCCATCGGGAACTCGCCCGTCAGCGCCTGGGCGTGCGAGGCACCCATCTCGTGGTGCGGGAACGCCAGGTCGGAGCCGCCGCCCTGGATGTCGAAGCCCATGCCCAGGTGGTCCAGGGCGATGGCGACGCACTCGATGTGCCAGCCGGGCCGGCCGCGGCCCAGCGAGCCGCCGTCCCAGCTCGGGTCGCCCTCGCGGGCGGCCATCCACAGCATCGGGTCGAGCGGGTTCTTCTTCCCCGGGCGGTCCGGGTCGCCGCCGCGCTCCGCGGAGAGCAGCCGCATCGCCTCGGCGTCCAGGTGGGAGACCCCGCCGAAGTTCGGGTCGGACTCGACGGAGAAGTAGACGTCGCCGTCGAGCTCGTAGGCGGCGCCGGCGTCGCGGAGCCGCTCGACCAGCGGCACGATGCCGGGTATGGCCTCGACCGCTCCGATGTAGTGCTGCGGGGGCAGCATCCGCAGGGCGGTCATGTCCTCGCGGAAGAGGGCGGTCTCGCGCTCGGCGAGTTCGGTCCAGTCGTGTCCGTCGCGCAGCGCCCGCTCCAGGAGCGGGTCGTCCACGTCCGTGACGTTCTGGACGTAGTGGACCTGCCGCTTGTTGTCGAGCCACACGCGCTGAACGAGGTCGAACGCGTTGTAGGTCGCCGCGTGACCGATGTGGGTCGCGTCGTACGGAGTGATCCCGCAGACGTAGATACGGGCGACGGGACCGGGGGCGAGGGTGATCGTCCCCTGGGTCGCGGTGTCGTGGATCTGGAGGTCGCGGCCCTTGCCGGGCAGGGCGGGGACCTCAGAAGCGGGCCAGGCATGCATGCCTTGAGACTAACCGGACGAGTGTTCCGGAAACGAACCGGAGCGTCACTCTTGGCCTGAACCGCGCTCTTGCCGTCTGGCCGGTTCTGTGCGTCCCGTGCCGTGCCTGCTCAGACCGGGGGCCAGGGAATGGCGGGCCACTGTCCCGAGGGCTGCGGATGGGTCCCGGTGCGCAGCAGGGCGGCCACGCGGGCCCGGACGGCGTCCAGCTCGGTGTCGGTGATCAGTTCGGCCAACCGGGTGGCGAGCGGCTCTCCCGCGGCCAGCTGGGACTCCAGGGTGAGCAGCACCGCGCGGGCCTCGTCGGTGAGGGGCTCCCCCGCCCAGCCCCAGAGCAGGGTGCGCAGCTTGTCCTCCGCGTGGAAGGTCACACCGTGGTCGATGCCGTACAGCCGGCCGTCGGGGGCGGGCAGCAGGTGGCCGCCCTTGCGGTCGCCGTTGTTGATCACGGCGTCGAGTACGGCGAGGCGGCGCAGCCGGGGGTCGTCGGCGTGCACGAGGAGGGCGGTGCGGCCCTCGCCGACCTCGGCGAGGGCGACGGGCTTCCAGCCGTCCGCCGCCTCCTCGCCCTCGACGAGCGCGAGGAGTTCCGCCTCGGGCGTCTCCCCGGAGTCGATCCAGTGCTGGACCATGCCCTCGCCGTACGGTCCGTCGCGCAGGACGGTGGCGGGGACCAGGCCCCAGCCCGTGGCCTCGGAGACGAGGTAGGCGGCGCGCTCGCGGCGGGCGAGGTTCCCGTCGGGGAAGTCCCACAGCGGTCGCTCGCCCTTGACCGGCTTGTAGACGCAGTCCGCGGTGCGGCCGTCGTGGGCGACGGTGCACAGCAGGACCGCGTTGGAGGCCTCGGCGATCCGTCCCCGGACGGTGAGCTCACCCCGGGTGAGCAGCTCCTCGATCGTGCTCGCGGCGCTCACGCCTGGCGCCGGTAGCCGTTCTGGCGGGGGCACACGTGTCCCTCGGGGTCGAGCGGGAGGCTGCACAGGGGGCACGGCGGGCGGCCGGCGTTGACCACGTCCAGGGCGCGCTTGGCGAAGGCCCGGGCCTGGGCGCCGGACAGGCGCACCCGGAGCATGGGCGGGCCGTTCTCCTCGTCCTGGAGGAGGCGTTCCTCGGCTTCGGCGAGGTCCTCGTCGGAGTCGGCGTCGAGTTCGACGAGCGCTTGGGCCTCGACGATCATCCGCTGTTCCTCGCCGTCCCAGGCGAGGGCCATGGTGCCGACGCGGAACTCCTCCTCGACGGGCACGTCGAGCGGGGCGGTGTCGGCGGCCTCGGTGGAGGCGACGGCCGGGACGGGGGCGTTGCCGCCGGTGCGCCGCACGACCTCGTCCAGCAGCTCGTCCATCCGCTCGGCCAGCGCCGCCACCTGGGTCTTCTCCAGGGAGACGCTGGTGACGCGGGTACCCACGGAGGCCTGCAGGAAGAACGTACGGCGCCCAGGCAGACCGACCGTGCCGGCCACGAAGCGGTCCGGCGGATCGTAAAGGAACACCTGACGGGGCACGTCCAGTCTCCAAGTCTCAGGCGTGGGCGGGTCCGCGCACGCGTATCGGCCATGCCACCCTACTGCGCCGTTCGATCACGCCGCGCCCGCGCCGCCCCCCACGACGGCGTTCCCGTCGCCTTCGGACTCCCCCTCGGCGACCGGGGCCGGGCGCGGGATCAGCGGGGTGAGGTCGCCGGTGTCGCCGAGGCGCAGCAGGAAGGGGCGGGTGGGGGTGTAGCGGACGGCGGTGACCGAGCAGGGGTCGACGTGGATCCGCTGGAAGAGGTCGAGGTGCATGCCGAGCGCGTCGGCGACGAGGGATTTGATGATGTCGCCGTGCGAGCACATCAGGAAGACGGCGTCGCTGCCGTGCTCGTCCTCGATCCGGGCGTTCCACTCCCGTACGGCGTCCACGGCGCGGGTCTGCATGGCGCGCATGGACTCGCCGCCGGGGAAGGCGGCGCCGGAGGGGTACTGCTGGACGATCTTCATGAGGGGTTCTCCGGCGAGTTCGGAGAGTTTGCGGCCCGACCAGTCGCCGTAGTGGCACTCGCCGATGCGTTCGTCGGTGTGCAGGGGCAGCTCGGGGCGGGCGGCGAGGAGCGGCGCCAGGGTTTCCCGGCAGCGCTGCAGGGGGCTGGTGACGGCGGCGGCCAGCGGTACCCCGGCGAGCCGGTCGGGCAGTGCGGCGGCCTGCCCGGCTCCGTGTTCGTCGAGGCCGACTCCCGGAGTCCATCCGGCGAGCAAGCCCGCGGTGTTGGCGGTGGAACGCCCGTGCCGTACGAGGATCAACGTGGCCATGGGTACAGGGTAGGGGTGTCGCCCTGGTGCGGGTCGGGCGGCGGCGGGGGAGAATGCGCCGCGTGATTGTCGACTGCGCGATGTACCGTGACGGCCGCCGTTCCGCGGCGCCCGCCGATTTCTCGGACGCCCTGGCCGAGGCGCGGGCCCGGGGCGACGCCTTCGTGTGGATCGGCATGCACGAGCCGACGGAGGCGGAGTTCGAGCACGTGAGCCGGGAGTTCGGGCTGCACGCGCTGGCGGTGGAGGACGCGCTGACGGCGCACCAGCGGCCGAAGTTGGAGGTGTACGACGATTCGCTGTTCGTCGTCCTGAAGCCGGTGCTCTACGACGACGACGCGGACACGGTGACGACGGGCGAGCTGATGGTGTTCATCGGCGACTCGTTCGTGGTCACGGTCCGGCACGGCGAGGGCGCGGCGCTGACCGCGGTGCGCCACCGGTTGGAGCAGGATCCGCAGGTGCTGCGGCACGGCCCGACGGCGGTGCTCTACGCGGTGTCCGACGCGGTGGTCGACCACTACATCGAGGTGGCCGCCGAGCTCCAGGGCGATCTGGAGGAGCTGGAGGCGGAGGTGTTCGCGCCGAACGCCCCGGACTCGAAGAACACGGCGTCCCGGATCTACGGCTTCAAGCGGCAGGTGCTGGAGTTCCGTCGGGCGACGAGCCCGCTGCTCCAGCCGATGGACCGGCTCGCGTTCGGGCGCGTGCCGTTCGTCCACGAGCACGCGCAGCCCTTCTTCCGGGACGTCGCCGATCACCTGACGAAGGCGAACGAGTACGTCGAGGGCCTGGACCGGCTGCTGTCGGACGCGCTGGCCGCGCACCTGGCGCAGATGGGCGTCCGGCAGAACGACGACATGCGCAAGATCTCGGCCTGGGCGGCGATGGCGGCGGTCCCGACGATGGTCGCGGGCATCTACGGGATGAACTTCGAGGACATGCCGGAGTTGCGGCAGGGGTGGGGCTATCCGGGCGTGGTGGCCCTCATGGTCGCCGTCTGTCTGGGCCTGCACCGGATGTTCAAGCGCCGCGGCTGGCTGTGAGGGCGGGTCGGCGGGGGCCGGTCAGGCGAGTCCCGGTGCGGGTACGGGGGCGCCTCCGAGGGCGTCGACCCGCTCGGGCGGGGTCAGGCGGACCGCCCGGTGCCAGCCGCTGAACCGCTCGTAGGCGTACGCGGCGCGGATGCCGGCGGCGAGGGCGGCGGACTTGGGCGCGGGCCAGTTCAGGATGCGGCCCATGCGGGCCATGACGGCGAGGCTGACGTCCCGGTGGACGCCGATCTCGGCGAGGGCGCTCCGGCGCAGGATCCGGTGGATGGTGCGGCCGTGTCCGCGGCGGGCGAGGCGCAGCAGCTCCTCGTGGCAGTAGGCGAGGTGGTTGTCCTCGTCGGCGCTGATCATGCGGACGGCCCTGCCGAGCTCGGGGTGGTCGCCGAAGTACCGGACGAGGATGCCCATCTGGTCGGCCGCGCGCTGCTCGGTGACCCGGCTGTGCGCGAGGTAGACGACGATGTCCTCCTCGGTCAGCGGCCGGTCGCCGCGCAGCTTCTCGTGGGCGAGGCCGATGCCGCGGCGTTCCAGCAGCATCGTGTAGTCGGTCTCGGGGGGTACGGGTACGGGTTGCAGGCCGCGTTTGCGGAGCAGGGCCTGGAAGATCCGTCCGTGCTTGTCCTCGTCGGCGCCGTGCCGGGTGATCTTGGGGGCCAGGTCGCGCATCGGTTCGGGGACGAGCGCGGCGATCCGCGCGTTCTCCCAGCCGCCCTGGGACTCCCCGCTGGCGGCGATGGAGCAGAACAGCTGGAAGGAGTCGTCGTGGTCGACGATCTCCTGGAACAGGCTGCGGGCAGAGAGCATGGAACGAGTCAAATGCGGATTGATCGGGCGGGCAACCGAGAGGGCCGGCCGACTCGGCCGAATGAACGAAATCGGCGGCTCGGCGCGAGGGCGTAACCCGGGGGCCGGACGCGGCGTTGTTGGCTGTGTCGGCCGTGGCGGGGAAGACCCCCCGAGCCCCCACCACGGCCGCAGGACCTGATGACGGAGCCGCGCGTACCGCGCGGCTCCGTCGTCGTGTCGGGGGTCGTCGGCGCCCGGTGTCAGGCGAGGCCGGCGAGCTCCAGGGCCTCGGTGCCGGCCCGCAGGGCGGCGATCCGCTCGTCCAGGGTGAAGCCGGCGGGGGCCAGGGTGAGGGTGGTGACCCCGGCGTCGGCGTAGGCGCGCATGCCGTCGGCGATCCGCTCCACGGAGCCCAGCAGGGTGGTCGAGTCGATCAGGGAGTGCGGGACGGCCGCGGCCGCGCCCGTCTTGTCGCCGCCCAGGTACTTGGTCTGGATCTCGGCGGCCTCCTTCTCGTAGCCCATCCGCTGGGCGAGCTGGTTGTAGAAGTTCTGCTTCGGGCTGCCCATGCCGCCGACGTACAGGGCGGTGTAGGGCCGGAACATGTCGGCGAGGGCCGTCACGTCCTCGCCGAGCGCGAGCGGCACGGTCGGGCAGACGTCGAAGCCGTCCATGGTCAGGCCGGCCTTCTCGCGACCCGCGCGGATGTGGCGCAGGGCCGTCTCCTCCAGGTGCTCGGCCGCCGGGAAGATCAGCAGGGCGCCGTCGGCGATCTCGCCGGTCTGCTCCAGGTTCTTCGGCCCGATGGCGGCGATGTAGAGCGGGATGTGCTCGCGCTCCGGGTGGACGGTCAGCTTGAGGGGCTTGCCCGGGCCGTCGGGCAGCGGGAGGGTCCAGTGGGCGCCGTCGTAGGACAGTCGCTCGCGGGTCATCGCCTTGCGGACGATCTCCACGTATTCGCGGGTCCGGGCGAGCGGCTTGTCGAACTTGACGCCGTACCAGCCCTCGGAGACCTGCGGCCCCGAGACGCCGAGGCCGAGCCGGAAGCGGCCCTTGGTGAGCGAGTCCAGGGTGGCGGCGGTCATCGCCGTCATCGCGGGCTGGCGGGCCGGGATCTGGAAGATGGCCGAGCCGACGTCGATCCGCTCCGTCTGGGCCGCGACCCAGGCCAGCACGGTGGCCGCGTCGGAGCCGTAGGCCTCGGCGGCCCAGCAGACGTCGTAGCCGAGCCGGTCGGCCTCCTGGGCGACGGAGAGGTTGTCGGCGTCCATGCCCGCACCCCAGTAGCCGAGATTGATGCCGAGCCGCATGTGTCGTCCCCTAACGGTGAAGCCGATTTACCGATCAGTAACGTGGGTCTGCGGGGGACTGTAGCGCGCCAAGGTCTCCCGCGTCAGCGCCGCAGTAGTCTCAGCGCTCATGGAGCAGAGGCATCTCGGCCGCACCGGACTGCGCGTCTCCCGGATCGGCCTCGGCACCCTGACCTGGGGCCGCGACACCGGCGAGGAAGTCGCCGCCGAGCAGTTGAAGACGTTCTGGGAGGCGGGCGGCACGCTCGTCGACACGGCCGACGTGTACGGGGGCGGCGAGGCCGAGTACATCCTGGGGCAGCTGGTGGCCGGGCTGGTTCCGCGCCGCGACCTGGTCATCGCCACGAAGGCGGGCAGCGTGCCGGATCCCGACCGGCGCTTCAACGGCTCGCGCGGGCACCTGCTGGCCGCCCTCGACGACTCGCTGGACCGGCTGGGCACCGACTACGTGGACCTGTGGCAGGTCCACGCCTTCGATCCCCGTACCCCGTTGGAGGAAACCCTGCAGACCCTGGACCTCGCCGTCAGCAGCGGCCGGGTCCGGTACGCGGGGGTGTCCAACTTCAGCGGCTGGCAGCTCGCGAAGGCCGCGACGTGGCAGCTGGCCGTGCCGGGGGTACGGACCCGGCTCGCCTCGACGCAGATGGAGTACTCGCTCCTCCAGCGGGGCGTGGAGCGGGAGGTGCTGCCCGCCGCGCTGGACCTGGGCGTGGGCCTGCTGCCCTCGTCCCCGCTGGGTCGCGGGGTGCTGACGGGCAAGTACCGCGACGGAACGCCCGCCGACTCCCGGGGCGCCTCGGAGTCCCTGGCCGGCTTCGTGGACCCGTACCTCGACGAGCCGGCGGGCCGGATCGTCGACGCCGTGGTCACCGCCGCCCAGGGGCTGGGCGTGACGCCGCTGCACGTGGCGCTGGCGTGGGTGAGGGACCGGCCGGGGGTGGTCGCCCCGATCGTCGGCGCGCGGACGTCGACGCAGCTCGGGGCGGCGCTGTCGGTGGAGGCCCTTAGTCTTCCCGAGGAGATCTGCCGTGCGCTGGACGACGTTTCCGTCCCGGTGCACCGCTACCCCGATCAGGACTGGAGCACGCTGTGAGTACGGACCCCGAGACCACCGCCGCCGCCGCGCCCGCTGCCGCGGAGGAAGGGGCCGGGGCCGGCGAGGCCGCGCCCGAGGACCCCGCGACGCCGGAGGCCGCCCCGGAGGCGTCGGAGGGCGGGCGCGAGCCGGACGCTCCGGAGGCCGGATCCGACGCAGCCGGCGAGCCGGTCGGGGACGCACAGGACGAGGACGCGCCGGACGAGGACGCCGCACCGGGCGACCCGGAGGAACGACACGCGGCGGACGACACCGCTCCCGCCGACGGGGAGGCCACGACCGACGAGCCGGACGGGGACGGGCACCCCGCCGCGGACGCCGCGGCGGACGGGGCCGCTGCCGCCGGCGGGGACGCGCAGGCCGCGGCGCCCTCGCTCACCGAGGCGCAGGCCGAGCTGGCGGCGCAGAAGGTCGAGCGGGAACGCATCGCACGGCGCAAGGCCGAGCGGGAGGGCCCGGTCGAGGCGGGCGCGAAGCTCAGCGGGAAGGCCGCCGACCTGCTGGCGGCCGTACGGGCCGTGGAGAGCGGCGCCGCGCCGGCGCCGGTGTACTTCGACGAGGCCCCGGCCGCCCCCCGCAAGGCCGCCCCCGTTCCCCCGCAGCAGCCCCGGCCCGTCACGACCGTCCCCGAGCCCGCCGCGGCCGAGATCGAGGGCGTGCGGGCCGTGCTGGCCCGCGGCGGCGCCCCCGAGGCGCTGGCCGGGCCGGCCGCCCGGATCCTCGGGGAGGGCGCAGCGGGGCGGCTCGTCGAGGACCCCTGGCGACTCCTGGCGGTCGCCGGCGTCCGCCCGGCCCAGGCGGACGGCTTCGCGCAGGCCCTGTTGGGCGCCGAGGCCGGTCCCGCGGACGAGCGCCGCGGCGCGGCCCTGGTGGGCTGGCTGCTGGACCGGGCCGCCGAGAAGGGGCACACCGCCCTGGAGAGCCCGGTGCTGGAGAAGGCCCTCGCCCAGTACGGGGTGCCGGAACCGGCCGGAGCCCTCGAACACGCCGTCGGCGAGGGCGCGGTGCTCGTGTTCGAGGAGCCCCTGGACGGTCCCGCGCCGACCCCCGCCGCGGACACCGACGAGGAGGCCGGGGAGACCGAGCGGCCCGTGCGGGTCCTCGTCGGGCTGGAGGAGTACGCCCTCGCCGAGGAGAGCCTCGCCGACGGCCTGGCCCGGCTGGCGGCCGGCGTCACCGATCCCGCCGACTGGTCGCAGGCCGCCACCGGCACCGGTGGCGAGCTGATCCGGGCCGTCGCCGGGCACGGGGTGGTGACCCACACCGGCGGCGAGGCCGCCCGCGCCGAACCCCTGGCACTGCTGGAGGCGGCCCGGAAGCTGGGTCTGCGGGCCGTCCTGGCCGCGCACGTTCCGGGCCCCGACCGGGTCACCCCGGCCGGGCTGCTGGCCGGGACGCAGGGTCCCGGGCGGGACGCCGACGGGCGGTTCGAGCTGGACCTCCTGGTGGTGCTGGACGCGCCGCAGCTGGACGTGGAGACGGCCGCCGCCCTGGTGGAGTCCGTCCCGGACGGGGCCCGTCTGGTGCTGTCCGGGGACCCGGGGGTGCTCGGGTCGGCCGGTCCCGGCCGGGTGTTCGCCGATGTGCTGGCGGCGCGGGCCTGGCCGCAGGTCGTGTCCCGGACGCCGGATCCCGGCCCGGTCGGCGAGCTGGTCTCGGGCGTCGGGATCGGGGAGCTGAACCAGGTCCACGCCCCGGGCAAGGAGGTCGTCATCGTCCCGGTGAAGGACGCCGGAGAGGCGGTGCACCGCACCGTGCAGCTGGTCGCCGAGTCGGTGCCGCGCGCGTTCGGGATCCCGGCCGATGCCGTGCAGGTCATCACCCCGGGCCACGGCGGCTCGGCGGGCACCCGCGCGCTGAACGGGGCCCTCAAGGAACGGCTGAACCCGGGCCCCGGCCGGTTCGGCGGGTTCGACCCCGGCGACCGGATCGTCCACGTCCCCTCCCCCGGGCGGGCGCTGCCGGGCCGGGTGGTGTCGGCCGACGCGCAGGGGCTGCACCTGGACCTCGCGGGGACCCGGGTCGTCGTCCCGCAGGAACGGGTCGAGTCCCGGGTGCGGCACGGCTGGGCGGTGACGGCGCACCAGGCCGTCGGGACGCGCTGGCCCGCCGTGGTGGTCGTGCTGCCGGGCGACGCCGCGCAGGCCCTGTCCCGGGACTGGGTGTACACGGCGTTCGGGCGGGCGGAGCGGCACCTGTCCGTCGTCCACGGGGTCGACCAGGCGCTGCCGCACGCGGTGGCGCAGGTGCTGCCGAAGCCGCGCACGACCCGGCTGACGGGCTTGCTGCGGGCCTTGACGGCCGCCCAGGAGGCCGCGCCGCAGTAGCGGTGAACGTACGGGGCGACAGCGGAACGCCCCCGTCCGGGAAGGGCGGGGGCGTCGCGCGGGGAGCCGGATCAGGCCGGGGTCAGGCCGGGCTCGGCCGCTTCCTCGAACTCCCCCGGCCCTTCGGGGTCTTCCGCGTCCTCGGGGTCCTCGTCGAAGACGGAGCTGACGTCGAAGCGGTGCAGCACGTCCTGGGGGTCGGTCTGCCCGAAGGGCGCGTCGAGCCAGTCACCCGGTTCCGCGACCTCTTCGAGCGCTGCGATCCAGAGGGTGGAGTCGCCCTCCTCCAGTCCGAACTCCTTGTAGCGGGAGGCGATCTCGTCGGGCTCGTACTCCCCGAAGAGCACTCCGAGCGCGCCGGCCGTGCCGGCGTCGTCGACGAACTCGGATTCGCGGTCGTGCGCGGCGACGCGTTCCGCCTGGGCGACCAGCCGGGCCGGTTCGACGACGGCGTAGTCACGGCGGATGAACACGCTGAAGGCCGCGGGTTCCGCCGGCCCGGTGTACGGAACTCCGTCCTCCGGCGTGGGGATCTCGAACGGGGTGACCTCGTCGTATCGGTCGTAGAGCAGTTCGTCGTATTCCTCGGCGGCGGCGGCGAGTTCGTTGAAGGCGGCGTAGACGGCCGGGTCCTCGTCCCCGATCCTGCTCTCGACCGCGGCGAGGTGGCGGTCGAGAGCGGCCTTGACCGCCTCGGCGGCGGCGCGGACCTCGGCAACAGTGGGCAGAGCGGCATCAGACATAGTGCAGACGCTATCCGTAGCCGGCCTCTGCCCGCACAATAGATGCGATGCCGGAATACGAATTCGTCGACGTGTACGTGCCTCGCGGGACCCCCCGCCAGGAGGCGACCCGACTACTGACCGACCATGCCGAGTACGGCCACTGGGAACTGGACCGCCTGACGCTCCACCGGGACGGCAGCCGCAGGGTGCGGTTGCGCCGCCGGATCATCCGTCAGGTCCGCGCGACCTGGTGACGCGGGCCCCCGGAACGGGGCCCGCGTCGTGAGCGCCGGTCAGGCGGCGTTGCGGGCGCGGCGGTAGAGCACGGCTCCGGCGAGCAGCAGTCCGCCCGCGAGCGGCACTCCGGCCGTGAGCGCGTCACCGGCGCCCGTGGCCGCGAGTCCACCCTGGCCGGGCGTCTGCCCGCCCGGGGTACCGGGGTTGCCACCACCGGGGGTCTCACCGCCAGGGTTACCGCCGCCGGGGTTCCCACCACCGGGGTTCCCACCGCCCGGGTTACCGCCACCGGGGTTCCCACCGCCAGGGTTGCCACCACCGGGATTGCCACCACCCGGGTTACCGCCACCGGGGTTCCCACCGCCAGGGTTCCCACCACCGGGATTCCCACCACCGGGGTTCCCACCACCGGGGGTCTCACCACCCGGATTGCCACCACCGGGATTCCCACCACCGGGGTTCCCACCACCGGGGTTCCCACCACCGGGGGTCTCACCACCCGGATTGCCACCACCGGGGTTCCCACCGCCAGGGTTGCCACCACCCGGATTGCCACCACCGGGATTGCCGCCGCCCGGGTTACCGCCACCGGGGTTCCCGCCCCCCGGGTTCCCCGGGTGGTCGTCGCACGGCTCCTCGGGGCCGCCCGGGTGGTCCGGGTGCTGCGGCTTGCCCGGCGGGCGGTGCTTGCCCGACTCGTTGGCGCAGCCGTTCCCGAAGGCCGGATTCAGCAGGGCGATCACGTTGACGGTGTTGCCGCAGACGTTCACCGGCGCTTCCACCGGGGCCTGCACGTTGTTCCCGGACAGCACGCCCGGCGAGTTCGCGGCATGGCCGGACGCTCCGGAGGCCGCCTGCGCCTGACCGCCGGCCAGCGCGAGCACACCCCCCGCGGCCGCCATGGTGATCAGCGTCTTCCTCGTGACCTGGATCGGTCGTCGCATCTGTACTCGTCCCCTGTTGGTACGTCGACGGCCGCCGCGCGGCGGCCGGGCCGTCCAGGCTCCCCCGCCTGGTACGCCGAAAAGTCGATGGATCGGGCCGTTAAAGCCCGGCGGCCCCGAAACGCTGGAAAGCGCTCCGGGGCCGGGTCTTCAGACGCGTCAGGCGTTGACGCAGGTGTTGCCGAAGGCCGGGTTCAGCAGGCCGATCACGGAGATCGTGTTGCCGCAGACGTTCACGGGGATGTGGACCGGAACCTGGACGACGTTGCCGGACAGGACACCGGGGGAGCCGATGGCCGCACCCTGGGCACCCGCGTCGGCGACGGCCAGACCCGCACCCGCGAGAACCAGACCACCGGTAGCAGCCGCAGCGGCGACAACCTTCTTGAGCATTGTTCCTCCTAGTAGGAAAGTGCGGTCCCAGCCGCGGACCGCACCACCTGTAACGAGGAGTTCCCACCGGGGCTACGAGCGTATGAGCGCATTCACTCTTCTCAGTGGAATCCGCACACCTTCCCGATTCCCGGGCGTTAGGAGTGACCCGTCACGCGTTGTCGATGAACCGGTCGAGGACCCGGACGCCGAACTTGAGGCCGTCGACCGGAACCCGCTCGTCCACTCCGTGGAACATGCCCGCGAAGTCCAGCTCGGGGGGCAGCTGGAGCGGGGCGAAGCCGAAGCAGCGGATGCCGAGGTCGTCGAAGGACTTCGCGTCCGTACCGCCCGAGAGCATGTACGGGACGGCCCGCGCGATCGGGTCCTCGGCCTTCAGGGCGCCCTGCATGGCGTCGACGAGCTTCCCGTCGAAGTCCGTCTCCAGCGCCTTGTCCGCGTGCACGTCCTCGTACTTCACGCGGGGGCCGAGGATCCGGTCGAGGTCGGCGAAGAACTCGTCCTCGTAGCCGGGCAGGAAACGGCCGTCGACGTGCGCCGTGGCCTGGCCGGGGATGACGTTGACCTTGTAGCCGGCGCCGAGCATCGTCGGGGCGGCCGAGTTGCGCAGGGTCGCGCCGACCATCTTGGCGATGCCGCCGAGCTTGGCGAGGGTCTCGTCCATGTTGTCGGGGTCCAGCGGGGTGCCCAGGGCGTCCGAGAGCTCGTCCAGGAACGAACGCACGGTCTTGGTGACGCGCACGGGCCACTGGTGCCGGCCGAGGCGACCCACGGCCTCGCACAGCTCCGTGATGGCGTTGTCGTTGTTGGTCATCGAACCGTGGCCCGCGGTGCCCTCCACCGTGAGCCGCATCCAGTGCATGCCCTTCTGCGCGGTCTCCACGAGGTAGAGGCGCAGGTTCTCGTTCACGGTGAAGGAGAAGCCGCCGACCTCGCCGATCGCCTCCGTGACGCCCTCGAAGAGGCCGGGGTGCTTGTCGACGAGGTGGCGGGCCCCGTAGATGCCGCCCGCCTCCTCGTCGGCGAGGAAGGCCAGCACGATGTCGCGCGGGGGCTTGCGCCCGCTGCGCATGCGGTCGCGCACGACGGCCAGCGTCATCGCGTCCATGTCCTTCATGTCGACCGCGCCGCGGCCCCACACGCACCCGTCGGCGATCTCGCCCGAGAAGGGGTCGTAGGTCCAGTCGGCGGCGTTGGCCGGGACCACGTCGGTGTGCCCGTGGATCAGCAGGGCCGGCCGCGACGGGTCCTCCCCCTCGATCCGGGCCACGGTCGAGGCGCGGCCCTTGTGGGACTCGAAGATCTGCGGCTCCAGACCCACCTCGGCCAGCTGCTCCGCGATCCACTCGGCCGCCTTGCGCTCGCCCGGGCCCGAGTGGTCCCCGTAGTTGCTGGTGTCGATCCGGATGAGGTCCCGGCAGAGGTCGACGACCTCGTCCTGGCCGGAGACGGTCCTGCCCGCGCCCGATTCGCTCACGCTGTTCCTCCCACTGATCAGTACCGGCTACCTCCCCATCCTCGCGCGCCCGGGCGCTCCGCCCAAGGGCGTTCCCCGGTCACCGGGGGGTGTGATCGGGCCCCCGGAATGTTTGGTAATGTTTTCCACGTCGGAACGGCCCGCGAGGGACGCGAGACAGACACCTTGTCCGGGTGGCGGAATGGCAGACGCGCTAGCTTGAGGTGCTAGTGCCCTTTATCGGGCGTGGGGGTTCAAGTCCCCCCTCGGACACAAGTAAGGAGAAGGACCCCGCTTCGGCGGGGTCCTTCTTCGTTTCCCGTGAGTGCGGTGGACGGGAAGGGGGCCCCGGCCCGGGATCGGATCCCGGGCCGGGGCCCCTTCGTGCGCGCGTCGGTCAGCGGCGGGACGCGGCGATCTCCGCCACCCGGCCACGGACCAGGAACCAGCCGCCGACCAGGGCGGCGCCGATGACCGGGACGAACAGCACGGTGGTGCGGCCGACGCCGCCGTCGCACCACATCAGGACCAGGACCGTGACGAGGAAGACCAGCGTGACGATCTGCGTGTACGGGGCCCAGGGCAGTCGGTAGGACGGGCGCTCCAGGCGGCCCTGCTTCGCCCTCCGCCAGAAGTGGAGCGAGCAGAGCATGACCATCGCCCAGGTGCCGAGGATGCCGAGCGAGGCGAAGTTCAGGACGATCTCGAAGGCGTCCTCGGGCATCAGGTAGTTCAGGCCGACGCCGGCGATGCCGAAGGCGGCGGTGAAGAGGACCCCGCCGTAGGGGACCTTGCCCTTGTTCATGACGCCGGTGAACTTGGGCGCGGAGCCGGACATGGCCATCGAGCGCAGGATCCGGCCGGTGGAGTAGAGGCCGGAGTTCAGGCTGGACAGGGCGGCGGTCAGGACGACCAGGTTCATGATGCCCGCGGC
The DNA here is from genome assembly GCF_042887545.1 of Streptomyces sp. NPDC057939. Lineage (NCBI taxonomy): Bacteria > Bacillati > Actinomycetota > Actinomycetes > Kitasatosporales > Streptomycetaceae > Streptomyces > Streptomyces sp. NPDC057939. The sequence continues at coordinate 23,178 of NZ_JBHVPG010000039.1, forward strand.
GCCCGGGACGCCGAGCTTGTCGAAGACGGTGACGAAGGGGCTCTGACCCTCCGAGTAGGCGGTGTACGGGAGCAGCAGGGCCAGCAGGACGACCGAGCCGACGTAGAAGATGCCCACGCGCCACATGATCGAGTTGATCGCCTTCGGCATGATCTTCTCGGGGTTCTCGGTCTCGCCCGCGGCGACCCCGCAGAGCTCGACGGAGGCGTACGCGAAGACCACGCCCTGGATGACCAGGAGCATGGGCAGGACGCCGACCGGGAAGATGCCGCCGTTGTCGGTGATGTTGCCGAGGCCCGGGGTGTTGCCGCCGATGTCGTGGCTGGTGGCGACGAGGTAGATGCCGACGAGCAGGAAGATCGTCAGGGCGGCCACCTTGACCAGGGAGAACCAGAACTCCATCTCGCCGAAGTACTTCACCGAGATCAGGTTCGCGGTGAGGACGACGGCCAGGGCGATGAAGGCCAGCACCCACTGGGGGACGTCCGTGAACATCGACCAGAAGTGGGCGTAGGTCGCTGCGGCCGTGATGTCCGCCACGGTGGTGGTGGACCAGTTGAGGAAGTAGAGCCAGCCCGCCGTGTAGGCGCCCTTCTCCCCCATGAACTCGCGCGCGTAGCTGACGAAGGCGCCCGAGGACGGGCGGTAGAGGACCAGCTCGCCGAGGGCGCGGACCACGAAGAAGGCGAAGACGCCGCAGACCGCGTAGGCGATGGCGAGCGAGGGGCCCGCTCCGGCGAGGCGGCCGCCGGCGCCGAGGAACAGGCCGGTGCCTATCGCCCCGCCGATGGCGATCATGTTGATGTGGCGGGACTTGAGGTCCTTGCTGTAGCCCTCGTCACCGGCGTCGACGGGGCGGGAAGACGCCTCGGCGGGGGCCTCGGTCAAGGTGCGGTCACTCATACGGACTTCGCCTTCGTGGGTCGGACAGGCAGGTCGGAACGGCCGCGCGGGAGAGCTGGGTGGTGTCCCCCGTGCCGCGATCCGGTGGTTTTGTCGCCCCAGGAGACCATGAGGCTCCGCCCCCCGCCAAAATCGGCTCCCTGCGCACGGAAGCCCCCGGCGACCATGGAAACGGTCGCCGGGGGCTTCCCGGGGGCACGAATGCGAGGCGGAGCGGGTCAGTCGTGCGGGGTGGTCTCCGCCGCCTGGTCCAGCCGGAACGCCTCGTTGCCGAGACCGATGCGGGCGTGCGCCTCGGGGCGGCGGGACTTCAGGTACAGACCGTGGGCCAGACCGGCCAGGGCCGCGACGGCGATGATCGCGGGCAGCGCCCAGCTGAGCGCGGAGCCCTTCTCGGCGCCGACGAGGACGGCGAAGTCCTTGACGGTGTAGAGGGCGATCCCGACGAGGGCCAGTCCGGCGAGCCCTGCCGCGACGAGCCGCCAGACCTGGGCGCCGGCGGTGCCGCGGCGGACGAAGAAGGCGATGACGGCGAAGGAGGACGCGGCCATGAGGACGGTCACCCCGAGGGCGCCGACGCTGCCCATCCAGGTGAACAGGTGCAGGACGGGCGCGGTCGGGTCGCCCGTCGGCAGGTCGTCGGTGAGCGCGAAGGCCGCGACGACGAGGGCGGCGATGCCGGTCTGCAGGAGGGAGCCCGTGGCCGGGGCGCCGGTGCCGGGGTTGGTGCGGCCGAAGCGGGCCGGGAGCAGGCCCTCGCGGCCCATGGCGAAGGCGTAGCGGGCGACGACGTTGTGGAAGCTCAGCATCGCCGCGAACATGCCGGTGACGAAGAGCACGTGCAGGACGTCGGTGAAGCCGGCGCCGAGGCGGGTCTCGGTCAGCTCGAAGAGCAGGCCGGGGCCGGATGCCGCGGCGGCGTCGGTGATCGCGGCGGGGCCGGTGGCGACGGTCAGGGCCCAGGCGCTGAACGCGAAGAAGAGGGCGACGAAGCCGACGCCGAGGAACATCACGCGGGAGACGACGATGTGCGGCTTGCTGGTCTCCTCGGCGTACACCGGGGACTGCTCGAAGCCGACGAAGGCGGCGATGCAGAAGCACAGGGCGGTGCCGAGGCCGGCGCCGGAGAGGGTGCCCGGGTCGAAGGCGCTCAGGGACAGGCCCTCGGGTCCGGGCTTGCCGAGGGCGGCCACGTCGAAGATGACGACGAGGACGCACTCGATGAGGAGCAGGACGCCGAGCACCTTGGCGTTCAGGTCGATCTTCAGCCAGCCGAGCGCTCCGGTGGCGGCGACCGCGAGCAGGGCCGGGATCCACCAGGCGACCTCGGTGTCGAGGTAGGTGGCGAAGAGGCCGGAGATCTCGAAGCCGAGGATGCCGTAGACGCCGACCTGCATGGCGCTGTACGCGACGAGGGCGACGAGGGAGGCGCAGGCTCCGGCGGTCGGGCCGAGGCCGCGGGCGATGTAGGCGTAGAAGGCGCCTGCGTTGTGGACGTGCCGGCTCATCTCGGCGTAGCCGATGCTGAAGAGCGCGAGGACGACGCCGAGGATCACGAAGAGCAGGGGCTGTCCGACGATGCCCATGACGCCGAAGATCGTGGGCATGACGCCGGCGACGACCATGAGGGGCGCGCTGGCCGCGAGTACGGAGAGCAGCAGCCCGGCGGTGCCGAGGCGGTCGGCGCGCAGGGCGCGGTCCTCGCCCTTGTACGTGCGTATCTCGGTCGGTTCGCTGAGCGTGGTGGATCTGCCCGTCGGCATGGCGGGGTTTCCTTCCGGGAGCAGGAGCGGGAGCGGTCTGCGGGGACGGTCGGTGGGCGCTGGGGCTAGGCGGTGCCGAGCGCGACGCTGCGCGCGGCGAGGAAGGCCTTGTGCGGGTCCCGGTCGGGGTAGGACCAGGGAGCCGGGGTGGCGTGGGCGCCGATGCGGTGGAAGAGGGCGGCGGCCTCGGCGGAGCGGCCCTCGCAGAGCTTGGCGTGGGCCAGGAAGTTGAGGTCGACGCGGTTGCGGGGGTGGTCCTCGCGCTCCCACTCCAGCCACCAGTCGAAGGCGGAGCGCAGCACGGTGCGGGCGCGGCGGCCGGACCAGTGCTCGGCGGCGGCCCCGGGGGCGGTGCGGCCCTGGGCCGCGGCGAGGACCCGGTAGCGCTCGGCGTGGGCGATGACGGGGAGCACGGCGAGCGGTGAGTCCGCCGGGGACTCCTCGGCCGCCCAGGCGGCGAAGTCGTAGACCTCGTGGAGGGGGTCCTGGCCGGTGGCGGGGGTGCGCTCGGCGAGTCGGGCGACCATCAGGTGGTGGGCGTGGTGGTGCTCGCGGTGGCGGGCCCGGACCTGGTCGAAGTGCCGGCTGAATTCCTCCTCGGTGCCGAAGGACCCGGAGAGCATGAGCAGGCCCAGCCAGGGGGTGGGGTCGGCGGGGAGCAGGACGGCGGCGCGGCGGCAGGCCTCCTCGGCGGCTTCGGGGGTGCCCTTGTGCCGCAGGGCCGTGAAGACGCTGGCGCAGGCGAGGAGGGTGGCCGCGTCGGCGCTGTCGGGTTCGGCGAGCAGCCATTCACGGGCCCAGGCGGTGGCGGCCGGGGTTTCGGCCAGGACGACGACGCGGTGGCCGCGGCGGTCCCAGTCGTCGCCGGTGCCCACCAGGAGGGCGCGGGCCCTGGACCAGCGGCCTTGCGCGAACTGGGTCCGCACGTCGACGAGTTCGGTGTCGCACAGGGCCGGGTCGAAGAGCTGCGCGTCCCGCTTGCGGGCGCGGCCGAGGGGCGGCGGAGGCGGGGACATCCGCGGGTTCCCTCCAGAGCGCGGGCGCGGGTGGACGACGTGCGCGGGAGCGCACGGGGTGGTGAGCGGTGCGGTGGTGCGGGTTGGATCATGCCGGTGAGGACTCGGATGATCACATACAGCTAAGCGGTACGCACAGCTCCACGTCAAGGTCCAGTCCACTGCGTGGCGGGTTTCAACTGGTGCTGACGAGACTCCAGTTGGGGCGGCCCGAATATCGTTCGGAGCGGCCCGGGGCGGCGCATAGGCTGGGTCCATGGCATCCCCCGACGATCTTCCTCCCTACCTCCTCGGCTTCCCCGGGCCGCTGCGCGACCAGCTGGTCGCGGCGGTGCTGAGCGGCGCGAAGACCAGTACCACCGGCCTCCTCGCGGAGTACGAGGCCGAGGGCGAACCGCTGCCGGCGCCTGGCGACCGGGCCGTCCTGGTCGACTCGGACGAGGCGGGTCTGGCCGTGGTCGAGGTCACCGGCGTGGAGGTGCTGCGGCTGGCGGACGTTCCGCTGCGGCACGCCCTCGACGAGGGCGAGGGGTACGCGTCGGTGGCCGAATGGCGCACGGCGCACGAGGGGTTCTGGCACTCCGAGCCGGTGCGCGCGGTGCTCGGCGACCCGGGGTACACGGTCGACGACGACACGTTGGTCGTCGCGGAGCGGTTCCGGGTCACCGAACGGCTCGTCCGGGAACCCCGGCCGGCGGAAGGGTAGGGGTCCCGGGTCAGCCCACCGCCTTCGCCGCGGCGCGGCCCGCGGCGCGGCCCGAGAAGATGCAGCCGCCGAGGAAGGTGCCCTCCAGGGCGCGGTAGCCGTGGACTCCCCCGCCGCCGAAGCCGGCCGCCTCGCCGGCCGCGTACACCCCGGGGAGCGGGTCGCCGGCGGGGGTCAGGACGCGCGAGGACAGGTCGGTCTCCAGGCCGCCGAGCGACTTGCGGGTCAGGATCGAGAGCCGGACGGCGATCAGCGGGCCCGCCGCGGGGTCCAGGATCCGGTGCGGGGCGACGGTGCGGACCAGTTTGTCGCCGAGGTATCGGCGGGCGCCGTGGATCGCCGTCACCTGAAGGTCCTTGGTGAAGGGGTTGGCGATCTCCCGGTCCCGGGCCACCAGCTCGCGCCGGACGGTGGCCTCGTCGAGCAGGTCCTCCTTGGTGACGGCGTTCATGCCGCGCACCAGGGCCGACAGGTCCCGCTCGACGACGAAGTCGGCGCCGTTGTCCATGAAGGCCTTCACGGGGCCGGGTACGGCCTGGCGGGCGCGGGTGATGACGTCACGGACGGACTTGCCGGTGAGGTCCGGGTTCTGCTCGGAGCCGGAGAGCGCGAACTCCTTGCCGATGATGCGCTCGTTGAGGACGAACCAGGTGTGGTCGTGGCCGGTCCGCATGATGTGTTCGAGGGTGCCGAGGGTGTCGAAGCCCGGGAAGAGCGGTACGGGAAGCCGTCGGCCGGTGGCGTCCAGCCACAGCGAGGACGGGCCGGGCAGGATCCGGATGCCGTGGCGGGACCAGATCGGGTTCCAGTTCTCGATGCCCTCGGTGTAGTGCCACATCCGGTCCTTGTTGATGTGGCTCGCGCCGGCGTCCTCGGTGATCCCGAGCATCAGCCCGTCCACGTGGGCGGGCACACCGGAGAGCATCCGCTCGGGCGGGGTGCCGAGGCGGGCGGGCCACTGCCGGCGGACGAGGTCGTGGTTGCCGCCGATGCCCCCGCTGGTCACGATCACGGCCTGGGCCCGCAGGCTGAAGGCACCGGAGGCCTCGCGGCTGCTCGCGGTGCCCCGTTCGGCGTCCGAGGGGGCCAGGACCTCCCCGGTGACGGTGTCGACGACGCCCGCGGTCGAGGCGAGGCCGGTGACGCGGTGGCGGAACGCGAGGCGGACGAGCCCGCGGGCGACCCCGGCGCGGACCCGGCGCTCGAAGGGAGCGACCAGGCCCGGCCCGGTGCCCCAGGTGATGTGGAAGCGGGGGACGGAGTTCCCGTGGCCGTTGGCGTCGTAGCCGCCGCGCTCCGCCCAGCCGACGACGGGGAAGAAGCGGACGCCTTGGGCGTGCAGCCAGGGCCGCTTCTCTCCCGCCGCGAAGTCGACGTACGCCTCGGCCCAGCGGCGCGGCCAGGCGTCCTCCTCCCGGTCGAACCCGGCCGTGCCGAGCCAGTCCTGGAGGGCGAGTTCGTGGGTGTCCTTGATGCGCATGCGGCGCTGCTCGGGAGAGTCCACGAAGAACAGGCCGCCGAAGGACCAGTGGGCCTGGCCGCCGATCGACTGCTCGGGTTCCTGGTCGACGAGGATGACCTTGCGGCCCGCGTCGACGAGCTCGGCGGTGGCCACGAGGCCGGCGAGCCCCGCTCCGATCACGATCACGTCAGCGTCGTACGTCATGCGTTGCCCGTCCTCCGGAGTCGGTGGTGGGGCAGATCCTTGGCTACGGAGCGGTAACCAGTCAACAGCGGTGGTTGGATGGATCGTGTGAGTGCCGCTGATGAAGTACTGGACGTGGTGGACCGGGACGACCGGGTCACCGGGCGGGCCCCGCGGGGCGAGGTGTACGCCCGGGGGCTGATCCACCGGTGCGTGTTCGTCCGGGCGACGGACGCGCGGGGGCGGGTCTTCGTGCACCGCCGGACCGCGTCGAAGCTGGTCTTCCCCTCGTACTACGACATGTTCGTGGGCGGGGTGCTGGGCGCCGGGGAGGACTACGCGGGCGCCGCCCTGCGGGAGGCCGAGGAGGAACTCGGGGTGCGGGGGCTGGAGCCGCCGGCGCCGTTGTTCAAGTTCCTGTACGAGGGTCCGGGCGGTGCCTGGTGGTCCTCGGTGTACGAGGTGCGCTGCGAGCTGCCGGTGTCCCCGCAGGTCTCGGAGGTGGACTGGCACGCCTGGCTGACTCCCGGCGAACTGGAGCGGCGCGTCACGGACGCGCGGTGGCCCTGGGTGCCGGACGGGCTGGAGGCGTACCGGCGGCTGCGGGAGTTCCGGGGGCCGCGCCAGTAGATTGGTCGGGTGATCGACTTCGTCAAGGACGTGCGCCTCTGGTTCGCACCATCGCGGCTGAGGGACGAGGGCGAGACCCCCGACTACCGCTTCTCGCTGGCCAACGAGCGGACCTTCCTGGCCTGGATCCGCACCTCGCTGGCCCTGGTGGGCGGTGGGTTCGCGGTGGACCAGTTCCTGCCGGACCTGCGGTGGGGGGTCCGGGTCGGGATGGCCTTCGCGCTGCTGGCGGTGGGCGCGGCGTGCGCCCTGCGCGCGGTGAACCACTGGACGCGGTGCGAGCGGGCGATGCGGCGGGGCGAGGACCTGCCGCTGTCGCGGTTCCCCGTGGTGCTGAGCCTGTGCGTCGGGCTGGTCGCGGTGGTGATGGTCGCCGTGGTCCTGCTGGGCTGGACGACGGGGCGGTGAGCGTTTCCGGCGAGGTCCGCGACGCGGGCCTGCAACCGGAGCGGACCCGGCTCGCGTGGCGGCGCACGACGCTTGCCTGCTCCGTGGTGGCGGTGCTGGCCGTGCGGCAGGCGATGCGGGGGACGGGCAGTCCGACCGAGGTGGGCGGCGCGGCCGTGACCGTCCTGATCTGGGTCGTCTTCCTGTGGGTGGCGCACCGGCGGATGCGGGAGCTGGCGGCCGCCCGACCCCGGGGGCTGGCGCCGCGGGCGGCCCTGGGGGTGGTGGCGTGCACGGTGGCGCTGGCGGTCCTGGCCGTCGCGGTGATCCTCTGAGCGGCGCGGGTGCCCCCGCGCCGCTGCCGCCGCCTGTGCCCATGACCGCGACACGAAGCGGGACACACCGGGTGTTCCGGGGTGAATCGCACTAGCCTCTGCGCCATGACGACCCTGCACCACGAACACCCGACGCACGAGCACACCCACGGCCCGGACTGCGGTCACCAGGCCGTCTCGCACGGGGACCACGTCGACTACGCGCACGACGGGCACCTGCACCGGGAGCACTCCGGCCACTGGGACGAGTGCGAGACCCCGGGGCACACCACGCACGAGGCCCACCCGCACGCGCACGGATCGGGCTGCGGGCACGACGCGGTCCCCCACGGCGACCACCTGGACTACCTGCACGACGGGCACCGGCACGCCGAGCACGAGGGCCACTACGACGACCACTGATCCGGCCACCGGCACCCGCCCTCCCCGGGCGGGGCGCCGGGTGGCAGGATGCCGACGGACCGTCACAGCGACCCGGGGAGAGTCCGGATGTCCGTCGAAGAGCCGTACCTCGCCCAACCCGCGCCCGGTGTGTACGCGTACGTCCAGCCGGACGGCGGCTGGTGCCTGAACAACGCCGGTTTCGTGAGCGACGGCGGGCGGACCCTGCTCGTCGACACGGCAGCCACCGAACGGCGGGCGCTGGCCCTGCGCGGGGCCGTCCTCGCGGCCGGGGTGCCGCTGCCCCGGACGGTGGTGAACACCCACCACCACGGCGACCACACCTACGGCAACGGCGTCTTCGCCCCCGGGGCGGTGATCCTCGGGCACGAGGCGGCGCGGGCCGAGCAGCTCGCCGCCGGACACCAGCTGGAGATGATCTGGCCCGCGACGGACTTCGGCAAGGTCGAGATCACCCCGCCCGATCTGACGTACGCCGACCGGTTGACCCTGCACGTCGGCGGCATCGAGGTGCGGGTGCTCCACCCCGGTGTCGCGCACACCACCGGGGACTCGGTCGTGTGGCTGCCCCGGCAGAAGGTCGTGTTCACGGGGGACCTGGTCTTCGCCGGCGGTACGCCGTTCCTGGCGATGGGCTCGCTGTCCGGATCGCTGCGCGCGCTGGAGCGGCTGCGGGAGTTGGGCGCCCGGACCGTCGTTCCGGGCCACGGACCGCTGACCGACCCGTCGGCGTACGACTCCACCGAGCGGTACCTGCGCCACGTGGGCGAGCTCGCCCGGGAGGGCCGGTCGCGGGGGCTGACCCCGTTGGAGACGGCGCGCCGGGCCGACCTGGGCGAGTTCGCCTCCTGGCGGGAGAGCGAGCGGCTCGTGGCGAACGTCCACCGGGCGTACGCGGAGCTGGCCGGGGAGCCGGAGGGGGCACCGCTGGACATCCTGGCGGTGCTGCGGGACATGACGGTGATGAACGGCGGGACGCCGATCCTGTGTCACGCGTGAGATGAGCGCCCGGGTCACGCGCGAGCCGACCGCCCGTGTCACGCGCGAGGCGAGCACAGCGGAGGTGCCCCGGGCGGGGTGATCCGGTGCGGCCGGACGAGGTTTCCCGGGGCCACGCTCTGGACGGCATACCGACTGGTCGGCATGATGGCTCCCGGGCGTCCAGCCCGTTGCCGTCCACTCCGTACGGAGGTGCCCACCATGACCCCAGCCCCGGACCATCCGCGAGGCCTCGACCTGGAAAGGCTGCGCGACCGCCTCGACGCCGATCTGCCCGGCCTCGTGTCCGGTCCGCTGAGCGGCCGACTGATCGAGGGCGGCCGCTCGAACCTGACGTACGCGGTCACCGACGGCTCCGGCCACTGGGTGGTGCGCCGCCCGCCGCTCGGCCACGTCCTGGCCACCGCGCACGACATGCGGCGCGAACACCGGGTGATCGCGGCCCTCCACGGGACGGCCGTGCCGGTGCCGGAGCCTCTGCTGCTCTGCGAGGACGATTCCGTGCTGGGGGCGCCGTTCTACGTCATGGAGTACGTGGACGGCGTCCCCTACCGGACGGCCGACCAGCTCGCCGGGATCGGGCCCGAGCGCACCCGGCGGGCGGTGCTCGGCCTGGTGGACACCCTCGTCGACCTGCACGCGGTCGATCCGGAGGCGGTGGGCCTGGGCGACTTCGGCCGGCCCGACGGCTTCCTGGAACGGCAGTTGCGGCGCTGGGGCAAGCAGCTCGCGGCTTCCCGGGGCCGGGAGCTCGCCGGGATCGAGGAGTTGCAAGACGCCCTGGGCCGGACCCTGCCACGCTCCCCCGCGCCGACTGTGGTGCACGGGGACTTCCGCCTGGACAACGTGCTGATCGGCGGGCCGGACGACACGATCAGGGCGGTGCTGGACTGGGAGATGTCCACGCTGGGCGACCCGCTGACGGACCTCGGGCTGCTGGTGATGTACAGCTCCGACCTGGGCCTCACCGATTCACCGGTCAGCACCACGAGTCGGGCCCCGGGGCATCCGGCGCCCGCCGAGCTGATCGAGCGCTACGCCGTCCGCTCCGGGAGGGACACCGGCGCCATCGCCTGGTACACGGCCTTCGCCTGGTTCAAGCTCGCGGTGATCCTCGAAGGCATCCACTACCGCTACACGCTCGGACAGACCGTCGGTGCGGGCTTCGACCGGATCGGCGAGCTGGTCCCGGTCTTCATCGAGCACGGCCTGACCACCCTCGAAGAACTCCAGAAAGGCTGAGGACTCCCCATGGACTTCGCATACGACACCCGGACCGAGGAACTCCGCGAGCGGCTGCTCGCGTTCATGGAGGAGCACGTGTACCCGGCGGAAGCCGTCGCCGCCGAGCAGCGCGCACGGCTGGCCTCGCCCTGGGACACCCCGGCCGTCTTCGGTGAGCTGAAGGCCGAGGCGCGCCGGCAGGGCCTGTGGAACCTGTTCTTCGTGGACCAGCACGGCGGGCCGGGCACGAAGTACGGCGCGGGGCTGACCAACCTCCAGTACGCCCCGCTGGCGGAGATCACCGGCCGCAGCCCGCACCTGGCTCCGATGGCGACGAACTGCGCGGCCCCGGACACGGGGAACATGGAGCTGCTCGCGCAGTTCGGGGACGAGGCGCAGAGGAAGCAGTGGCTGGAGCCGCTGCTGGCGGGGGAGATCCGCTCCGCGTTCGCGATGACCGAGCCCGACGTCGCCTCCTCGGACGCGACGAACGTCGAGACGCGGATCGAGCGGGTCGGTGACGAGTACGTGGTCACCGGACGCAAGTGGTACATCTCCGGGGCGATGAACCCGGATTGCAAGGTCTTCATCGTCATGGGCAAGACCGACCCGGAGGGCGCCGATCCGCGCCGCCAGCAGTCCATGGTCCTGGTGCCGCGCGACACCCCGGGCGTGGAGGTCCGCCGGGCGATGAAGGTGTACGGGTACGAGGACCACGATCACGGCGGACACGCCGAGGTGGTCTTCGACGGGGCCCGGGTCCCGGTGGGGAACCTGGTCGGCGAGGAGGGCGGTGGTTTCGCCATCGCGCAGGCCCGCCTCGGCCCGGGTCGGATCCACCACTGCATGCGGCTGATCGGCATGGCGGAGCGGGCCATCGAGTTGATGTGCCGGCGCGCGGTGGGACGTACCGCCTTCGGCAAGGAGTTGGCCGCCCAGGGAGTCGTGCAGGGCTGGATCGCGGACGCGCGGGTCGCCGTCGAGCAGTTGCGGCTGCTGGTGCTGAAGACGGCCTGGCTGATGGACACGGTGGGCAACCGGGGGGCGCACACGGAGATCCAGGCCATCAAGATCGCGACCCCGCGCACGGTCGTGGGGATCCTGGACCGGGCGGTGCAGTTGCACGGCGCGGGCGGGGTGAGCCAGGACTTCCCGCTGGCCGAACTGTGGGCCGCAGCAAGGACCTTGCAGCTGGCCGACGGACCCGACGAGGTGCACCAGCGCTCGTTGGCGCACCGGGAGCTGAGGAAGTACGCGGGCGGCCGGCCCTGAAAGTGGGGCGTTCGTGCGGGAGTTCGGGTGAACGTGTGTGCACGGTGAAGGCGATGCGGGGGGTCTTTTAAGAAACCTTGTTGAATAAGGCTGAAAGGCAGGGGCGATCTTGATTTGCGCCTGTCAATCGGAACAGGGTTCTCCAGAAGGTTCGACGCCCCACACGTCACCCACGAGGAGAACCCTCCACATGGCAACTCACAAGCGTTCGCGCGGTTTCCGTTACGCGGCCATCGGTGCGGGAGCCGCCACCGCGGCCGCCGTCACCCTGATCGCCACCCCCTTCGCGGGGGCGGCGGCGCCGGCCGAGGGCACGGTCTACGGACTGGGCGCCCCTGGTGCGATCAGCGGAAGCTACGTCGTCATCCTGGACGAATCCGCGGACAAGGCGAAGCTCGCCAACAAGTACGGAGGCGAACTGCAACGCAGTTACGGCTCCCAGGTCAACGGCTTCTCGGCCTCCGGACTGAGCGAGACGGAGGCCAAGCGGCTCGCCGCGGACCCGGCCGTCGGCAAGGTCGTGCAGAACAAGAAGTTCACCATCAAGGCCAGTCAGCCCAACCCGCCGTCCTGGGGGCTGGACCGGATCGACCAGACCGCGAAGGAAGGTGACAAGAAGTACGACTACCCGGACAAGGCCGGTGAAGGGGTCACGGCGTACGTCATCGACACCGGCATACGCGTGACGCACGAGGACTTCGGCGGCCGTGCCACGCACGGCTTCGACGCCATCGACAACGACGACAGCGCCGACGACGGCAACGGCCACGGCACCCACGTCGCCGGCACGGTCGCGGGGACCGCGCACGGCGTCGCCAAGAAGGCGAAGCTGGTGGCGGTGCGGGTGCTGGACGACAACGGCTCGGGCACCACCGAGCAGGTCGTCGCCGGCATCGACTGGGTCACCAAGAACCACTCCGGCCCCTCCGTCGCCAACATGAGCCTGGGCGGCGGCGCCGACGAGGCGCTCGACGAGGCGGTGCGGCGTGCCGTCGCCGCGGGCGTCACGTTCTCCGTCGCGGCGGGCAACGAGTCGAGCGACGCGGGTCAGGGTTCGCCCTCCCGGGTCACGGAGGCCCTGACCGTGGCGTCGAGCACCATCGACGACGCGCAGTCCGACTTCTCCAACTTCGGCTCCGTGGTGGACCTCTACGCTCCCGGCTCGGACATCACCTCGGCCTGGAACGACAGCGACACCGGCACGAAGACCATCTCGGGCACCTCGATGGCCGCCCCGCACGTGGCGGGCGCCGCCGCCCTCTACCTGTCCGGGCACCCGTCCTCGACCCCGGCGCAGACCGCGGCGGCCCTGACCGCGGCGGCGACCGCGGGCGCGGTCACCAACCCCTCCACCGGCACGGCGAACAAGCTGCTGAAGGTCGCCCCGTAACGGGTGACCAAACGCACCGGACGCACCGGACGTAGCGGACGCAGTCGATGAACCGGACCGGCCCGTCCTCCTGCCGCCCCCACCAGGGGCGCGCCGGGGGGCGGGCCGGTCCGTCGTGCGGGGCCCCCGCGGCCGGTCCGGCCGACGGGGCCGACCCGGCCGATCGGCCCCTTCGGGAGGGGACCTCGGCCCCGTCGGGTCCCGGTCGAACCGGTCGGAGGGGTCCCGCACGGTGGGCTATATTCGGAACATCCCCCCACCGAAGGTGCATATCGCCATGCCCAGCTCCACCCTGACCCCGGCCGCCCCCGCCCCGGCCGGCGCGACCGTCCCGCAGCCCGCCGCGCCCCAGGCCGGCCCGCAGGCGCCGGCTCCCAGCGTCGCCAACCCCGGTCCCCTGGGCCTGGCCGCGTTCGCGCTGACCACCTTCGTGCTCAGCCTCTTCAACTCCGGCCTGATCGCGGACACGGCACTGAGCGCGGTCGTCCTGCCGCTCGCCCTCTTCTACGGGGGCCTCGCGCAGTTCGTCGCCGGCGCGATGGAGTTCCGTCGTGGCAACACCTTCGCCACCACGGCGTTCGTCTCGTACGGCGCGTTCTGGATGTCCTTCGCGGGTTACGTGAAGTTCGTCGTCCCGACCCTGCCCGCCGGCCAGGCCCACATCGCGACCGGCTGGTTCCTCGTCGCCTGGTTCGTCTTCACCTCCTACATGGCCGTCGCCGCCCTGAAGCTGGACCTGGCGCACCGGCTGCTCTTCACCGTGCTCGCCCTGACCTTCCTCTTCCTGGCCCTGGGCGACCTCACCCGGGTCACCGCCCTCGGCCACGTCGGCGGCTTCCTCGGCCTGTTGTGCGCGGGCATCGCCTGGTACGTCTCCTTCGCCGTGGTGGCCGAGGAGACCTGGGGCCGCAAGGTGCTCCCGCTGGGCTGAGGCCCCGGGGACGATCAGGCGGGGCCGTCGGTGGCGAGCAGGCCGGCGGCCGTGCCGATGACCTCGTCCAGCACGTCGCGGGAACGCTCCAGGTCTCCGATCATCCGGTCGATCCGCTCCCGTTCGGCGGTCAGTTCGGCGACCAGCAGCGGGGTCGCGCGCACGGACGGGCCGCCGTCCTCGTCGCGCATGCAGGGCAGGATCCGGGCGATCCTCTCGCTGTGCAGTCCGGCCGCGTAGAGCTCCTGGATCCGGATCACCCGGTCGACGGCCCGCTCGGGGTAGTCCCGGTGGCCGCCCGCGGTCCGGTCGGACGCCAACAGCCCCTGCTCCTCGTAGTAGCGCAGCGACCGCGCGCCGACCCCGGTGCGCGCCGCCAGTTCACCGATCCGCATGCCCATCCCCCGACCCGAGACCTTGAACCTGACACCAATGTGAGGTTCTACGGTACCGGCATGACGCACACCGAGCAGGTACCCGCCGGATCCCGCCTCTTCGAACCCGCCCGCCTCGGCGGCCTGGAGCTGCCCAGTCGCCTGGTGATGGCGCCGCTGACGCGCAACCGGGCCGACGCCGACGGCGTACCGGGCGACCTCATGGCCGCCCACTACGCGCAGCGCGCCTCGGCCGGTCTGATCATCGCCGAGGGCACCACGCCGAACGCCGTCGGGCAGACGTACCCGTACATCCCCGGCATCCACTCCCCCGGGCAGATCGCCGGCTGGCAGCGGGTCACCGACGCGGTGCGCGCCGCCGGCGGGCGGATGTTCCTCCAGCTCCAGCACGGCGGGCGGGTCGGCCACCCCGACACCAGCGGGCTCGTCCCGCTCGCCCCGTCCGCGGTTCGCTTCCCGGAGCCGCTGCACACCCCTTCCGGGTTGCAGGACGCCCTCCCGCCCCGCGAGATGACCGTCGCCGACATCCGGGCCACCATCGCCGATTTCGCGACCGCCGCCCGCAACGCCGTCGAGGCGGGCTTCGCCGGTGTGGAGGTGCACTCGGCCAACGGCCACCTGCTCCACCAGTTCCTCTCGCGGAACACGAACCGTCGCACCGACGACTGGGGCGGCCCCGTGCGCAACCGGATCCGCTTCACCGTCGAGGTGGTCCGGGCCGTCGTGGAGGCGATCGGCGCGGACCGGGTGGGCGTGCGCGTCTCCCCCGGACTGGGGGTCAACGGCATCGAGGAGGGCGACACCGAGGAGATCTACCCGGCGCTCACCGCGGCCCTCGCCGAGATCGGGCCGGTCTACCTGCACCAGGTGTACGCCGACCCGGACGGGCCGGTCTTCGCCGGGCTCCGGGCGGCCTGGCCCGGCACGCTGATCGCCAACCCCGCGCTCTCCCGCGAGGAGGTCGCGGACGACGGCGGCAAGCGGCGGGGCGAGCGGCTGCTGGAGGCGGGCGCCGACCTGATCGCGCTCGGGCGGGGCTTCCTCGCCAACCCGGACTTCGTGGAGCGGCTGCGCACCGGGGCCCCGCTCAACGAGCTCCGGCCGGAGTTCCTGATGCACGTACGGGGTGCGGAGGGGTACACGGACTACCCTGCCCTGGCCCGCGTGTGAGCGGCACCGCCGCTCAGGGGCGCAGGGAGCGCAGCAGCAGGTCGGCCAGGTGGTCGGCGACCTGGAGCGGGGTGAGCGGGCCGTCCGTGCGGTACCAGGTGGACAGGTGGTGGACGGACCCGAAGTAGAAGTCGACGACCAGGTCGGCGGGGGTGGCCGCGGCGAACACCCCGGTGCGCTGGCCCTCCTCGACGAGGGCCCGGAAGCGCTCGTGGTAGCGCCTGCGCTCGGCCCTCACCTGCTTGTACTTCTCCGGGCTGAGCTGGTGCATCGACCGGAAGAAGATCATCGCGTCGTCGAGGTTCTCGATGGTGGTGACCACCACGTCGGCGGCCGCGGCCCGCAGCCGCTCCTCGACGGGGGCATCGGATCCGGCCACCGCGTCGAGCCGCTGCTGCTGGAGGCGCAGCATCCGCGCGTACACCTCGTGCAGCAGGTCGTCCTTCGACCCGAAGTAGTGGTACAGCGCGCCCTTGGTGACGCCCGCGGCCTCGACGATCTCCTGGACGGAGGTGCGGTCGTAGCCACGCTCGGCGAACAGCCTGGTGGCCACGGCCAGCAGCCGCTGCGGCACCGGGGTCTCCCGGTTGTTCTCCGCCGGCTCCGTGGTGGTCCTGGCTGCCATGGCGCTCGCCTTCCTTTCCTCATGTCTCAGCTGCTGCGTCGTACGACCATCCGACTGTTTTCAGCCTCGCTCGCGCAGTTCCCGTCGCAGGATCTTGCCACTGGTCGTCCGGGGAAGAACAGGCAGGATCTCGACTATGCGCGGGTACTTGTAGGCGGCGATGCGCTCGGCGCAGTGGGCGGCCAGTTCGGCGGGCTCCGCCGAGGCTCCCGGCCACAGGCTCACGTACGCCTTCACGCTCTCCCCGCGGTACGGGTCGGGCACCCCGACGACGGCCGCCTCGCGGACGGCGGGGTGGGTGTGGAGGACGTCCTCCACCTCGCGCGGCCAGACCTTGAACCCGGCGGCGTTGATCATGTCCTTCTTCCGGTCGACGACGTAGAGCCAGCCGTCGGCGTCCATGAAGCCGACGTCGCCGGTGCGCAGTTCGCCGTCCGGGAAGGCCTTCGCGCTCTCCTCGGGCAGCCCCCAGTAGCCGGGCACCACCTGGGGGCCGCGGACGGCGATCTCCCCGGTCTCGCCGAAGGGGACCTCGGCGCCCCGCTCGTCGAGGATCCGTACGAGGGTCTGCGCGCCGGGGACACCGACCGAGAGGGTGCCGGAGGCGGGGTCTACCGGGGCTTCGAGGTGGGCGGGGACGGAGGCGCAGGGGGCGGTGCACTCGGTGAGGCCGTAGCCGTTGCGCAGGTAGAAGCCGAAGGTGGTGCGCAGCCGCGCGACGAGCGCGGGCGGGAGCGGCGCGCCGCCGGAGGAGACCACCTGGAAGGAGGCGAAGTGGTCGCGGGTGACGGCGGGGTGGGCGGCGAGCGCGATGAAGGCGGTGGCCGGGCCGATGGTGTAGGCGGGGCGGTGTTCGAGGAAGGCGTCCAGGACGGTCCCGGCGTCGAAGCGGTGGGCGAGGACGAGGGTGCCGGCGTTGGTGAAGCAGGCGGCCAGCTCGCAGACCATGCCGGTGATGTGGAAGAGCGGGGCGAGGGCGAAGTAGCCGGCGCCCTCGGGGAGGGGGTGCCCGGTGACCTGGCGGGTGGCGTTGTAGGTGAGCGCGCCGTGCGGGTTCACCGCGCCCTTGGGGGTGCCGGAGGTGCCGGAGGTGTAGCTGATGAGGGCGGCGTCGGCGGCCGTCAGGTGCGGGTCGGGCGGCGCCGACAGGCCCCGGCGGGCCGTGTCGGCGAGGTCGGCGGGGACGGGGACGTCCGCCCCGCGCGGGGCGTCGGGCGCGTGCTCCGGGGGGTGCGGGGGTTCGACGCCGGGGGGCTCGGCGTGCGGGGATTCGGCGTGCGGGGGCTCGGCCTGCGGGGATTCGGCCTGCGGGGGCTCGGCCTGCGGGGGCCGCTCGGGCAGGACGCGGGGGTCGTCGCGGGTCTGGAAGTCCCGGTCGCGGGCGGTCAGGACGTCCCGTACGGCCGTCCCGCGCACGGCCTCCCGCAGGTACGCCGGCCAGGCCCGCTCCTCGCAGACCAGCGCGACGGCGCCGGAGTCGCGCAGGGCGCGGCGGACCTCGGCGGACTTGTACATCGGGTTGAGCGGGACGACCACCGCCCCGGCCTTCCAGGCGGCCAGCACCGCGAGCACGAAGTGCGGGGTGTTCTGCAGCATGACGGCCACCCGGTCGCCCCGGCCGACGCCCCGCGCGGCCAGGTGCCCGGCGAGGGAGTCGGAGAGGGCGTCGGCCTCGGCGTAGGAGATCCGGCCGTCGAAGTACGCGAGGGCCGGGCGGCCGGGGGCGCGGGCGACGGCCGCCCGGAACGCGTGCAGCACGCTGGGCCGCGGCGAGACGGCGGCCAACTGGGCGGGACTCAGCTGCCGCAGCCAGGGACGGGCGGCGTACCGGGAGCCGGGGGCGGCGGCGGTCGGGTCGGCGACAGCGGTCGGGGCCTCGGTGGTCGGGGCGGCGTGGGCCGGGGCCTCGGTGGTCGGGGCGGCGTGGGCCGGGGTCACGAGGACTCCCACTTCTGCTGGAGGTGGTTCATGCCGTTCAGCCAGCGGTCGGGTTCCGTGGCGCGCGCGGCGTAGTAGTCCGCCACCTCGGGGTGCGGGAGGATCAAGAACCGGCCCTTCTCCATACCGTCGAACAGTGCCTCCACGACCGCGTCGGGCTCGATCGCGGTCGGCGCCAGGACCAGCTCGCCCGCCGATCCGGCGGCCGTCAGCATGTCGGTGCGCACCCCTTGCGGGCAGATGGCGTGGACCCGAACGCCCCGGTGGCGGTAGGTCAGCGAGAGCCATTCCGCGAAGGCGAGGGCGCCGTGCTTGGTGACACTGTACGGCGCCGCTCCGATCATGGTCAGCAGCCCGGCGGCCGAGACGGTGGACACGAAACGGCCGCCGCCCCGCTCCAGCCAGTCGGGCAGCAGGGTCCGCGCGGCGCGCACGTGGGCCATGACGTTGGTGTCCCAGGCGGCCTCCCAGACGGCTTCGTCCGCGAAGGCGTCCCCGCCCGAGGCGAGACCGGCGTTCGCGCAGTAGACGTCCACGGCGCCGCCCAGGGCCTCCCGGGCCTCGGCCACCACCGTCGAGGCGTCGCCGGGCACGGCGATGGCCCGGGAGCCGATCGCGCCCGCCACGGAGGCGGCCTTGGCGGGGTCGAGGTCGTTGACGACGACGGTCGCCCCCTCGGCGGCGAACCGGTGCGCGAGTGCCGCGCCGATGCCGCCGCCCGCGCCGGTGACGACGACTCGCTGATCCTGGTACGCGCTCACGGGGGTCACCTTTCGTCGCTGCCCCGGGGGGGCCGGTTCCGGGCAGACTAACCAGTCGGTATGCCCGGCCGGAAGGGTACGGCGCCCATTGGGTCGTTCCGGTGCGGGTCGGGCGGCGCACTCAGGCGATCCCCACGACGCGCTCGGGCGCGACACCGGACGGCGTGGGTCGGGCGGGATCCGAAAGGGAGGGCCTAGCGTGGCGGGATGACGCTGTCACGACGCGGGGTGCTGGGACTGGCGGGGGCCGTAGGGGCCCTGGGGACGGGCTCGGAGGCCGCCGCGGCAACCGGCCCCCGGTCGGAGCGGGTCCGTACCGGGTTCGAACAGCTCGCCGCCGACGGGTACGCGGCGCTGGCCGGGCAGCGGGTCGGGGTGGTCACCAACCCCACCGGGATCACCGCGGACGCCCGTCACCTGGTCGACGTGCTGCACGAGGACGAACGGGTCGACCTGGTCGCGGTGTTCGGGCCGGAGCACGGCTTCCGCGGCACGGCGCAGGCCGGCGGCTCGGAGGGGGCGGGGCGCGATCCCGCGACCGGGCTGCCCGTGTACGACACGTACGCCACCAGCGGGCAGCAGCTCGCGGACCTGTTCACCAAGGCGGGCGTCGACACCGTCGTCTTCGACATCCAGGACGTCGGGGCGCGGTTCTACACCTACGTCTGGACGCTCTACGACTGCATGCGCGCGGCCGCCCTCGCGGGCAAGTCGGTGGTGGTGCTGGACCGGCCGAACCCGGTCGGCGGGCGGCGGGCGGCCGGCCCGGTGCTGGAGCGGCCGTACGCGAGCTTCGTCGGCCGGGAGCCGATCGCGCTGGCGCACGGGATGACCGCGGCCGAGCTGGCTCTGCTGTTCAACGGCGAGTTCCTCCGGGGCACGGCCTTCCCGCAGGGGCCGGTGCGACTGCTGACGGTACGGATGGCCGGGTGGCGCCGGGATTCGTTCTTCGGGGCGACCGGGCTGCCCTGGGTGCCGCCGAGCCCGAACGTGCCGACCCCGGACACGGCGCTGGCGTACGCGGGGACCTGCCTGTTCGAGGGGACCAACCTGTCGGAGGGCCGGGGCACCACCACCCCCTTCGAGGTGGTGGGCGCGGAGGGCGTCGACCGGCGGTGGGCCGAGGCGGCGAACGGCCTGCGGCTGCCCGGGGTGTGGTTCCGGGAGACCTGGTTCACCCCGTCCTTCTCCAAGCACTCCGGGAAGGTCTGCGGCGGGGTCCGGCTGATCGTGCACGACCGGGACGCCTTCGATCCGGTGCGGACCGGGATCGGGCTGCTGGTCACCGCGCGCCGGGTGTGGTCCGGATTCGCCTGGCGTTCCGACCACTGGATCGACCGGCTGACGGGTTCGGACCGGGTGCGCACGATGGTGGACGCCGGGGCCGGGGTGTCGGAGATCGTGGACGATTGGTCGTCCGGACTGGCGCGCTTCGCGGCGGTACGGGAGAAGTACCTGCTCTACCCCTGACCGCCGGGCGGTCCGCCCCCGATCCGGGTCGTCGCGGGGCTGGTCGGGCGGGCCGCGCGGCGGGATGCTGCAAGCAGCACAGGCGCGGCGCGGAGGGGGGACCTCATGGCGGGTGTACGGCCGGGCGGATCCGGGGGCGCGGGGGGCGGGGCGAAGCTGCCGCTCAGGGCCCGGGCGGGGGGCTTGACCGGATTCGGGTTCGGGGGCCGGGCATCGACCGGCGTCGCGGCGGTCGGCGGGGCCGCGGTCGCGGCGGGGATCGGCGTCGGCCCGTACCGGGAGCTGACGTTCGACGCGCAGGGCGACGTGGACCCGGCGACCCGGGAGACGTTGGCCCGCATCGAGGCCACGGACCTGCTGGTCTTCGCACACGGCTGGAACAGCGACCGCTCGACCGCGACCCGGCTCTACGACCGGTTCTTCGCCCCCTTCCCCGAGCTGGTGGGGACGGGGGTGCGGCTCGGGTACGTGGGCGTCGTCTGGCCCTCGATCCGGTTCTCCGACGAGCCGATACCCGATTTCGAGGCACGCGGCGCGGCGGCCCCGGCGGGCTCCGCGGCGGCGTTGGACCCCGGTACGCGGCGGGCCCTCCGGGAGTTCTGGCCGGGTCGCGAGGCGGAACTCGGACGGATCGCGGAGCTGTTGGAGGAGCGCCCGGACTCCGCGGCGGCCCTCGTCGAGTTCGGCGCGCTGGTACGGGAACTGCTGCGGGCGGACCGGGTCGGCACGCCCGTCAACCTGCTCGGCCCGATGCCCGCGCCGGAGCCGGCCCGGGCGGGTGCCGCGGCGGCGGCCGCGCGGTACGACGTACCGGCCATTTTCGCCGAGGACGTGCTGGCGGTCTGCCGGACCCTCGCGCACGCGCTGGAGCAGGTGGGAGGCGGACGGGACGCCGACACGGGCGCGGCGTCCGCACCTGGCGGGGCGCCGGGCCTGGCGCTCGGGGGCGGGCTGCGGACCCTGTGGAACGGGGCCAAGGAACTGCTGCGGCAGGCTACGTACTACGAGATGAAGAAACGGGCCGGGGTGGTCGGCGAACTCGGACTCGGACCGGTCCTGGCGGACCTGGCGGGACGCCGGCCCGCCCTGCGGGTCCACCTCATCGGCCACAGCTTCGGCGGTCGCGTGGTGTCCTTCGCGCTGCGGGCCCTGCCCGACGGGGCACGGAACCTGAAGTCGGTCACGCTGCTCCAAGGGGCCTTCTCCCACTACGCCTTCAGCGAGCGGCTCCCGCACGACCCGAGTCGCGGCGGGGCGCTGCGCGGGCTCCAGCGCCGGGTCGACGGGCCCCTGGTGGCCTGCCACTCCGCGCACGATTCCTCGCTCGGGGTGTTCTATCCGCTGGCCTCCCGGATGGCGGGGGATTCGGCCGGACTCCTCGGTTTCGACGAGCGGTGGGGCGCGATCGGGCACGACGGGGTGCGGGCCGTGCCGGGCGCGCCCCGGCTGGACCTCGCCGCCGCGCTGCGCGACGGACTGCCTCGGACCGGCTGCGTCAGCGTCGACGCGGGCTCCGTGGTCCGCCGGGGCGGGGCTCCGTCGGGGGCGCACAGTGACATCTGCCACGAGGAACTGGCCCGGCTCGTGGTGTCCGCGGGGCGCATGGGGCGCTGAATTCCGGCCATGTGCCACCCACACGCCTCGACCGCCCCCGCATGCGCCCACATCCCGGCGGGCATGTTGGGCACGTCGGGGCGGGCTGCTTCGTTCGACGGAGTGGCACGGGCACGGGTGTGGGGGGACGGCGGAGGTGAAGGTGCGATGGCGGGTTTTCGAAGTCTGGCCTATCAGGTGCGCGACGCGCGCAACGACCGGGCCCTGCGGCGCCATTCGCTGCGCCGCTGCCTGGAACGGTTCGCCCCGTACGGGCACCGCGCGACGTGGTGGCACCTGTGCGACCGGCACGGGATCGCCCCCGAGGACCGGGGTGCCGACCCGCTGAGGCTGGTCGCGGCGCTGGAGGAACTGGAAGAGGCGCGGGCGGTCTGGTTGGAGTACGAGCGGCAGTTCGCGGCGCGACGCAGACGTGAGAAGCACGACGGGGTGCGCCGGCCGGAGTGGGCCTGGGGCGCCAACGGGGACGCGGTGGTGCGCTGCGCCGACCCGTGGGTCCGGCCGGAGGGGACGCTGGCCGAGGTGCTGCGGCGGCTGGTGACGGTGCTGGAGTCGGAACCGGGCACCTCGTGTCCGGTGTGCGGCGAGGAGGAGTTGCGCTGGCCGGCCGCGCAGGCCGGGCACGGCGACTGGGGCGGGGCGTGGGCGTGCGACGGGCCGGTGTGCGGGGGCTGCGGAATCGTGGTTCCCAGACCGGCCCTCGCCTACGCGGCGGTGGTGCATCCGACCGCGGCGGACGCGGCATGAGCGGCACGGGCGGCACGGGCAGGGCGTCGGTGGCGGGGTCGGGGTGGCGCGCGGGGTCGGGCGGCCGGGGCGCTCTGCTCCAGGTCGGGCTCAACGGTTCGCGGGACGCCGCCGACGGGACGGCCGTACCGATGTCCCCGCGGGCCCTCGCGGAGGCGGCACTGGCCGCGGTCGCCGCCGGGGCCGGCGAGGTACTGGTGCACCCGCGGACCCCGTGCGGTCGGGAGAGCCTCTCGCCCCGGGTGGTCGGGCCCCTGCTGGAGGAGCTGCGCGGCGCGGGGGTCCGCGTACCCCTGGCGGTGCCCGCCTCCATCGCGGCGGAGCCGGATCCGGCGGGGCGCCGGAAGCGGGTGCGGGACTGGGTGGTGCTGCCGGACCGGGCGACGGTGTCCTTCGCGGAGGCCGACGCCGGCGAGCTGGGCTCCGCGCTGCTGACGCGCGGGGTGGCGGTCGACGCGGTGGTGCCGCTGGGCGGTGGGGCCGGGCCGGAGCCACTGGCCCGGTTCCTGGCCTGGGCCCCGACCGACCACCGGCGGGTGCGGCTGGTGGCGGAGCTGGCACGGGCCGATCCCGCCCTGGTGGCGGGGCTGCGGTGGCTGCCTCCCGTGCCCGTCGTGCTGTACGGGAGGGAGGGCGCGGCATGGCCCGTACTGCGGCTGGCCTCCCGGTGCGGTGCCGGTGCGCGGATCGGCGTAGGAGAGGTTCTCCACCTGCCGGACGGCCGGCCCGCCGGGTCGAACGCCGAACTGGTGGCGGCCGCCGTGGAGATCACCGCCGGAGCCGCTCCGGCGGGGGTGCGGGAGTCCGCGCCCGCCGGTGGGGCCGGGCGTTGAGGCCCGGCCCGGGTGGGGGCGGTGTCAGTACGCGAGCCTGGAGCCGGTCATGCGGTCGCCGAAGACGTCGTCCGGGTTCGACAGCGCGCAGGTCTTCATGGACAGGCAGCCGCAGCCGATGCAGTCCGTCAAACGGTCCCGCAGGTCGCTGAGTTGCTCGATGCGCTGGTCGAGTTCGGAACGCCAGGCCTCCGACAGGAGCGCCCAGTCCTCGCGGTTCGGCGTGCGCCCTTCCGGCAGTCGGGACAGCGCCTCGCCGATGTCGGCGAGCGGGATGCCCACGCGCTGCGCGGCGCGCACGAACGCGACCCGGCGCAGCGCGTCACGGCTGTAGCGGCGCTGGTTGCCGGAGGTGCGCCGACTGCTGATCAGGCCCTTGGTCTCGTAGAAGTGGAGCGCCGAGACGGCGACTCCGCTGCGCATGGACAGCTGACCGACGGTGAGTTCGTGGATCTTCTCGGGAATCTGCGGCACCCGGCCGAGCCTAGCCGGAGGTCCGTTGACATTCACACACGCGGCGCAGCATGCTGAGCAAGCGCTTATTCGACCGGGCGGGCAGGTGGACGCACGGGAAAGCGTGCGTGGACGTCGACAGACAGGGGCAGGGCATGGCCGGACCGAGGATCTTCACATCCGCCGAGGAACTGCGCGCCGGAATCGGCGAGCCGCTCGGCCCGAGCGGATGGCTGGAGGTGGACCAGAAGCGGATCGACCTGTTCGCCGACGCGACCGGTGACCACCAGTGGATCCACGTCGACCCCGAACGGGCGGCTTCCGGGCCGTTCGGCTCGACGATCGCGCACGGCTACCTGACCCTGTCGCTGCTGCCGAGCCTGGTGCCGCAGATCATGATGGTCGAGGGCATGCGGATGGGCATCAACTACGGCGTGGACAAGGTGCGCTTCCCCGCTCCCGTGCCCGTCGGTTCGCGGCTGCGCGCCACCGCGCTGATCACCTCGGTCACCGAGGTCGGCGAAGGAGTGCAGGTGGCGGCGACGGTGACCGTGGAGCGCGAGGGCGCCGAGAAGCCGGTGTGCGTGGCGGAGTCGGTGTCCCGCTACTACTTCTGAGCGGGGGCGGACGCCCGGGCGGGCGTCGCGCCCACCATGCGGAGCACGAGGTCGGCGTAGAGCGCGCCGACCTCGTCAGGCGTGCGCGGGCCGGCGGCGCTGAACCAGCGGGCCACGTCGATGCACAGCGACAGCACGGCAAGGGTGGTGCCCGCGACGTCCGGGACCGCGAACTCCCCCGCCCGCACGCCGTCGGCGAGGATGCGCCGCACGGCCGCGTCGGTCTGCCGGCGCAGGGCGACGATCTCGGAGCGGTGCTCCGGCGCGAGGGCGTCGAGCTCGTACTGGACCACGCGCGCGGTGGTGTGGTGCGCCGCGTGCCACCCCACGAAGGAGCGGACGGCGCCGTCGAGCCGATCGGCGGCGGTGCCCGGACCGGAGGCGGCGGTTTCCAGGATCTCCAGCGCCTTGTCGTGACCGATGCGACTGATGCGGTGGAGCAGTTCTTCCTTGGTCTTGTAGTGGATGTAGAGCGCGGCCGGACTCATCCCGGCCCGGCCGGCGATGTCCCGGGTGGTGGTCGCGTGGTAGCCCCGCTCGGCGAAGGCCTCGACGGCGGCGACGAGCAGCCGCCGCGCGGCGTCGGGGGTGACCTCCGACCACGGCTGGTATCCGCCGGTTTCCGCCGCGCTCTCCATGGCCCGTCCACCTCTTCCGCTTGTAGGAAGGAACACCCTACCGGAGGGTGAGCAAGCGCTTAGCGCTCCGGGCGGGCGGGGTGATCGGGTCGTACCGGTGGGGCGCGTCCCGGGGAGCACCGGGACGCGCGCTCAGCGGTCCCGGGTGGGGGGCTTCGGCGCGAAGGGGTCGTAGCCCGTCATGATCTTCTCCATCCGGGCCTGGTCGACGCGGGTGACGATCTGAGTCACCTCCTGACGGTCCCTGATCACCTTGGCGAGGGTGAACGCCGAGGTGGTCAGGTAGAGCACCGCGATGCCGAGGAAGGCGCGGACCCAGCCGTCGGCGTCCATGTTGTAGATCCCCAGCGCCACGGCGGCGATGGCCACGCCGAAGGAGGCGACGGCCTGGCCGTAATAGGCCCCCGTGTTCTGCTGCTTGACCGGTGTCTCGTTCATGGGTCCAGCATCGGCCGCGGCGGCCGGGCGCACATGGGCGCACGTACTCAGCCGGATACTCAGAAAGCGGAGACCCCCGTGCGGGCGCGGCCGATCAGCAGCTTCTGGATCTGGCTGGTGCCCTCGTAGAGCGTCATCACGCGGGCGTCGCGCAGCAGTTTGCCGACGGGGTACTCGTCGATGTAGCCGTAGCCGCCGTGCACCTGGAGGGCGTTGCCGGCGGCGCGCACGGCGGCTTCCGAGGCGAAGAGCTTGGCGGTGGAGGATTCGGTGGCGAAGGGCTGTCCGCGGTCGATGAGGTCGGCGACCCGCCAGGTCAGCAGCCGCGCGGCGTCGACGTCCACCGAGATGTCGGCGATGAGCTCCTGGACGAGCTGGTGGTGGGCGATCGGCCTGCCGAACTGCTCGCGCCCGGCGGCGTACGAGACGGCCGCCTCCAGCGCCGCCTGGGCGATGCCGACGCAGCCCGCGGCGACCGACATGCGGCCCTTGGCCAGGGCGGACATCGCGACGGAGAAGCCCTTGCCCTCGGGGCCGAGCATGGCGGAGGCGGGCACGCGGACGCCGTCGAGGACGAGTTCGGCGGTGGCCTGGCCGCGCAGGCCCAGCTTGCCGTGGACCTCGCGCCGGGTGAGCCCGGGGGCGTCGGCGGGCACCAGGAAGGCGGAGATCCCGCGGTGGCCGGGGGTGTCGTTGGTGCGGGCGAAGAGGAGCACGACGTCGGCCCAGGTGCCGTTCGTGATGAACATCTTGCTGCCGCCGATGACGTACGAGTCCCCCTCGCGCACGGCCCGGGTGGTGAGGTTGCCCGCGTCGGAGCCGGTACCGGGCTCGGTCAGGCCGAAGCAGCCCAGGGCGTCGCCGGAGCACAGACGGGGCAGCCAGTCGCGCTTCTGTTCCTCGTCACCCCAGGCCGCGATGGTCTTGGCGACGAGGCCGAGGGAGACGGACACGATGCCGCGCACGGCGGAGTCGCCGCGTCCGAGCTCCTCGGTGACCAGGACGTAGGACATGTGGTCCCCGCCGGATCCCCCGTACTCCTCGGGCACCGTCAGACCGAGGAACCCGAGGTCGCCGAGCTTCTTCACGATGCCCCGGTCCACGCTCTCGGCGCGGTCCCAGGCCGCGGCGTACGGGACGATCTCGCGATCGGTGAACGCGCGGGCCAGCCGGCGTACGGCGCTCTGCTCCTCGCTCG
Organism: Streptomyces sp. NPDC057939; assembly: GCF_042887545.1. NCBI lineage: Bacteria > Bacillati > Actinomycetota > Actinomycetes > Kitasatosporales > Streptomycetaceae > Streptomyces > Streptomyces sp. NPDC057939. The sequence goes on from NZ_JBHVPG010000039.1 coordinate 49,678, forward strand.
GCTCCAGGTTCACCGGGCACCTCCGGGACGTCTCGACCGGCCTTTAACTAGCACCGGTAGTTTATGGCGGGCAGGCCCTACTATGTGGCGCATGGCCAGACCGCGCAAGCCCCTCCTCAGCCGAGCCCGCATCGTCGAGGCGGCGGGTGCGCTGGTGGACTCGGAGGGTCTGGAGGCGGTGTCGACTCGCAGGCTCGCCGCCGCGCTCGGGGTCAGCGGGCCGTCCCTGTACAACCACTTCCGTACGAAGGACGAGATCCTGGAGGCGGTCGCGGACGCGGTGAGCGCGCGGGTCGACCTGTCGATGTTCGAGGACTGCCGGGACTGGCGGCGGGCCCTGCACGCCTGGGCGCACTCGTACCGCGACGCCCTGTCGGACCATCCGAACATCGTGCCGGTCCTGGCCCGGGGGCCGGGCCGGCGCCCGGCGGGACTGCGGCTGGCGGATTCGGTGTTCGGCGCGATGACCGAGGCCGGGTGGCCCCCGGCGCACGCGACCCGGATCGGCGCGCTGATGCGGTACTTCATCCTGGGCTCGGCGGTGGCCTCCTTCGCCGGCGGGTTCGTCGACGACGAGACGGCCTACGACCCGGCGGACTACCCCCACCTGGGCCAGGCCCACCTCCTGGCGGAACGGCACCGCGAGGTCGACGACGGCGCCTTCGAGACCGGCCTGGCCGCCCTCCTGGACGGCCTGACCCTCCAGTTCGAAGCCCTCCCGGCCGACCCCGACTGACCCCCGCCCCCGCCGGGCGGGGTCGGGAGGGCGGGGTCGGGGCGGGGTTTGGGCACGGACCGTGTGGCCGGACGGGCAGGGGCCGGGCGCGGGCCGGGCCGGGCGCGGGCCGGACGCGGGCCGGGCGCGGGCCATGGGGTGCGTCAGGGCCCGACCGTGTGCGGATCCTGACCGCGCAGGAGTCCGGACCATGTGCGGGTCCGGACCGCGCAACGGCCCGGACCATGCAACGGCCCGTACCACGTAACGGCCCGGTCGCGTGCGGGTCAGAAGACGACCAGCGAGCGGCCCCCCTTGCCCGCGAGCATCGCGTCGAACGCGGCCGGGATGCCGTCGAGGGTGATGCGGTCGGTGACGAGGCTGCCCAGGTCGAGGCGGCCGGCACGGACGTGGTCGGCGATCACCGGCAGGTCGCGGGCGGGGTCGCTGTTGCCGTAGACGCAGCCGCTGAGGGTGCGCGCGAAGTGGAAGATCTCCAGCGCGTGGAAGGTGACCTGCTGTTCCTTGCCGCCGATCCCGACGACCGTCGTCCGGCCGCCCCGCCGCGTCGAATCCCAGGCGGCGCGGATGGACTCCGCGCGGCCCACGCACTCGATGGCGACGTCCGCGCCCCGTCCGCCGGTGACCGCGCGGACCTCCTTGGCCGTGGTGTCCGAGGCGAGCACGAACTCGGTGGCTCCGGCGGCCCGGGCGAGTTCCTCCTTGGCCGGCGAGACGTCCACGGCGACGATCGGCCCCGCCTGGCCGATCCGGGCCGCCTGGAGCGCGGCCAGGCCGACCCCGCCGACCCCGAACACGACCACCGACTCGCCCGGGAAGACCTGCGCGCTGTGGTGGACGGCGCCGTAGCCGGTGAGGACGGCGCAACCGAGCAGGGCGGCCTCGGTGAGCGGGATCCCGGCGGGCGCCGGCAGCACGCAGTTCGCCGCGACGACGGTCTCCTCGGCGAAGGCGGCGACGTTGAGCCCGGGGTGCAGCTCGTTCCCCTCGGCGTCATGGGCGTGAACGGCCCCGACACCCGTCAGCGCCTTGGCGCAGAGCCAGACCTCGCCGATCAGGCAGTGGTGGCACTCCCCGCAGGACGGGGCCCAGTTGAGGACCACCCCGTCTCCCGGGGCGACGTGGGTGACGCCCTCGCCGACGGCGAGGACCGTTCCCGCGCCCTCGTGCCCGAGGACGGCCGGAACGGGCACCCGCATGGTGCCGTTGGTGAGGGAGAGGTCGGAGTGGCAGACGCCGGCTGCGGCGAGCCGCACCCGGACCTGGCCGGGTCCGGGCTCGGGAAGCACGATCTCCCGTATCTCCAGCGGGGCTCCGACGGCGGGCAGGACGGCGGCGCGGACCATGATCTTTTCTCCGTCTCGGGCGGTCAGAACTGCAGGGACTTGGTCTGGAGGTACTCCCCCAGGCCGTGCGGGCCCAGCTCGCGGCCGACACCCGACTGCTTGTACCCACCGAAGGGCGCGCGCACGTTGAAGCGGCCCCCGTTGATGTCCACCTGTCCGGTGTCCATGCGCCGGGCGAACGCCACGGCCGTCTCCTCGTCGGCGGCCCACACCGCGCCGCCCAGGCCGTAGACGGTGCCGTTGGCGATGCGCAGGGCGTCGTCCTCGTCCTCGTAGGGGAGGATCGCCAGCACGGGTCCGAAGATCTCCTCCTGGGCGATGGTCATCCCGGGGGTGACGTCCGCGAAGACCGTCGGGGTGATGAAGTACCCCTGCTCGTGGGGGCTGTCGAGGCCGCCCGCGACGAGGCGCGCGCCCTCCTCGACGCCCTTGGCGATGTACGCGCGGACGCGGTCGCGCTGGGTGGCGTTGACGACCGGGCCGAGGCGGGTGCCCGGGTCGCGGGGGTCGCCGGAGGGGTACTTGGCGACGGCGGCGGCCGCGAGGGTGACGGCCTCCTCGTACTGGTCCCGGTGGACGAGCATGCGCGTGAGGGCGTTGCAGCTCTGACCGGAGTTGTTCATGACGTGGCCGACGCCCACCGCGACCGCCTTGGTGAGGTCCGCCCCGGGCAGGATGACATTGGCCGATTTGCCGCCCAGTTCGAGGGCGACGCGCTTGATGGCGGCACCGGCTATCGCCCCGATCTTCTTGCCGACGGCGGTCGAGCCGGTGAAGGAGACGAGGTCCACCCCTTCGTGCTCGGCGAGGGCCTGCCCGGCGACCGGACCGGTACCGGTCACCAGGTTGAAGACCCCGGCCGGGATGCCCGCCTCGTGCACGGCTTCGGCGAAGAGCTGTGCGGTCAGCGGGGTGTCCTCGGCGGGCTTGAGGACGACGGTGCAGCCGGCGGCGAGTGCGGGTGCCACCTTGGCAACGACCTGGTGCAGCGGGTAGTTCCAGGGCGTGATCGCCCCGACGACGCCGACCGGCTCCAGCAGCACGGTGGAGTTGCCGATCCGCTCCTCGAAGCCGTACGAGGCCCCCAGCTCGGCGTACGAGCCGGCCACCGCGATCGGTGACCCGACGTGCACCGCTTCCGCGAAGCCGAGCGGGGAACCGAGCTCGGCGGTGATCGTCTCGGCGATCTCGCCCTTCCGGGCGGCCAGTACGTCACGCAGTGCGCCGATCAGGGCCGCCCGGTCGGCCGGGGCCGTGGCCGACCAGCCGGGGAACGCCGCGCGGGCGGCCCGTACGGCCGCGTCCACGTCCTCGGCGCTGCCGGCCGGAACCTCGGCGATGACCTGCTCGTCCGCCGGGTTGACGACCTCGATCCGGCCGGCGCCGGCAGCGGGCACCCACGCCCCGCCGATGTACATCCCGTCGTGGGCCTTCATGGCATTCCTCCCGAGCACGCACGAGCGCGTAGACCTGACGTCACCAACACCCTACAAACTAGCGTCGGTAGTTTTCCGGGCGCCAGGGGTGGCCCGGATCAGATGATGCCGAAAAGCATCCCCGCCGCGAGCACCACGAGAGAGGTGAGGGCCGCCCACTTCACGGTGAAGCGGGTGTGGTCGCCGAACTCGACCTTGGCCATGCCGACGAGCACGTAGACGGCGGGAACCAGCGGGCTGGACATGTGGAGGGCCTGGCCGACCAGGGACGCGCGGGCGATCTCCAGCGGGGACACCCCGTGGGCGGCGCCCGCTTCGGCGAGTACCGGCAGGACGCCGAAGTAGAAGCCGTCGTTCGACATGAAGTACGTGAGGGGCAGGCTGAGCAGTCCGGTGACCAGGGCCATGTGCGGTCCCATGCCCTCGGGGATGGCCCCGACCAGCCAGTCGGCCATGTCCTTGACCATGCCGGTGCCGGTGAGCACCCCGGTGAAGACGGCGGCGGCGAAGACCATGCCCGCCACGTTCAGCACGTTCTCGGCGTGCGCGGCGATCCGGGCCTTCTGGTCGGGCATGTGCGGGAAGTTCACGGTGAGCGCGAGGGCGGCGCCGAGCAGGAAGAGCACCGGGATCGGCAGCAGCTCCATGATCATGGCCGTCAGCAGGGCGACCGTCAGTCCCGCGTTGAACCAGTAGAGGCGGGGGCGCAGCGTCGGGCGGTGGGGGTCGAGTCCCTGGAATCCGTCCGCGTCCGGCGAGGTGTCGCTCGCGTCGGTTCCGGTGGGGCGGGCGGGCCCGGGGGGCGCTTCGGTGGTCATGGTCGTGGCGGTCGCGGTGGAGCCGGTGGATCCGGGACCGTGCTCGCCGCCTGCGTCACCGGAGGCCGGGAGGGTGGAGCGGGCCCCGGAGTCGGTCTCGCCACCGCCGGTACGCGCACCGGACCCGACCATGGCGTCCGTGGTGACTTCCTCCGCCTGCCCCGCGCCTTCTTCGCCGGGCATCACCAGGGAACCGACCCGGCGGCGTTCCTTCACGCCCAGGACGTAGGCCAGGGCGAAGACGAAGAGCAGACCGACGGCGAGGGCGGGGATCATCGGGACGAAGATGTCGGCGGCGTCGAGCTTGAGCGCCGTGGCCGCGCGGGCCGTGGGGCCGCCCCAGGGAAGGGTGTTCATGACTCCGTTGGCGGTGGCCGCGACGCCGGTCATGACCACCAGGCTCAGGCCGAGCCGCTTGTACAGCGGGTACATGGCCGAAACAGTGATCATGAACGTGGTCGAACCGTCGCCGTCGAGCGACACGATGGCGGCGAGCACGGCCGTGCCCACCACCACCCGCATCGGGTCGGCCTTGCAGAAGCGCAGGATGCCGCGCACGATCGGGTCGAAGAGGCCGACGTCGATCATCAGGCCGAAGTAGACGATGGCGAACATCAGCATCGCGGCGGTCGGCGCGAGCTTGCCGACCCCGTCGATGACGTAGTCCCCGAGATGCGCGCCCTTGCCGGCGAACACGCAGAAGAGCGCGGGGATGAGCACGAGCGCCGCGATGGGCGACATTTTCTTCAGCATGATCAGGACCAGGAAGGTCGCGATCATGGCGAAGCCGAGGAAGGTCAGCATGCAGGGAACGTAGGTGCCCCCCGCTACGCCCAACAAGATGTCCGCGCGTGAGCAATACGAGCAAAACCCCAGCTCAGGGCAGGGGCGCCAGCTGGACGGGGAAGGCGTTGAGCACCGCTGTGCCCGACAGGGGGTCCAGCCGGGTGCCGTCGAGCAGCTGGTTCACGTTGGCTCCGGGATCGGCGGCGGCCACCGACAGCCGGGTGCCGGACCGGTCGTGTCCCCAGCCGTGCGGGAGGCTGACGACTCCCGCGCGGACGGTGTCGGTGACCTCGACGGGTACGTCCAGGCTGCCGCCGTCCGCGCTGATCCGGGCGCGACCGCCGTCGGTGAGGCCGTGGCGCGCGGCGTCCTGCGGGTGGACCTGAAGCGTGCAGCGGTTGGAACCTCCGACGAGGGCCGGGACGTTGTGCAACCAGCTGTTGTTGGACCGCAGGTGGCGGCGGCCCACGAGCACCAGGGCGGCGGGGCGTTCGGCGAGCGCCGCGCGGAGCCTGGGGAGCTCGGCCGCGATCGGGTCCGGGAGCAGCTCGATCCTGCCGCTGCGGGTCCTGAGCACGCCCGGAAGGCGTGGCCGCAGCGGGCCGAGGTCGATGCCGTGCGGGTGGGCGAGGAGCCGTTCGAGGTTGAGCCCGGCCTCGTGCGCCGTCACGCCGAAGCCGCGGTCCGGCGCGCCGGGGCCGGCCGGGGCGTCGGCCGGCACGGCGTGGCCGGGTACGGCGTCGGCCGGTCCGGTTTCGGGCGCCCCGAAGCGGTCCCCGTACGGGCCGAGTCGGAGCATCAGGTCGAGTCGTCGTTCGGGGCCGTTCTCGCCGGTGAGGAGACCTGCGAGGTGTTCGGGGTCGGCTCCGTGCAGCGGGGAGTGTCGGTCGGAGGTCTCCTTGGCGAGGGTGGTCCGGATGGCGAGCTCGTCCACGGCGGAGGGTTCGGCGGCGCCGTGCATGCCCGACACGGCGAGGACGAGGCGGGCATGGATCTCGCACTCGTCGAGCCGGTCCGCTTCGAGGGGGACGGCCGGGCGCGTGTAGCGGACCTGGTTGTGGACGGCGAAGCCGTTGAAGGCGAAGTCGTGGTGCGCGCTCCGGGAGGGCGGCGGCGGGGGCAGGACGACGTGGGCGTGGCGCGAGGTCTCGTTGAGGTACGGGTCGACGCTGACCATGAAGTCGAGTCCGGCGAGGGCGGTGTCGAGCCGACGGCCGTCGGGCGCGGACAGCACCGGGTTGGCCGCGACGCAGATCAGGGCGCGGATGCGCCCTTCGCCGGGCGTATCGATCTCCTCCGCCAACGCGGCGCTGGGCAGCTCGCTCTTCACCTCGGGGTGGCCGCTGACCCGGCTGTGCCAGCGACCGAGGGCGAACCCCCGACCCGGCCCGGCGGGGCGGGGCCGCGGGCCGGCCGCGGCGAGCGGGAAGAGGGCGCCGCCCGGACGGTCGAGGTTGCCGGTGAGGATGTTCAGTACGTCGACCAGCCAACTGGCGAGGGTGCCGTGCTCGACGGTGCAGCTGCCGATCCGCCCGTAGACGGCGGCGGTCGGCGCGGCCGCGAGGTCGCGGGCGAGGGCGCGGATCTCGGCGGCCGGAAGGTCGCAGGCGGGGGCGACGGCCTCAGGGGTGAAACTCGCGAGCGCGTCCCCGAGTTCCCGGAGTCCCTCGACGTGTTCGGCGAGCGGACCGGGATCCGCGAGCTTCTCCGTGATCAGGGTGTGGGCGAGGGCGGCCAACAACAGGGCGTCGCTGCCGGGGCGCGGGGCGAGGTGACGGTCGGCCAGCCGGGCGGTGCGCGTACGGCGCGGGTCGACGACCACGAGTGTGCCGCCGCGGGCCCGAAGTGCCTTGAGGCGGCCGGGGAAGTCGGGGGCGGTACAGAGCGATCCGTTGGATTCGACCGGATTGGCGCCGAGTACGAGGAGGAAGTCCGTGCGGTCGAGGTCCGGGACGGGGATGGCGAAGGGGTCGCCGAACAGGAGGCCGCTGGAAACGTGCTTGGGCATCTGGTCGAGGGTGCTGGCCGTGAACAGGTTCCGGGTGCCGAGGGCGTTGATGAGGAGCGGCGGGTAGAGGGCTCCGGCCATGGTGTGGACGTTGGGGTTTCCGAGGACGACGCCGACGGACCGGGGTCCGTGTTCCGCGACGAGTGCGGGCACCGCGGCGGCGATGGCGTCGTAGGCCTCCTCCCAGGTGGCCTCCCTCAGCTGTCCGTCGCGGCGGACGAGGGGTGCGCGCAGCCGGTCCGGGTCGGTGTCGAGCGCACCGAAGGCGGCGCCCTTGGGGCAGATGAAGCCTCGACTGAAGACGTCGTCGCGGTCGCCGCGGGCTCCCGTCACCTCGGTGCCCTCGATCGTGAGGGTGAGGCCGCAGGTGGCTTCGCAGAGCGGGCAGATGCGCGGGGCGGTGCGAGGCATGGGCGCTCCTGGGAGGCGGCAGGCTGCGGCGCGGACACGGGCCGGACCCGGCCACGGGGCGGCCGGACTGCGGGCGACCCCGAGCATACCGACCGGTAGGGACGGGTGGGAGGGGTCTGCGGCGACGGGTTGGAACGGGAGGGATAGGAACGGCGGGGAGGTGCCGCCGGACGGGGGGACGACTCGGGTCGGGGCACTGGAGGCCTGCCGGAGCGGGGCCCCCGGGCCGAGTTCCGGGTTCGGAGGCCTGGGGCAGGGGTCCCGGCTCGACGGCGGCGCGGGGAACGCCGGGGGCGGGCCGGATCAGTCGAGGACGCGCGCCAGGTAGGCCCGCATCATCGCCCGGGTTTCGGCGACGATGCCGGGGTCTCCGGCCGGGTCGGCCCGGAAGGCGAGTTGAATCAGTGCGTCGGTCGCCTCGACGGCGACCAGGACCGCCCGGCGGAGGCCGTCGTCGGGGGTCAGTCCGAGGTGTGCGCAGAGCAGTTCGGTGAGCCGGGCGGCGACCTGGTGGTTGGGGTCCGAGGCCGGGCCGTCGGCGGGCGGCGCGGGCACGCCGAAGTCGACCAGGGCGAACCCGGGAACGCTGCGCTTCATGGCCAGGTACTCGTCCAGCACCGCGTCGACCGCCGGCTGCCACCGTCCGGCGGGCAGTTCGGCGAGGCGCCGCTGGATGCCGTCGGCGTAGCGGTCGAGATTGCGGTGGGCCAGGGCGACGGCCATGGCCCGCTTGTTGCCGAAGAAGCGGTAGACCGAGCCGATGGGCACCCCGGCCCGCAGGGCGACGGCCCGGGTGCTGAGGTTCTCGTAGCCCGTCTCGTCGAGCAGCTCGGCGCAGGCGTCGAGGATCCGCACGAGGCGGTCGGCGCTGCGTTGCTGGACGGGGGTCCGGCGCAGGGGATGGGCGGGAGGCACGGGGTCCATCATGCCGCTCCCGGCTCCTCGGTCCAGCGTTCCGGCCCCGCCTTCGCGGATCGCGTGCAATGCCTCCGCTCCCCCGTGCGGTCAGTTGAGCAGGAGGGCGAGCCCGCCGACGGTGTACGCGATCATCAGCGCGAGCAGCGGGAGTTGGCCCGCGACGGCCTTGGCGGGCGGGAAGAGCCGTACGGAGCGGTCGTGGGCGGCGATCACTCCGAGTACGTGTCCGGTGATGACGGCGATGACCTGGAGGGCGGCGAGCCCGCCGGGATCCAAGGGGGGACTGGGATCGGAGCCGTTGTCAGTGCCGAATGCGATGCTCACTGTGCGTGGTCCTTCGGTGACGAGGAGGGAGAAGTAGTGAGCGATGAGATAGCCGAGGGCGATCGGCACGAGTGAGTGCGCGAAGGCGGTCAGCGGGCCGGGGTGAGGGCCGGCGACGAGGCGGGTGACCGCCGCGCACAGGCAGTAGAGGGTGGCGACGAGAGCGACGGAAGCGAGCAGTCCGAGGGTGGCCGTGGCGGTGCGGCCGAGGGGGGAGGTCTGAACGGCGTTGATCCAGGAGGGGTTGTCGCTGTAGCCGTCGTAGGCGGTGGAACCGAGGAGGACGCAGACGGTGGCGACGAGTCCGGGCCGCTCGGGCGTCGCGTCGAGTCCGTGGAAGGGGTTGCGCAGGACCAGGCGGCCGTCGCCGCGGCGGCCGAGGACGGCGAGGCGGGCCAGCAGGCCGGAGTAGGCCTCGAAGGCGTCCGCGTCGGTGAACCAGCGCTCGCCGTGGCGGGCGGCGAACAGCAGGTGGACGGTCGCGTAGCCGGTGAGGGCGACGAGGAGGGTGGTGGTGGATGCGGGATCGGGGGCGACCAGCTCCAGCCAGGTGAAGCCGAACAGGCCCGCGGCGGCGGGCCATTGGCCCAGCCGGGCGGGCAGGGGGCGCCCGGGGCCGGGCGGGCGGCCCCGGAGCCGGGCCCGGAGCCGGGCGAGGAGGAGGTGCAGGGTGCGCAGCGGGTTGAGCAGGCGCCAGACGGGACCGAGGAGGAGGGAGGCGGGCACGAGACCGACCCAGAACAGGACGTAGACGGCCCCCGGCGCGGGGTTGCGGGCGGGGTCGTCGGGACCGAGGAGGAGGTGGAGGAGCACGGCGAGGGCTGCGGCGAGGCCGAGTCCGCGCAGGGCGAGGCGGGTGGCCGGCGCGTCGGCCACCCGCTGGAGCCCGGCGGGCACGGCGAGACCGGAGCGGTCGCCGCGGAAGCGGGACACGGACCAGAGCAGGCCGAGTGCCAGGAAGGAGACGAACAGGGCGGTGAAGGCCCCGGCGAAGGCGTAGAAGGGGGAGATGGGCAGGTCGTGCTGGGACCCGATCCCGTGCGCCAGCAGGGTCGACGGGTCGGCCGGGTGAGGGACCACGCCCTGGCCGGACCAGCCGACCGGGCTCACGCCGGGGCCGGTACCGGATCCGGCGGGAATCCCGATGGGCGCTCCGGTGGGGTCGCCCGCGGCGAACCGATCGGGCCACGTGGCCGGGCCGCCGCCCGGCCGGCCGACGCCGGAGGTGAACCGGCCGGGCGTTGTCGCGCCGGGACCGGGGCCGATGGCAATGGCGCCCGTGCCGGTGCCGGTGGTGCCGGGGTTCATCGGACGAGGAGCTGGGTCAGGAGCAGGCCGGAGGTGTGGGTCTCGACCTCGAAGAGGCCCGTGCGGTCGACCGTCAGGACCAGGGTCGCCTCCTGGCCCGCGGGGAGGGCGAGTTCCTTGTCGTAGCCATGGACGTGGAGGGTGTCGGCACGGTCGCTGGTGACGCGCAGGGCAACGCTCTCGCCGCGCTTGAGCTCGGTGCGGTCGGGTGCGGGGTGCACCTTGCCGTCCCGGACCGCGAGCGTGACGGTCCGGTCCGCCTGCGGGGCCCCGGAGGGTGTGGCGGCGCCGCTCGGGGTGCCGGCCGGGTGGCTGTGGTCGGTGCTGCCCCCGGGGGCAGCGGTCAGCGGGACGGTCGCCCGGATCGCCTTGCCGGCGACGGCCCAGGCGGTGTGGTCGTCGGCGTACAGGCGGACGGTCAGGGTGTGCGGGCCCTGCGGCACCTGCGCCGCGGGCAGGTGGAACCAGGGGCCGTACACCCGGGCCAGTTTGCGGCCGTCGAGTTCGAGGTGGGCGTGGCCGGCGCCCGGGAGGGCGCCGCCGCCGGTGCTGTCGGGGGTGAAGCGGAAGTTCTTCACGGCCAGTTGGAGGTTCCAGCCGTCCTCGGAGTCGGGGCGTGCGGTGAGCCCGACCTCCGGCGCGCCCTCGGCGGGGACCTCGCGCAGGCGGTGACCCGTACCGTCCTGGGCCTCCAGGAGGGTTCCGGCTCCGCCGGACGCCTCCTCGTGGGTGGTGCCGGGCTTGTGGTGGGTCGTGGCCCGCCCCCCGCATCCCGCGACCGCGCCGCCCGCGAGCAGCAGGAGGACGGCCACCAGCGCGGCGACACGGGTGGCCCGGCGGGGCGGCCGGGCGACGCGGGCGGGTATCCCGCACGCGTCGCACCGGACGCGGTCTTCGGGGCGGACGCTCACTGCGGACCTCCGGTCCTGGTACGGGTCGTATCGGTCTTCCCTCCGCCCGCCCCGCGCACGGGACGCGAGCCGCTGCCGCCCGTTCGGGGCGGAGGGGTCCGTCCGGCGGTCACGGGGTCGGGGTCGGGGCGGTTGTCGTGGTGAGGGGTGGGGGCGGGGTCGTCGGGGTCGGGGCCCGGTCGCCCTCCGGGTCGTCGCCCGGGCCCGCGGGCCGGGCCGGGGTGGGCGGGCCCGGGCGGGCCGAGGCGACGGCGGCCCACAGCACCCACACCACGGCGACCAGGGCCCGCACCCAGGCGGGGCTCAGCGGGGTCCAGGGGATCATCAGGACGGCCTTGTCGAACGCGTCGAGCAGGGTCAGGGCACCCAGGAGCAGGGTCAGGCGCGCCAGCCAGGGGCGCTCCGCGCGCAGGACCAGTCCGGCGCCCGTCCACCAAAGGCCCAGGAGCAGCAGGGCGAGCGCGGGGACGAAGGTGTCCACGAGGGGCATCGTGGATCCGGCGACGTCCAGGGCCAGCCCGGCGAAGCCCAGCAGGGAGGCTGCCGAGCCCAGTCGGGAGCCGGCCAGCCGACGCCGCCACAGCACCCCGCCGACCAGCAGCAGGACGGCGGCCACTCCCAGCGCGAGCTGGGTCTCGACGCGCTCCAGGCCGCGGGCCCCGTACCAGTCGCAGCCCGCCGGGAGTTTGCGCGCCTGGACGTTGTAGTCGGCGCAGACGAGCAGTTGGGCGAGCTTCACCGGTTCGCCGACCAGCCGGGCCGAGGCTCCGTCGACCTCGCCGCGGGCGGCTCCGCACTGCGGGAGGGTGGCCGGGGTGGAGCCGTCGGGTCCGTCCTGCCAGCAGTTGCCCCTGCCCTGGCCGTCCCACCACACGTCCGTGCCGTTGGGGCGGGAGGCGCCGGACTTGTCCTTGCCGAGGACGTTGCCGGCGTACCGGTTGTGGTGGGAGGTGTCGGTCTGCTTGGACCACTCCTCCTCGCCGCGGATGAAGGCGGGGGCGGCGCTGAGGAAGAAGCCCGCGCGCTTGTGCCCGTACACCCAGTTGTCCTCGTACAGGTTCCAGTTGCCGCCGGCGGTGATGATGCCGGTGCCGGGAGGCATGGAGATCTGCGGGCAGACCACGCCCTGCTCGTAGCCGCGTTCGGCGGGCGGTTTGGCGCAGGTGCCGTCGGCGACGTGGCGGTAGTAGTCCTGGTTGTTGTCGTGGATCAGGTTCCGTTCGAACCGGGCGTGGTTCTGCGGGAGGCCGGGGTGACCGGGGAAGGCGCTGTCCATCGAGGCGCCGCCCATGTTCTGGTCGAACTCGTTGTCGTGGACCCAGACGGAGTCCCCGGCGGTGCCGGAGTAGCCGACCATGTTGTGGTGGCTGCGGCAGCCGGTGATCTCTATGGAGTAGCGGGGGACGTCGTAGCCGCGGCCGTCGTTGATGTTGGAGGCGCTGCCGGGGTAGATGCCGGAGTCCCCGTTGCCGTACGACTCGCAGTTCTTGTAGAGGCCGTGGTCGCTGGCGAAGGTCAGGAAGCCGTACTCGTCGTTCCAGCGGGTCAGGACGTCGTCGATGACGAAGCCGTCGCCCGCGAGGACGTACAGCGAGTTGAAGGTGGTGCGCTGCGCGGTGAAGTTGCGGAAGTAGATGCCGTTGGAGCGGTCGGCGCGCAGGCCGTTCAGCTTCTGGTACTTGGCGTCGATGACGACGTCCGTGCGGGAGGCGCCCGTGCCCTCGATCTGCAGGTCGGTCTTGCCGAGGATCGCGACGAGGTTCTGGTTGTGGCGGCACCGGGCCTGCTGCTCGTAGGACAGGATCTGGTAGCCGAAGGAGGAGTTGGGGGCCTTGAGGGTGGCGCACTCCCCCGTCGGTTTCGGGAGCGAGGGCTCCTCCTCGTAGAGGCCGGGGAGGATCGCGATGTTCATGCCGGGGCGGTCGACGGCGTCGACGGCTTCCTGGAGGTGGCGGTAGCCGCTCTTCTCGCACCGTTCGTACAGGGCCAGGTTGCGTTGCCGCAGGGCGTCGGGGAAGCCGGCCGTGCGGCGTTCGAAGGCGGCCCGGTCGGTCTTGCAGACGAGCAGGTCGGGCTCGGCGGAACGGTACTGCGGAACGGATCCGGTGCCGTCGGGGAAGGTGACGGGGCGCTCCTCGTGCGCGCGGGCGGCGGGCGCGGCGACGAGGAGGGACAGGAAGGCGAGGAGGGCGGCGAGGAGCGCCGCCGGCACGGCAGGGAACCTGCGGGTCCACGACATGCGCGAGAGAGTAGAGCAATGTTCATCTTTTCGGATCCCCCTCTGCGGGAATCCGTCCGACCCCCTGTTCGGGCGAGGGGGCGTTGACGGCGGGGTCGCGGAATCCTACTGTCAGGCATAGGATTCCTTCGACGGAGCGGGAGCAGCACATGAGTGAGCAGGCCAGGAAGACGGCGGAGGCGCTGGAATACCTCACCGGCTTCGGAAACGAGCACAGCTCGGAGGCCGTGCCCGGCGCTCTCCCGCACGGCCGGAACTCGCCCCAGCGCGCCCCCCTCGGCCTCTACGCCGAGCAGCTCAGCGGCAGCGCCTTCACCGAGCCGCGCGCCGACAACCGCCGCTCGTGGCTCTACCGGATCCGCCCGTCCGCCGCGCACCCGTCCTTCGCCCGCGTCGACAACGGCGCCCTGCGCACGGCGCCCTTCACCGAGGCGGTCCCCGACCCCAACCGGCTGCGCTGGAACCCGCTGCCCGACCCGGCGCCCGGCACCGACTTCCTGGCCGGTCTGTGGACCCTGGGCGGCAACGGCGACGCCGCCCAGCGCAGCGGCATGGCCATCCACCTCTACGCCGCCGACGCCCCGATGACGGACCGGGTGTTCAGCAGCTCGGACGGGGAGCTGCTGATCGTCCCGGAGCGCGGCGGCCTGCTGCTGCGCACCGAGTTCGGCCTGCTGAGCGCCGGCCCCGGCGAGGTGGCCCTGATCCCGCGCGGGGTCCGGTTCCGCGTCGAACCGCTGGACTCCGCGGGCGGGCCCGCCCGCGGGTACGTCTGCGAGAACTACGGCCGCCCCTTCGAGCTGCCCGACCTGGGCCCGATCGGCGCCAACGGCCTCGCCGCCGCGCGCGATTTCCGGGCCCCGGTGGCGGCGTACGAGGACAGCGAGCGCCCGACCGAGGTGATCAACAAGTTCTGCGGCAACCTCTGGTCCGCGACGTACGACCACTCCCCGCTCGACGTGGTGGCCTGGCACGGCACGCACGTCCCGTACGTGTACGACCTGCGCCGATTCAACGTCATCGGGTCGATCAGCTACGACCACCCGGACCCGTCGATCTTCACCGTGCTGACCTCGCCCTCCGACACCCCCGGGCTCGCCGGCGTGGACTTCGTGGTGTTCGCGCCGCGCTGGCTGGTCGGCGAGGACACGTTCCGACCGCCGTACTTCCACCGAAACGTGATGAGCGAGTACATGGGCCTGATCGAGGGCGCGTACGACGCGAAGGCCGAGGGCTTCGTCCCCGGCGGCGGCTCGCTGCACAACATGATGTCGGCGCACGGCCCGGACCGGGAGACCTTCGACAGGGCGAGCGCCGCGGAGCTGAAGCCGCAGAAGATCGACGACGGTCTGGCCTTCATGTTCGAGACCCGCTGGCCGATCACCGCCACCCCGCAGGCGGCCGACGCGGACCACCTCCAGCGTGCGTACGACGACGTGTGGCAGGGTCTCGAACGCCACTTCCGGGCCTAACATGCGCATGCGCGAGCAGGAGCGGGGGCGGCGGGGCGGCGACGGGCGGGAGCCCGGTCCCCCGGCACCGCCCGCGCTCCCGCCCGCGCTCGCGCCGCGCACCGCATGACGTCCAGCCAGCCGTACGGAGAACCACCCGTGACCGCCTTCGCTCCCGACTCCCTCGTACTGAACCGGAAGCTGCCGCTCTGGTATCAGGTGTCGCAGTCCCTGCGCGCCTCGATACTCGGCCGCACCCCGGACGCCTCGCTGCGGCTGCCGACCGAGGAACAGCTCGCCGAGCACTACGGGGTGAGCGTCCTGACGATGCGCCAGGCGCTCAAGGAGCTGGAGGGCGAGGGCCTGATCAGCCGGCACCGGCGGCGCGGGACCTTCATCGAGCCGGGTGCGCGGCGCAGCGCCCCGGTACGGCTGCTGGGCTCGGTGGACGCGATCGTGGCGCAGCAGTCCGGCGAGCGGACGACGATCCTCGGCCACGAGCGCACCCCGGTGTCCGGGGAGCTGCTGGAACACTTCCCGGACACTCCGGAGGTGGTCACGTACCGCAGGCTCCGCTACGACGGCGAGGACGACGAGCCCTCGAACTGGGCGGAGAACGCGGTGCGCCCGGACCTCGCCGAGCGGGTGGACCTGGCCGACCTGGCGCGGTGGCCGATGACCAAGGTGCTGCGCGACGTGGTCGGCGTCCGGATCAGCCGGATCACGGACACGGTCGAGGCGCGGCTGGCGGACCCCGTGACGGCCGAGTTGCTCGGGGTGCCGCTGCTGAGTCCGATCCTGCACTACACGGGCGTCACCTACGACCAGGACGGACGGGTGGCCGACGTGGCCCGCATCCGGTACCGGGGCGACCGGTTCTCCTTCACGGTCACGGTCGACGCGCCCTGAACCCCCGGCCCCCGAACCCCGGCCCCGGACGCGCCCGGGACCCCGTCGCCCCCGCCGTCACCTCCGGTCGTCGTCGTCCGCCGTGCGCTCGCCCTCGGCCTGGGAGGGGGTGGTGCGCACGGTCTGCGGGTGGCGCTGCTTGCGCTGGGTCTCGTCCATGTCCTCGTCGAGGCGCTCGCCCTCGGCCTGCGAAGGCGTCGAGTACTCGTCGTACTGACTCATGGCCGCTCCTCCGTCGATGCGGATGGGCACACATGCCGCATGTACCCCCATAAGGAGCGTAACGCTTCGGCCAGGACGGGGCCCGGGCCCGTGGGGCGTCGCTACCATCTGCCGGGTGAGCGCTGAGACACCGCCGCCGAACCCGCTGCTGGACGATCTGATGCCCTGGGCCGTGGGCGGCCTGCGCCTGGGCCGGGACTGGATCGCGGCGCCCGACGCGGCCACGTTGCGGGCCCGCTGGACGGCCCTGACGGGCGCCGAAGGGGCCGAGCGGGAGCGGCTGTTCCGCCCGTCCCGCAGCCGTACGACCGCCTCCGGCGCCGCCGCGCTACCGGGGCAGCGTTCCGCGACGGCACGGTTCGCCGACGCGCCCGGCCCCTTCCCCGAACCCGTACGGGTGCTCCGTGCCCCCTTCGACGAGCAGTGGCTGCTGCCCGACCAGCGGCTCATCGACGCGGCGCGGCCGGAGCTGTGGCGGGTCCGGGACGGCTACCAGCTGTTCGCGGTGGAGACCCCGGAGCTGCTGGTCACGGCGCACCTCCCGGCGGGCCGGCTCGGCCGGATCCGGCCGCTGCACCGGCGTCCGGGCGGCGCCGAGCCGAATCTCGCGCCGGGTCTGCTGCCCCTGCTGGGCGAGCGTCACGGCGGCTGGGTCACCCCGGAGGACGTACTGTGCTGGATCCTCGCGGCGGGCCGCCCGGGGCCCCGGGGGTACGAGATTCCCCTCGCGGCCGATCCGGAGCGCTGGCGGGCCGGGCTGGAGCTGGGACACCGGCTGCTGTCGGTCCAGCTGCGCGGGGCGCGGGGCGGCGAGCCACCGAGGCTGCCGGGCGGGCGGCGACCGTACGTCCGGGCGGCGGTCACGGGATGGCCGGACGGCCTCGGGTACGACCCGCAGACGCAGACTCTGACCCTCGGGGACGGCGTCGTCTCCCCCGTGCCGGCCGAGGCCTGGGAGTACGAGGCCCAGGGGGTCCGCGTGCTGGAGGCGTGGTTCGCCGCCCGGTGCGCGCACCGGACGCCGGACGCGGACGGGCTGGACGCGCTGGGCCCCGCCCGGTGGCCGCAGGCCTGGACCTCGGAGCTGCTCGCCCTGGTGACGACCCTGGCGCTGCTGGCCGAGCTCGCCCCGGAGCGGGCCGCGTTCACCCCGGGGCCGCTGCTGCCGGCCGCGGAACTCGTGGCCGGCGGGGTGTTGCCGCCGCCGCGCTCCGCCCGGCGGCCCGCTTCCGTGCTGGACCACCAGGAGGAGGGCCCGGGCGGCCAGTTCGCCCTGCTCTGAGCTCCCGTTCCGTTCGCGTACGGGTACGAACGGGGGCGAACCGCGGAGGCCGCGGCCCCTTCGTGGTGACAGGTCGGGGCGTCCCGGGATAGGGATCGGTGTCATGGACACCGACTCGCACCCCCGGCCCGAGCACGAACCCCACCCCCGCCCCCGGCCCGACGCGCGCGCCGAGGAGCCGCTGCCCCTCGCCGGCCTCACCGTCGTCGCCGTCGAGCAGGCCGTCTCGGCCCCGTTCGCCACCCGGCAGCTCGCCGACCTCGGCGCTCGCGTGATCAAGGTCGAGCGTCCCGACGGCGGGGACTTCGCCCGCGCCTACGACACCGCCGCCAACGGCCTGGCCTCGCACTTCGTCTGGGCCAACCGCGGCAAGGAGTCCCTGACGCTCGACCTGAAGGACCCGCGCGGCCTGGAGGTGCTGCACCGGCTGCTCGACGGGGCCGACGTCTTCGTCCAGAACCTCGCGCACGGGGCCGCCGCCCGGCTCGGGCTCGACGCGGCCGCGCTGTGCGCCCGCTACCCGCGGCTGATCGCCGTGGACATCTCCGGCTACGGCCCGCAGGGCCCGTACGCCCACAAGCGGGCCTACGACATGCTCGTGCAGTGCGAGGCGGGCCTGGTGTCGGTGACCGGCACCCCCGACGAGCCGGTGAAGGCGGGAATCCCGGCCGCGGACATCGCCGCGGCCATGTACGCCTTCTCGGGCGTCCTCGCCGCGCTGGTGCGCCGCGGGATCACCGGGCGCGGCGGCCCCGTCGAGGTGTCGATGCTGGATTCGCTCGCCGAGTGGATGGGGCATCCGCTGCACCACACGATGCACGGCGGGGAGCAGCCCGCGCGGACGGGCCTCGCACACGCGGTGATCGCGCCCTACGACGCCTACGCGACGGCGGACGGGGACCGGGTGCTGCTGTCGGTGCAGAACGACCGGGAGTGGCGGCGGCTGGCGCGGCAGGTACTGGATCGGCCGGACCTGGCCGAGGACCCGGCGTTCGCGACCAACGCGGCACGCACCAAGGGGCGCGGGCGGACCGACGCGGTGGTGGCCGGGGCGCTGGGGCGGCTGGGGGCGGACGAGGCGGTCCGGCGGTTGGAGGCGGCGGGGATCGCCTGCGCGCGACTGAACTCGGTGGCGCAACTGGCAGGGCATCCGCAGCTGGCGGCGCGTGACCGCTGGCGGGAGGTGGACTCTCCGGTGGGCCCGCTGCGGGCCCTGCTGCCGCCGATCGGGCTGCCGGGCGGCGCGGCACCGCGCATGGGAGCGGTGCCCGCGCTCGGTCGGCACGACGAGCCCCTGCTGCGCGCCCTGGGGATGACGGGCGCGCAGATCGCGGAGCTGCGCCGGGACGGTGTGATCGCCGAAGGCCGGGGAGACGCCGGCGAGTAGGGACGTGGGCCGGGTGCGGCCGGAGCGGCCGGCTGCACTGCGGGGCAGTTACGAGCGGCGGCTGCCGAAGAGCGTGCGCCGCAGCCTGCGCAGCGGGGCGAAGAGCGCGACGCGCGCGCTCCGGCTCCGCTGGACGTGCGTGTGGTCGCGGGACGTGAGCTCACGCATCAGCAGGGTCGCCTCGGCGGCCTCGTGGTGCGGGACGGCGGGGCCGCCCAATACCGCGAGGTGGCGGTCGAGGCGCGAGCTTGTCGCCTTGCTGCCGCAGGTGATGGCAGGCACGCGGGGCGGCCTGCTGCGCATTGCTATCTGTTCCATGTCTCTCCCCACCCGTACGAGGGCACCCGGCCCGGGCAGGTTAACCCTATCGCCCCCGCGTCGCGCTCGGGTATCCCGGTGGTGTGAATTACCCCTGTCCTTACGGGTAGTTGACGATTACTCAACGGAGTCGACCGTCACTCTCCGCACAAATCGGCCGACTTGGGGGGTCTTGTGGAGAGTGGTGTCACGACAGGGGCCGCGCAACGCGTCCTGCGCTAACTTGGAGTGATCGCCCGGTGACGCATGGGGGTACGCGTGAGTGGGAACGAAAGCGATGACGCCGCGCGTGTCGTCGCCGGAAGGTACCGGCTGCTCGGCCCGCTCGGCCGTGGGGGCATGGGCATCGTGTGGCGGGCCCGCGACGAGGTACTGGGTCGCGAGGTCGCCGTCAAGGAGGTGCGCGCGCCCGCCGGGATGGACGCGGCCGGGATGGCCCGCATGTACCGGCGCCTGGAGCGGGAGGCCTGGGCGGCGGCCCGGGTCTCGCACCGCGGGGTCGTCACGGTCTACGACGTGGCGACCGAGGACGGCCGGCCGTGGATCGTGATGGAGCTGGTGCGCGGGCTGTCCCTGGCGGAAGTGCTGGAGGCCGAGGGGCCGATGAGCCCGCAGCGGGCGGCGCACCTCGGTGAGCAGGTCCTCGCGGCGCTGCGTGCCGCGCACGGGGCGGGAGTGCTGCACCGGGACGTCAAGCCGGCCAACGTGCTGCTGGCCAACGACGGGCGGGTGGTGCTGGGCGACTTCGGCATCGCGAGCCTGGAGGGCTCCAACGCGATCACGATGACGGGCGAGGTCGTGGGCTCCCCGGAGTTCGTGGCTCCCGAGCGGGCCCTCGGCCGCGACCCGGGGCCCGAGTCGGACCTGTGGTCGCTCGGGGTGCTGCTGTACGCGGCCGTGGAGGGCGTCTCGCCGTTCCGGCAGGACACCCCGCTGTCGACGCTCCAGGCCGTGGTGGACGGCGAGTTGCCGCCGCCCCGCCGGGCCGGACCCCTGGCGCCCGTCCTGGAGGGGCTGCTGCGCAAGGACCCGGACCTGCGACTGGACGCGGCGGAGGCCACCCGGATGCTCCGCGTCATCGGAGCGGGCGGCGCCGTACGGGACTCCGGCGGTCCGACGGCCGGGCCCGGCGGGACGGCGGCCACCGCGGTGCTGCGCCAGGAGGGCGGCGGCGGTCCGTACGGCGGGGCGACGCCACCGATGCCGGTACCCGGGCCGGGCCGCGCGGGCGGACCCGGGCCGGACGGTGGACCGGCCCCTCGGGAGGGCGGCGCGGGGGTGGTGCTGACCCTCGGCATCGCGGTGCTGCTCGCGGCCCTGGGGGTGCTGGCCTGGTTGCTGCTCAGGGACTCCCCGGGCGGTGACGACGGCCGGGGCGCGGGGGCGGTGACCCCCTCGGCGTCGGCCCCGACCTCCGCGGCCCCCTCCGTCCCGTCCTCCGCGCCGACCTCTTCGGAAACGGACGCCGCGCAGGCCGTCACCGTGTACGCCCACACCCTGCGCGCGGCCTGGGCCGGGAACTGCCCGCCGCCGGCGGCGGGGGCGCCCGCCTTCACCGCCACCCTCGAAGTGACCCGTACCCCGGCCGTGCTGGAGTACCGCTGGACCACGCGCGGCGGGTCGGTCGCGGGCGAGGAGTGGCAGAGCCTCGCGTACGAGGAGGGCGGCCCCCGGACCCGCCAGCTCTTCCACACGGCGACCGGATACCGGGCGGGGGCGACGCTGGACGACGCGGTGCGGATCGAGGTGCGGCAGCCGGTGCGGACGGAGTCCGCGTGGCTGGGGTTCTCGGTGGCCTGCGCGGCGCCCTCACCGACGCCGACGCCGACGCCGACACCCACCCCGACGCCGACCCCGACGCCGACGGGCGGATCGCCCTCGGGCTCCGGGACGCCGGACCCGTCGGAGTCACCGGATCCGACGCCCTCGGGGGCGTCGGATCCGGAGCCGGCCGCCTGAGGAGCGGCCCGCGGGCGTCAGGCCTTGGAGCTGAAGGCGGGCAGGTAGCCCCCGGACTGGCCGGCGGCCGTGGGGTGGTACGACTCGCCGATGTTGAGCCAGTTGAGGCTGTGCAGCCACGCGTTGCCGGAGCAGATCTCGTGGCCGGTGAAGGCTCCGGCGACCGAGGCGTAGGTGAAGCCGTGGTCGGCGGCGCGCTTGGCGATGGCGGCGTTGAGGTGGTCGGCCGCACCGTTGATGGCGGAGCGTTCGCCCTCGGTGAGGCCGGTGGTGCAGGTGCCGTTCAGCTTGTAGAAGCGGGGATAGCCGATGACGACCACCTTGGCGCCGGAGGCGCGGCTGCGGATGGAGTTGTAGACCTGGTCGAGTTGGCCGGGCAGGGTGGAGTCGACGTATCCCTTGGCCTGGTTGACGCGGTTGACGCAGGTGGACTCGGACTGGAGCACACAGGTCGTCATGACGTCGGCGAAACCGGCGTCGTTGCCTCCGATCGTGATGCTGACGAGGTCGGTGCCGGAGTTGAGCGGCGCGAGCTGGTTGGCGAGGACGTCACCGGTACGGGCGCCCGAGCACGCGGTGAAGGAGAAGGTCTGCGGGGAGTGGGCGGCGGCCCACAGGGCGGGGTAGGCCCGGCTGGTGCGCTTGCAGTTGCCGCTCCCGCTGTCGTAGTTGCCGGCGCCGACGCCGGAGGAGTACGAGTCGCCGAGGGCGACGTAACCGAAGTCGGCCTGGGCGGCGGCCGCCTGGCCCGCGCCGAAGAGGGCGGCGCCCGCGGCGAGGACCAGGGAGGAGGCGAGTGCTGCGAAGCGCGACATTCTCATGCTCATGTGTGCGGCTCCTTGTGGGGGTTACTCCTGAGTCCGTGGTACAAGCAGCCGGGGCTTTCTGGAAGCGTTCATGCCAAGAATGTTCGGGGTGGGAACCGGCCGGAATCTTTACTCCCGATGCGTTTGAAGAGGGAATTCGGGCACTCGTTCCGGCGAAACACAGGTGCAGGAGGCCAGTTCGTGCCGGATCATGGGCGCCATGCCAGCAGACCCGCATGCCGCGCTGCCGATCCGGCTCAATGTCGATGACAGCGACTCGCCGTCGGACGTGGTCGACGCGTTGTTCCTGGGCCGCTTCGCGTCCGGCGAACAGCCCTACTCGCAGAGCGTGTCGATCGAACGGGTGAAGGCCGAGGCGACGCTGCTGCCACCCCGGGCGACCGTCCTTCGCTCCGCGCGCGACACCGACCGCAGCGCGACCCTCGCCGAGGGCGAGGGCTGGACGCTGCTGGTCTCCCGCTGGAGCCGCGGCGCCGACGTGACCGTGACGGCGGTCAGCGACGAGGTCGCGGAGCGGGTCCTCGGAGAGGCCACCGAGGGGGCGCAGGACGAGCCCGAACCGCAGCCGGAGAACGTCACCATGGGCTTCTGGTACGTCTCCCCGCGCCGCGGCCCCTACCGCACCACCCGGCAGATCTCGGCGGGGACCTGGGACGAGGTCCGCCCCAACTACACGGCCCCGGTGGCCGGGGCGATGGACCGGCTGATGAAGGTCACCCCGGACGACATCGCCGGGCGCCTGCTCCTGCTGCACGGGCCGCCCGGCACCGGCAAGACCTCCGCGCTGCGCACGCTGGCCCGGTCCTGGCGGGACTGGTGCCAGGTGGACTGCGTCCTCGACCCGGAGCGGCTGTTCAACGACGTCGGCTACCTCATGGACATCGCGATCGGCGAGGACGAGGGCACGGCCAAGGGCCGGTGGCGGCTGCTGCTCCTGGAGGACTGCGACGAGCTGATCCGCGGCGAGGCCCGGCACACCGCCGGCCAGGCGCTGTCACGACTGCTGAACCTGACGGACGGTCTGCTGGGGCAGGGCCGCAACGTCCTGGTCGGCGTCACCACCAACGAGGACCTGGAGCGGCTCCACCCGGCGGTGGTCCGGCCGGGCCGCTGCCTGGCCCGCATCGAGGTGGGTCGGTTGACCCACGGGGAGGCCGTGGACTGGCTCGGCACGGACGAGGGCGTGTCCCGCGAGGGCGCCACCCTGGCCGAGCTCTTCGCCCTCCGGCGCGGCACGGGCCCGGCCGCCGTCCTGCCGGCGCAGACCCACGACAGGGAAGCGGGCCTCTACCTCTGACGCCGGGGCGCCCCGGGGAACCTGAACGGTGGCGGCCACGCACCTGCCCGTACCGGGCGCGGAGGCCTTGTTCGGCGCCCGCGCCACTGCCCGTACCGGGCACGGAGGGCCTGACCGGCGGCGGCCGCGCTACTGCCCGTACCGGGCGCGGAGCGCCTCCGTGGCCGCTTCCAGGGCCTGCTCCCGGGTCAGGCCCAGCCGGTGGGCCCGTTCCGCGTAGGCCTGCGCGGCCCCGGCGGCCTCGCGGGCGGCGCCTTCCCCGGCCGCCGCGACGAAGGTCCCGTTGCGGCCCCGCGTCTCGATGACCCCGTCGGCCTCCAGGGCCCGGTACGCCTTCGCGACGGTGTTGGCGGCAAGTCCCAGTTCCTCCGCCAGACCCCGCACCGTGGGCAGCTTGAAGCCGGCCGGCAGCTTCCCGGACCGGGCCCGGTCGGCGATCTGCGCGCGCAGCTGCTCGTAGGGGGCGGGCGAGCCCGCCGCGCCGTCAAGGGTGATCTTCAGGTTCGTCGGGGTCACAGCGCCGATTCTCCCCCATCGCCGGGTAATTCGGAGGCGGCCCCCGGCCTCGCGGACGTAGCGTCGGCCACATGATCCCCACGATCCGCGACCTCCGTCCGGGCGACGTCGCCGACGCCGAAGCCGTCGTCCGGGTGCGCCGCTCCGCGCTCCCCTTCCTCATCACCACCGCGGCGGGCGTGGCCCACGAACTGACCTCCGCGCACCCCGACGGCCACCACCGCGTCCTGCTCGCCGAGAACCCGGAGGGACTGCCCGTCGGCACCGTCTCGGTGGGCGTGGCCCACCGGGGCACCGAACCGGGGCAGGCCTGGTTCAACGCGTACGTCGACCCCGAGCACCGCGGACTGGGCGCCGGTGGCCTGCTCGTCCGGGCGGCCGAGGAGCATCTGGCGTCGCTGGACGTGCTGGACACGTACACCTGGGTGCTGGACGAGTCGGAGAACCGGGCGTTCGCGGAGCGGCGCGGTTACCGGCCGAGCCGTTCGGCCCACTTCCTGCGCCTGGACCTGACGGCCGGCACGCTGCCGCCGCTGCCCGACGACCTGCCCGCCGGGGTGGAACTGCGGCCGGGCAGCGCCTTCGCGGCGGATCCGCGCCCGCTGCACCGGGCCGACGCCGAGGCGACGGCCGACGAGCCGGGTGACGTACAGGTCGGGCTGGACGACTACGAGGAGTGGCTGAACGACGTCTGGTCGAACCCGATCCTCGACCACGAACTGACCACGGTCGTCCTCGTCGACGGCGTCGTGGCGGCCTTCTCCGCGGCGCACACCGACGGCGCCACCCGGTACGGCTCGGCGATGACCGGCACCCTGCGCGCCTTCCGCGGCCGCGGCCTGGCCAAGCTCGCCAAGACCGACTCGCTGCACCGGGCCCGCGCCGCGGGCTACCGGGAGGCGTTCACCGGCAACGACAGCGGGAACGAACCGATGCTCGCCATCAACAGGTGGTTCGGGTACGAGATCTGCGCGTCCGAGACGCGCTGGACGAAGAAGGCGGGAGCCGCGCGATGAACACACCCGGATGGACGGTCACCCTTACCAAGGCGGGCCGCACCAAGATCCGCTATCCGGCGACGGAGGTGGCCGACGACGGCGACCGGATCTCCGTGCGCGCCCCGTGGGCGGCCGCGACCGTCAAGGACTTCGGCTTCGTGCGCTTCGAACCCGGCGACGTGTTCGTCGAACACTTCTGGCGCACGCGCTGGTACGCGGTGAAGGAGGTGTGGACGGGCGGGGGCGTCCTCAAGGGTTGGTACTGCGACATCACGCGCCCGGCGGTGGTCCGCGAGGGCGAGATCGTGGTCGAGGACCTGGACCTCGACCTGTGGGTGTCCGCGGACGGGGCGTCGGTCCTGCGGCTGGACGAGGACGAGTTCGAGGCGAGCGGCCTGCGCACCCGCGACCCCGCGGCGGCCACCCGGGCCGTGCAGGCCCTGGACGCCCTTGAGGACCGGGCCAGGACCCCCGAGGGCCTCGCCCCGCTGCTCCCGTAGCCCCGGGGGGCCGGCGACGGCTCACCGCGCGACCGGGGTGGGGCGGGCCTACGCTGGGGTGGTTCGCAGGGTTCCCGGACGACCGGAGACTGCCGTGACGCCAGCCCACATCCGGCTCCGCCGTGCCTGCGCGACCGCCGCGGCGGCCGGCCTGCTCGCCGCCCCGACGCTCACGGGTCCCGCGCACGGGGCACAGCAGCCGGCGCGGCCGGCGGCAGCCGCCGCGGCGGCCCCGTCGCCGGGGACCGACTCCGATTTCCCGCAGCTCACGCCGGCCGTCGCGGCACGGCTGGACGCCGCCCTGCGTCGGGTCATGCGCGAGACCGGGGTGCCGGGCGCGATCGTCGGGCTGTGGGCGCCGGGCAAGGGGAGCTACGTCAGGACCTTCGGCGTGGCGGACAGGGCGAGCGGAGCGCCGATGACGACCGGGCTGCACGTCCGCATCGGCAGTGAGACGAAGACGTTCACCGTCACCGCCCTGCTCCGGCAGGTCGACCGGGGCACGGTCCGCCTGGACGACCCGATCGGCAGGTACGTCGAGGGCGTACCGAACGGGGACCGCATCACCCTGCGCGAACTCGCGGGCATGCGCAGCGGGCTGTTCAACTACAGCCTGGACCCGGACTTCGTCGAGCGGCTCGAATCCGCGCCGGAAAAGCCCATCGCCCCGCGGCAGTTGCTCGACTACTCGTTCAAGCACCCCGCACAGTTCGCGCCGGGCGCCCGGTTCGACTACTCCAACACCAACCTGATCCTCCTCGGTCTGGTGCTGGAGAAGGTGACGGGCCGGCCGTTGCACGAGGTCATCCAGCGGGACGTCATCGAACCGGCCGGCCTGCGTGGCACGGTCTTCCCGACGGGCGCTGCCCTGCCGGTCCCGTACGCGCACGGCTACACCGACCAGACGCCCTCCGGCCGGACCGTGGACGCGACCGACTGGAACCCCTCCTGGGCGTGGGCGGCCGGCGCGATGGCCTCCGACCTGGACGACCTGCGCAGTTGGGCCCACACCCTCGCCACCGGCGCCCTCCTGAAGCCCGCGACGCAGGCCGAGCGCCTGCGGACCACCCCGATGGGAATCCCGGGCGACGGCTACGGCCTGGGCATCTTCGACATCCAGGGTTGGATCGGCCACAACGGCTCGATCCCCGGCTACGAGGTCCTCCCGGTGTACCTGCCCGAGGCGCGGGCCACGATGGTCGTCCTCCTCAACACGGACAACCTGCACGAGGGCCAGGAACCCAGCACCCTCTTCGGCGAGGCCGTCACGAGCATCGTCACCCCCACCCACGTCTACCCGGGCCACAAGCCCACGGCCCCGCGCCGCGGCTGAGACCGCGGCCCGGGACGGGGTACGGGGCCCGTTACCTGAGCCCCCGCTTGTCCCTGCCTTAAGTGGAGCCTAAGGATCAGCTTCGGTGGGGGCGAGGGGGCGGAACGGCCCGTTCGGCGGGCTAGCTTGGCGGTGCCAGGGAGGGCCGGGAACGGCGTCGGGCCCCGATTCGGGGCGGCGCCGCGCAGTCCGGGTCCACTGGCGCACCCTGCCCCGTGCCCGAAGGAGTTCCCCCATGCCCGTACGCCGCACCGCCACCCGGATCGCCGCCGTCGGTCTCGCCCCGCTCGCGGTGGCCGCGTACGCCACCGTGCCCGCGGCGGCCCACGGTTCGATGACGGACCCGGTGAGCCGGGTGGCGGCGTGCTACGCGGAGGGGCCGGAGTCCCCGAAGTCGGCGGCGTGCAAGGCCGCCGTCGCGGCGAGCGGGGCGCAGGCGTTCTACGACTGGAACGCGGTGAACATCGCGAACGCGGCCGGGCAGAGCAAGTCCCTGATCCCCGACGGACAGCTGTGCTCGGCCGGCAACGCCAAGTACAAGGGGTTGGACCTGCCGCGCGCCGACTGGCCGGCGAGCCCGATGACCGCGGGCGCGCACACCTTCCGCTACAAGGGCACCGCCCCGCACCGGGGTTCCTTCGAGCTGTACGTGACGAAGGACGGGTACGACCCGACGAAGCCGCTGAAGTGGTCCGACCTGGAGGCGGCGCCGTTCGCGAAGGTCACCGACCCGGGGATGCAGAACGGCGACTACGTGTTCAGCGGAACGGTCCCGAAGAAGACCGGCCGCCACCTCGTCTACAGCGTCTGGCAGCGCTCGGACAGCCCGGAGGCCTTCTACACCTGCTCCGACGTCGTGTTCGGCAAGGACAACGGCGGTTCCGCGGGCGGCGGTACGACGACGCCCGCGCCCGGCGGCGGGCCGAGCGCCTCCGCGAGCGTGCCGGCGGGTACGAAGCCCGGTTCCAAGCCGGGGACCGGCTCCTCGGCCCCCGGCACGCCGGTCGCCGCGACGCCCGCCACCGGTGGGGAGGCGCCCAAGCCGCAGGCCCCGACGGACCAGCAGATCGCGGACGGGTCGGCCAAGTCCTCGGTGGAGCACAACGGCCACGGGGACGACGACCCGAAGACGAACGCTCACGCCGCCGGCCCCGCGCCGCTCGCGTCCTCCACCCCACTGGCCGTCAAGGGCGACAACCTCGCGGAGACCGGCGGCAGCAGCGCCACGCCGACGATCGCCATCGCCGGTGCGGGCGCGCTGGCCGCGGGCGCGGCCGTGCTGTTCGCCATGGCCCGCCGCCGGGCGGCGTCGGGCCGCCACGGCCGCTAGGACCCGTCGTCGAACTCCCGGTCGGGGCGTCGGCCCCGACCGGGTGTCTTGATCCACGGCGCCGCCCCAACGGCGCCCTCCCGCCGCGGACCGCCTGCGCGTCAGTCGAAGACCGACGCGCAGGTGGTCCGTTCGGCGTTGGCCGGGTCGAGGGCGTTCAGCGCCTCGTGCCAGGTGAGCCGGTCGGTCAGGGCGATGGTGACGTGCTCGGAGAAGTCCAGGGCGCACAGGTCCTGGAGCACGACGTTGCGGACGTCGGGCCCGTCGAGGAACTGGCTCCGGTACGGGGTGACGACCTGGTCGTACCGGGTGGAGATCACGGTGTACTTCACGCCGGGGACGGTGTCGCCGCCCGCGTTGAGCCGGGTGAGGAAGGGGGACCCGGCGATCTGGTCGGCGAGGCCCGGGGTCGCGGTGCTGATCAGGTCCTCGGCCCCGGGGAAGTACGGGAGGAGCTTGGTGAGGCCGAGAAGGGTCGTGCCGTGGTTGTCGGGGGCGATGCCGACGAGCGCGTTGACCTTGGCGGCGCCGCCGAGGAACTTCAGGTAGTGGCGCGGCATCATGCCGCCCTGGGAGTGGCCGACGATGTCGGCCTTGGGGGCGCCGGTGGCGGCGAGGACCTTGTCGACGAAGACGTCGAGCTGGCCTGCGGACTTGTCGATGGGGCCGAGGCCGTGGAAGAAGGGCACGCCGGGGAGCTGCCCGTAGTCCAGGGAGTAGACGCAGTAGCCGCGGTGGACGAGGTACGGCGCGAACCCGAGCCAGTTGTCGACGGAGTTGCCGAGGGTGCCGTGGACGAGGACGACGGGCCGGGGGTGCGCGGCGGACGGTTTGCAGGACCAGTTGTTCCAGCCGCTGCTGGTGGTGGTCGCGGCCTGTGCCGTGCCGGTGGGGGCGACGAGTGCGGCGGCGGCGAGGGTGAGGACGGCCAGCGGGCGGAGCAGGCGTCTCCAGGGCAGCATCGTGTGATCTCCTTGCGGGTCAAGGGGAATGCGTGGGGGTTCGTCCCGTGATCCGGATCACAAGGTGGGGCTGCTGCCGCTAAATTACGGGCGAGTAGCAAGACAGGGAAGTTACGCGTCGGTAAAAAATCGCGTGTCGAGCCCTTCTCCAGCACCGCTCGTGAACAATGGACGCCCCCGAACCCCCGGTCGAGATGAGCACGGTCATGCAGAGGGCCCCTGGCGCCGGTACCGAACTCGCGGCTCCCGCGCACCTGGCGGCCGATCCGCTCGTCGCGGCCGTCACGGAGGCCGCGGTGCGCGTCCTGCGGCCCGAGGCGGAGCGGACGGCCGTGGAGGGGGTGCCCGCCGCGCACCTGGAGGCGCTGACCGCCTGCGGGGCGTACGGGTTGATCGGATACGAACCGGCGCCGGAGGGCGGACTCACGCCGCGTCAGGTGGCCCGGGAGGTGCACGAGGTGTTGGCGGCGGTGGATCCGTCGACCTGGTTCGTGTGGACCCAGCACGTCCCGTTGGCCAAGGCCCTGCTCGCGGCGGACGGTCCGGTGGGCGGCGCGCTGCGCGAGGAGTGGCTGCCGGCGCTGGCCGGGGGCGCGCGGCGGGCGACGGCCGGCTTCGCCTTCCTGCGGCACCCGCGCCCGCCCGTCACCGCCGAACGGGTGCCGGGTGGTTGGCGGTTGTCCGGCCGGGCGCCGTGGGTGACCGGCTGGGAACTGGCCGACTCCCTGTTCGTCGGGGCCGTCACCGCCTCCGACGAGGTGGTCCTGGCGCTGGTCGACCGCGTTGCGGACGGGGGCATGACCGCCGCCGCGGGGGCCCCGCTGTGGGCGATGGGCGGTACGCACACGGCTTCCGTGGAGCTGCGCGACGTCCACGTGCCCGATGCCCGGGTGCTGGGCCGGGAACCGCGGGCCGGCTGGATCCGGGCGTACGACCTGGAGAACGCCGACGCCCAGCCCGCGATCTTCGGCCAGTTGCGGGCCACGGCCGACTTCCTGCTCGCGTCGCCCCCGTACGAGGACCTCGGGCTGCGGGTCGCCCGGCGGACGGCCCGGCTGCGGGCGCGGGCGTACGGGTTGCGGGACGAGCTCGCGCCGGGCGAGGGAACGGCGGAGCGCCTCGCCCTGCGGGCGGCCTCGCTGGACCTGGCCGTGCGGGCCGCCGCGACCTGCGTCGCCGTGGCGGGTGGCCGCGCGATCCAGTACGGGCACACCGCGGGCCGGCTCTCCCGGGAGGCCCAGTTCCACCTGATCCAGGCCCAGACCACCTCGCTGCGCACGGAAACGGCCCGGTTGATGCTCGAAGACCTGTGAGTCAGGCCGCGACCGCCCCGGGCAGGTGACCCGCCGCGAAGGTGGACGCCGGCCTGACCGTGCCCGGGCCGAAGCGGGCGTTGGCCCGGTCGACGGCGGCCTCGACGGTGAGGCGGGATTCGCGGACGGGGTCCATGGAGAGCTGCCGGGTGACCGCGGCCGCGCAGGTGAGGTCCTCGGCGCGGAGCGTCATGCCGGCCAGCCGGGCCCGTTGGAGTCCCGCCGCGCACATCAGGCGGTACGCGAGGGTGCGCAGGTCCTCGTCGTGCCCGGAGGGTTCGGTGAGGCGACGGGACTTCTCCCAGCGGGTGCCGTCCGCGAAGTGGAGGGTCAGGGCCAGGGACCGGGCGGCCTGGCGGCGTTCGCGCAGGGTGGCGCCGAGCCGGACCACGAGGGCGAGCAGGGCGGCCCGGGCGTGGGGGCCGTCGAGTTCCTGGCGGGCGAAGCGGGTGCGGACGGCGGCGGAGGCGGGCAGGTCGCGCGGGGTGACGGGGCGGGGGTCGACGCCGCGGGAGCGTTCGGCGACCGTACGGCCGGCCCGTTTGCCGAGGATCCGTTCGATGACTCCGGACGGCACCCGGGTGAGCGCCCCGACCGTGTGCAGCCCGTACCCGCGGAGCGCTTCGGCCTGCCGGGCCCCGAGTCCGTGCAGCGCTTCCACGGGGAGGGGTTCGAGGAACGCGGTGACCTCGTCCTCGGGCACGGCGAGGATCCCGCCGGGTCCGGGTATCCGCGCGGAGGCCGTGGCGGCGACGGCCCAGGTGGCGGAGACGCCGATGCGCACGTCGGTGCCCAGCCGGGCCACGGCGCGGAGCCGGACGACCTCGGCGATGCGGGTGGCGTCGGCGGCGAAGTACCGCTGGGCGCCGCGCGCCTGGACCAGGGCGGCGCGCGGCGGCAGCGCCTGCACGAGGGGGGAGAACTCGCGGAGCAGGTCGAGGACGTCGCGGTAGCCCCGCTCGGGGAGTCCGGGGGCGCAGCGGACGTGCAGGATCGCGGTCATCCGGCGCTCCCCGGGCTGGAGTGCCACAGCTTGCGGCCGGTCGCGGGGCCCTCGCCGGGCGGCCGGAGGTCGGCCCACGGGTTCATCTCGTAGCCGGTCGGGAGGTGGATGCGGCGGCCCGAGTCGCCGGGGCCCCGGGTCAGGGGTTCGGCGAGCCGGGCGGTGACGGCTTCCAGGCCGCCGCGGTCGCGCAGTTCGGCGAGGGCGGCGAGGTCCCAGGCGGCCGCTCCGACCACGCTGAGGCTCTGCGGTCCGCGCCGCTGCACGACCCCTCGTACGAGGAGCAGGAAAGAGTGGAAGACGGTGTGCGCGCAGGCTTCCTGACTGTCGTCGAAGAAGGCGAGGTCGACCAGGCCGGTGCCGTCGTCGAGGGTGGTGAAGATGACGCGGCGGCCGGAGCGGATCGGCGGGGTCTGGGTGGCGGCCTTGGCGCCGGCGACCAGGACGGTCCGCCCGTGGTCGGTGTCCCGGAGCCGGCGGGCCGGGGTGACGCCGAGTTCGGCGAGGAAGGCGTGGTGGTCGCCCATGAGGTGGCGCGAGGTGTCCATGCCGAGGATGCCGAGTTCCGCGCTGAGCCGTTCGGCGTCGGTGAGGTCGGGCAGGCCGACCCGGGCGGTTGACCTGCCTCCCTCCAGGGGGAGTTGGGTGCCCGTGGTGCGCTGGGCGCGCTGGGCGCCGTGCAGTTCCGTCAAGTGCAGCAGCAGGTCACGGCGGTTCGCGCCGAAGCAGTCCAGGGCGCCGACCTGGGCGAGGCGTTCGGCGACGGGACGGCCGGGGCGGGCCCGGTCCCAGAAGTCGCGCAGGGAGGCGTAGGGTCGGCCGGCCTCGATGCGTCCGACTTCGGCACCGCTGATGCCGTGGACGTCGGAGAGGGCGAGGCGGAGCCCCCACCGCTCCGGCGGACCGGACACCAGTTCGATTCGGTGGGCGGCCGCCGACCGGTTCACGTCGAGCGGGAGCACGGGCACCCCCCTGCGCCGGGCGTCGGCCAGCAGCAGCCTCTTGGGATACATCCCGGGGTCGTGGGTCAGCAGTCCGGCGTAGAAGGCGGCCGGGTGGTGGGTCTTGAGCCAGGCCGACTGGTAGGTGGGCACGGCGAAGGCCACCGCGTGCGCCTTGCAGAAACCGTAGCTGCCGAAGGCCTCCACGATCTCCCAGGTGCGGGCGATCACCTCGGGCGAGTAGTCGCGCCCGGCGGCCGCGGCCGCGAACCAGACCTTGATCCGGGCCTGCGAGCCGGGGTCGGACAGCCCGCGCCGGACGCGGTCCGCCTCGTCGCGGCCGCAGCCGGTCATGACGTGCACGATCTCGATGATCTGCTCGTGGAAGACGACCACCCCGTACGTCTCCCCCAGCGCGTCGGCCAGGTCCGGGTGGGGGAAGCGGACGGGGGCCCGCCCGTGCCGGGCCTCGATGAAGGGCCGCACCATGTCGGCGGCGACCGGACCCGGCCGGAACAGCGAGATGTCGACCACGAGGTCGTGGAACGTGGCGGGCTGCAGCCGCCCCACCAGGTCGCGCTGGCCCGGGGACTCGATCTGGAAGCAGCCCAGCGTCTCGGCGGAGCGGATCAGCTCGTACGTCGCCGGGTCGCCGGGCGGCAGCTGCGCCGGGTCGTCCAGGTCGAGTTCCCGTCCGGTCCCCCGGCGCAGTTCCGCGACCGCGTGCGCCATCGCGGACTGCATGCGGACGCCCAGCACGTCGAGCTTGAGCAGGCCGAGGTCCTCCACGTCCTCCTTGTCGAACTGGGACATGGGGAAGCCCTCCCCGCTGGTCGGGACGACGGGGGTGCGGGCGAGCAGCGAGGCGTCGGAGAGGAGCACCCCGCACGGGTGCATGGCGGTGCCGCGCGGCAGTGCGTCCAGCGCCTCGACGAGGTCCCAGAGACGACCGTACGACTCCCCCCGGACGGAACGCAGTTCGGGCAGTTCCTCCAGGGCCGCGCGGGCGTCGCGGGCCCGGATGTGCGGGAAGGCCTTGGCGAGCCGGTCGACGGCGGCCGGGTCCATGGACAGGGCGGCGCCGACGTCGCGGATGGCGTGCCGGACCCGGTAGGTCTCGGGCATGGAGACGGTGGCGACGCGTTCGGTGCCGAAGCGGGCGATGATCCGGCGGTAGACCTCCAGGCGGCGGGCGGACTCGACGTCGATGTCGATGTCGGGCAGGACCCGGCGGCGTTTGGAGAGGAAGCGTTCCATCAGCAGGCCGTGCGCGACGGGGTCGGCGTGCGCGATGCCGATGAGGTGGTTGACCAGGGAGCCGGCGCCGGAGCCGCGGGCGGCCACCCGGATGCCCATGTCCCTCACGTCGTCCACGACCTGGGCGACCGTCAGGAAGTACGAGGCGTAGCCGTGGTGGGCGATGACGTCGAGCTCCTCGTGCATCCGGTCCCAGTACGCGCGGTCGCCGGCATGGCCGCGCAGCACCATGCCGGCCGCGGCGCGGGAGGCGAGGACCCGCTGGGCGGTGCGGTGGGCGGCGCCGACGAGGCGGGCCTCGGGGAAGTGCACGGAGCCGATGCCGAGGTCGTCCTCGGGGTCGACGGAGCAGGCCTCGGCGGTCTCCCGGGTACGGGCGAGCAGGCGCCGGGCGTCGGCGGGGCGCAGCCCGGCGGCCTCGGCGATCCGGTCGGCGGCCTCGGCCATCGCGGCGGGGCCCTTGAGCCACCGTTCGCCGGTGTCGAGGGGGCCGCGGGGGTCGACGGGGACGAGCCGGCGGGCCGCGTCGAGGACGTCGGCGACCGGGCCCAGTCCCGGGTCGGCGTACCGGACGGCGTTGGTCAGGACGGCCGGGACGCCCTGCTGCGCGGCGAAGCCGACCGTACGGGCGGCCAGCCGCAGCGAGCCCGGTCCGGTACCGGTGCGGCCGTGGTGGACGGCCTCCAGGCGCAGGGAGTCCCCGTAGACCTCCCGCCAGGGGGCGAGCAGTCGGGCGGCGCGGTCGGGGCGGCCCGCGGCGAGGGCCCGGCCGACCTCGGAGCCGGGGCCGAGCAGGACGAACACCCCGTCGCCGCGCAGGGCGTCCCAGGGCAGCAGCGGCGTTCCGGTGCGGACGGGGACGCCGGCGCCCCCGTCGGCCCCACCGCCGTCGCCTCCGTCGCCGCGGATCCCGGGGGCGACGG
The DNA here is from genome assembly GCF_042887545.1 of Streptomyces sp. NPDC057939. Classification (NCBI taxonomy): domain Bacteria; kingdom Bacillati; phylum Actinomycetota; class Actinomycetes; order Kitasatosporales; family Streptomycetaceae; genus Streptomyces; species Streptomyces sp. NPDC057939. The sequence continues at coordinate 83,647 of NZ_JBHVPG010000039.1, forward strand.
CGGCGCCGGACGCGCCCGGGTCGGCGCCGCGGTGCGCCGCGTGGGCCGCGGTGACCATCCGGCACAGTTCGGCCCAGCCGGCGGCCCCGTCCCGGGCCAGGAAGACGGCGCGCGCGGCGGACTCGTCCACGAAGGCCCCGCCCTTGACCGGGACGCGCCGCCGGTACGAGGCCTCGCCCACCGGAACACCGGCCGACGCGGACACCGGGGACGGGCCGGACGGCGCGGGCGCCGAGGAAGCCGGGAGCCCCGGGGACGTGCCGGCGGCCGACGCCGCGGGGGCCACCGCCAGGTCCACTCCGAACAGGGGCCGGATGCCGGCTCCGGCCGCGGCCTTCGCGAACCGCACCGCGCCCGCGAGGGTGTCGCGGTCGGTCAGGGCGAGGGCGTCCATGCCCCGCTCGACGGCGCGTTCCGCCAGTCGCTCGGGGTGGGAGGCCCCGTAGCGCGTGGAGAACCCCGAGACGGTGTGCAGATGCGTAAAACCGGGCACCCGCGGCCTCCTGCTTCCTTCGATGCCCCCCGGCTCTTCGGTCTGTCCCCCGCTCTCCACCATAGAGCAATTCGAATACCCGTGCGAAACACTTGTTCGATCATCCGTTCGGTCCTCCCCTGCTGCGCCGCGCCCCCGACACGCCGAGCGTGGGAGGCATGACCCAGCCCACCCCGAGCACCGACCCGGGCCCGCCCGGCAGCTTCCTCGCCGAGATCAAGGACGCCGTGACCACCCGGGCCGCCCTGCTGGTCCTGGGCGTACTGGCCCTCCAGCTGGCCTTCATCACCTCCTACATCGGGGCCTTCCACCACCCGAAACCCAGCGGGATCCCGCTCGCCGTGGCCGCCCCCTCCGCGCCGCTCGCCCAGCGGACCGCGCAACAGCTCGACGGCCTGCCCGGCAAGCCGCTCGACACCCGGGTGGCCACGAACGAGGTGGACGCCGTCCGGCTGATCCAGAACCGCGACGTGGACGGGGCCCTGGTCGTCGACCCCGAGGGCACCACCGACCGGCTGCTCGTCGCGGGAGGCGCCGGAGCCGCCCTCTCCCAGGCCATCGAGGAGGTCGTCGGCCTCGCCGAGAAGAGCCAGGGCCGTACCGTCCGGGTCACCGACGTGGCCCCGTCCGCCGCGGGTGACGGACGCGGCCTGAGCTCCTTCTACCTCGTCGTCGGCTGGTGCGTCGGCGGGTACCTGTGCGCCGCGATCCTCGCGATCAGCGCCGGCGCCCGGCCCGCGAACTCCGCCCGCGCCGTCATCCGGCTCGGCGCGCTCCTCGCGTACGCGATCGCCGCCGGGTTGCTCGGCGCGGTCATCGCCGGCCCGGTCCTGGACGCGCTGCCCGGCTCCCTCATGGGCCTGTGGGGCCTCGGCACCCTGGTCGTCTTCGCGGTCGGCGCGATCACCCTGGCCTTCCAGGGGCTGGCGGGCGTCGTCGGCATCGGCCTGGCGATCCTGCTGGTCGTCGTGTTCGGCAATCCGAGCGCGGGAGGCGCCTACCCGTACCCGCTGCTCCCGCCGTTCTGGAGCACCATCGGTCCGGCCCTGCCACCGGGCGCGGGCACCTACGCCGCGCGTTCCATCGCCTACTTCAAGGGCAACGGAGCGGGCACCCCGATGCTGGTGCTGGCGGCCTGGGCGGTGGTCGGTTCGGCGGTCACGCTCGCCTGCGCGATCTTCCGCAAGGGCAGGCCGGGAGCCGCCGTGGGCAGCGGGCTCCCCGACGACTCGCCCTCCGTCGCCCGGTTCGCCGACGACGGAACCCCGGGGCGGTGAACACCCCGGTCTTCCGCAACCGTCAGGGCCCGGCAGCGCAGGCCGTCTCCGTCAAACGGATGGAGCCCAGCGCCCAGGCGCAGCTGGGCGCGCTCGGTCTCACCGGGTTCATCGTGGTCACCGTCATCGCCACCGGGATCGACGCGGGCGTCTTCCCCGAGGAGCTGGGCCACTCGGTGCTGCCGCTGGTCGGCTTCTTCATCGGCGGGCTCGCCCAGCTGCTGGCGGGGCTGTTCCAGGCACAGCGCGGCGACACCTGGCACGCCACCGTCTTCGGCGGTTTCGGACTCTTCTGGATGGCGAAGGCCTGCCTGATCCAGTGGGTGCTGCCGGCCACCGATCCGGCGCTGCGCGGGGACGTCAGCGGGCTGTTCACGCTGCCCTGGGTGTTCGTGGTGTTCGTCCTGTGGCTCGGCAGTTGGCGGATCCACCTGGTGCTGCTGTCCACGTTCACCTGCGTCCTCGTCGTGTTCGTCGCGATGACGATCAGCGGTTTCACCGGCTCGGTGATCTGGAACCGGATCACCGGCTGGAGCGGGCTGCTGGCCGCGCTCGGGGCGACGTACCTGCTGGCGGGGCAGATCATGGCGAGCACGTGGGGCCGCCAGGTGCTGCCGATGGGCCGTTTCCTCGCCCCCGAGGAGCACCCCGAGACCTGAGCCGTGCCCGGTCCCCGGGTCAGTGGAAGTCGGCCGGGTCCGGGATCCGCAAAATGCGGGCGGCGCGGTCGATTTCCGCGTCGTGGACCCAAAAGTCGATGCGCAGGCCGTCGGGGGCCCGGTACTCCAGCATGTGCATGCCCGGGCGCAGGCCGGTCCGGGCGGCGGCCCGGCCGCCGCAGGGCAGCACGACGGCCCTGCGCAGCGGGGCCTTGAAGACCGCGCCCGTGCCGTCCGCGCCGGGGCCGAGCTTCCCGTACCCGAAGATCCGCCGTCGGGCGCCCTGCCGCCACCGCGCCCGGCAGGGGATCGGCACGACCGCGCCGCCGGCGGCGGACGCCGTCCGCGCCTCGGCCCGGCGGGCCACCGTCCTGCGCGTCAGCCACCCCGCCAGTGCCACGGCGCATATGAGCGGCACCGTCAGTGCCGCCTCGATCAACAATTCCATCGTCCCCGCCCCCCGAAGAGCGCTGCCGCGCCGGCAGCGCTCCACCCTACGAAGGGCCCGGGACCGGCGTCAGCCGATCCGGTGGACCACCTCGCCCGCCACCACCACCGTCTCGGCGACCGTGCCGGGGATGCGTTCCGGGGCGATGGCGAGGATGTCGCGGGACAGGACGACGAAGTCGGCGGCCTTGCCCACGGTCAGTGAACCCCGGTCGGCCTCCAGGAAGTTGGCGTGGGCGGAGCCCATCGTGTAGCCGTACACGGCCGTCCGCACGTCCACCGTCTCGGCCGGCTGCCACGGGTCCCCGCCGTCCAGCGGGCGGCGGGTGACCGCCGTGTAGATGCCGACCATGGGATCCATCTCGGCCACGTTCCAGTCGCTGGAGAAGGCCAGCACGGCTCCCGCCTCGTGCAGGCTCCGCATCGGCCAGGCCTTGTGCCAGCGGTCCTCGCCGACGTTCTCCGCCCAGTCCTGGCCGGGGCCCGCGATCTCCGGGGCGCAGTGCCGGGGCTGCATGCAGGCGACCACGCCCAGCTCCGCGAAGCGGGGCACGTCCGCCGGGTCCAGGCACTCGACGTGCACGACCTGGTGGCGGGCGTCGCGCGGGCCGTTGACCGTGCGGGCGTGCTCCACCGCGTCGAGGACCGTGCGGATGCCCCGGTCGCCGGTGGCGTGGACGAAGCACTGGAAGCCCCGCGCGTCCAGCCCGGCCAGCAGCTCCGCGAACTCCTCGGCCGGGTAGAAGGTCTCGCCCCGGTGCTTGCCGCAGCCGGTGTACGGCTCCAGCAGGGCGGCCGTGCGGGGCTCCACCACGTCGTCGATGTACAGCTTGAGCGGGCCCACCCGCAGCCGGTCCCCGGCGTACCTGCGGGCGGCGGCCGCGAAGGCGTCGAGTTCCTCCTCCGTGGTGCCGCGCGGGTGGAACAGCGCGGCGACGATCCGCGAGCGCAGCCGGCCCTCGGCGCGGGCCCGCTCGTACAGTTCGAGGTCGTCGAGGGAGTTCTGCGGTTCCACGACGGTGGTGATGCCGAAGCCGATGGCGTCGTCGAGGCTCTTGGCGAGGCGCCCGTACTGCCGGTCGGGCGAGGCCCACGGCACGCCGAGGTCGCGCAGCGCGCGGTGGCCGTCCCGGGAGAGTCCCTTGATCGCGAAGTCCTTGACGAAGCCGGTGGGCTCGCCGGTCGCCGGGTCCACGGCGGCGGTGCCGAACGGCAGGTCCGTGCGTTCGCGGGTGACGCCCAGGCGGCGCATGGCGGCGGTGTTCAGCCAGGCCGTGTGCACGTCGTACGAGAGGACGATCGCGGGGGTGTCGCCGGTGACCGGGTCGAGGTCGGCGGCGCAGGGCATCCGGCCGCCGGGGATGGCGGAGTAGTCGAAGGCCTCGGCCTCGATCCAGGGGGCGTCGGGGTGGGCCTCGTGCCAGGTCCCGATGCGGTCGAGGATGGCGTCCAGGGTCCGTACCCCGGCCAGCTGGACGCAGGCGTCGTCGGAGCCGAGCCGGACGTGGTTGTGGGCGTCGATGAAGCCGGGCAGGACCAGCTTCCCGCCGGCGTCGATGCGCTCGGTGTCCGGACCGGCCCAGGCGTCGGCCCCGGTGTCGGGGCCCACCCAGACGATCCGGCCGTCGTGCACGGCGAGGGCCTCCGCCTCGGGCAGCTCCGCGTCCACGGTGTGGATGCGGGCTCCGGTGAGCAGCAGGTCTGCGGGGAAGGGCTGCTGTGCCATGGGGTGGTGCTCCTGTGCAGGGGGTGGGAGGGAAGGGGGCCGCGTCAGGCGGCCGGGGCGTACGAGGGCACGCGCCGGGCCATGGCCCAGTAGGTGAGCCCGGCGACCACCGAGCCCAGCAGGGTGAGGTC